>CANPWL010000011.1 GCA_947584375.1 uncultured Clostridia bacterium | reverse complement strand
TTTTTTCGTACAACATAATATTCTACGAAAAGCTTATTTGTTTTAAATAGGCTTTTTTAGTTTTTTAATGTATAAAAGCTCTATTTACTTTTAGAGCAATAATCAATATACTCTTTATTTATTTATTTGTCAAATTATTTCATATTTTAAAATATTATTCCGTTTATTCAATGGATATAGAATGAACATTTTCAATTAAGTAACCTGAAAGATTCAGTTTGCCATTGTCATAGGTGTAGTCATAGTACTCAAACATCAATAAAATGTTTACGATAATTTACTCCTCGAAGAGTGCAAAATCCATTGTTCTTTTTACCTCACGGATTATCCAAACTCAACACATTAGTTTATTAAAAGAAAAACTACCGTCATCTGATGATGCGGTAGTCCGGATAGTGTTTTCTATTATAGATTCCTTTGTATATGTTTTAAATATGCAAATAACAGCGACACCTAAATCTTTTCCGTTCTCATGCTGAAATTTCACTATAGAATTTAATCGGCAGTTCTAAATATGTGATATTTTTTGTCAAAACGAAGGTCTCCGCATGGTTCAAGACGGTCTTGACGCTAAAAACTTCTATGCTTTTAACCCCAGCTTTGATAAGTAGTAAAAATTCAGCCGTACATTTTCTCTTTTGAAAATGTACGGCTTTGCTGTTATATATTATTCTGCATATGAAATCATTATATCACCGCTTTTGGTAACAGCAGAAAATAATTTTTCTCCATCTTTATCAGTTGATGGAACAAAAACATCTCCGCTTTGGCTTTCTGCAATAAACTTGATGGTTCCGTTGTAATTTAATATACGCCCTATAATATTGCCGCTTGAAGTTTCTATTCTGCTTTCTATCGAACTCGTTTCAGAAAGCCTTATATCTCCGCTGGATGAAACTATTTTCATATCATTTGCATAACCCTCTGAAATATTCGTTTCTCCGCTAGAAGTATCTATTGTAAGCTCTTCGGTTATAAAATAATTCTTTATATTTATATCTCCGCTTGAAGCCCCGATATTTAATTTAGTTGTATTCATATCAAAAGCAGTTATATTTCCGCTCATTGTTTCTATAGAAAAATCACCTGAACTAAAATCAAATAGCTTTATATCCCCACTAGAGGTTGATATTTTTACTTTTTCCCAGTTTTTATCCGGTATTTCAACTATAAGCGGAGTTTCCTGTACACCAAAATTAACATCAATCTTCTGATACCATTTTCTGTTGTCCTTTTCTGATATTTTCAGATTTTTATCTAATTCCGCGTTAATTATATCATATGTCAGTTCTTCACTTTCATAGCAAGTAACCTTTATTTCACTTTCTTTAGTTTTTTTGAGTATTATATCATTGTCACGGGTCTCAATAGTCAGATTTATTGCACTATCTCTTGATATTTTATACTCTTTTTTTACTCTTTCAGATTCCGTGTTGAAGGCTGAAATATCAAAACCGTTTACTGAAAGCATTAGTGTGCAAAGCAAAATACCTGTAACAATAAAAATTCCTGCTATCGCAAACCATATTTTATAATTTTTGAACATATAAATCACCCTCCATTTGTTGTGAACTTTTAGCTGATCTTAATTTAATAATTGCATACTTAATTTTATCTACTATAAAATAGGTGAATTTAATAATCAGCTTTGAAAGAATTACCGTACCGTAAGCCGAAAAAATACCAAGTCCGAACATGATAAATCCTGCGCCTATTAAAGCAATTCCTGTATGTATGTTTGTATACATAATAATCGGTGAGCCAAGAACAGCCGCCGCTCCTCCCAGTAAAAGCGCGGCAACAACAGAATACATTGCTATAATTATTGACACTATTGTCGCATATAAAGATATTATTACCGAAAACAATGCCAAAAGTATCGACAGCCATATCGGAGAGCCCAATATGAGCAGAATTATAACGGGTAAGCTAAATCTGTTTTTTTGCTTAACAGGTTTCTCTGTATGTTCTGACAGAGGTGTTTGTGAAATAACGCTCTTTGAGATTTCATCAATACTGCCTAAAGACGCAACCGCATCGCTCTCTGATTCACCGTCCTCAACACGGTCGTCGATCATTTCAGAATAATAGGTCAATGACTTTTTTATCTCGCTGTCCGGAAGTTCTTCAAGCTCGCTTTCAAGCAAATTTAAAAATTCAGATTTATTCATTCTGCATTCCCCCTCGTTTCTGTGACAATATAATTATGGATGTTCATAACCTCGTCCCAGCTTTCTAGAAATTCCTCTATTTTCTTTTTTCCCATATCAGTTATCTTGTAGTATTTTCTCAGCCTTCCGTTATGCTCCACCGAATACACGCTCAGATAGTTTGACGATTCTAAACGCCTTAAAATGGGATACAAGGTTGATTCAGATATTTTTATATAAGGACTTGTATCCTTTATAATTCGATAACCGTATGAATCCTCCTTAAAAAGCGCTGTCAGAACGCATACCTCTAAAAGTCCGTGTTTAAGCTGTGCATCCATCCAAACACCTCCTTACACACAATACTATATCATACATAGTATATCTTGTCAAGAGGTATTTTAAAAATATATTTGTTAAATAATATTTTATAAAAAATAAGCCGTACCTTTTTACCCTAAAAAGTGTACAGCTTTTAATCAACCGTTATCTGTTTATTACCATCAAAAATATACAGTGTTAAAGTTCTACTAAAAAAAGTATCTATATTTAATACATAGTCTGATCATATAGTATAGTTACCTTCTTAGCGTGAGAATCAATAAGTCCCTCATCACGCATTTTTTTCATTTCTCTCAGCATTGCACTTCTGTCAACACAAAGATAATCAGAAAGATTGCTTAAAGAAAACGGTATAACTATACTTTTCTTGCCTGTTTCTTTTGAAATCATATTAAAATATGTAATTAGCTTTTTCCTAAGCGTTCGCTGACTAAGAACCTCTACCCTGTTACTTAGTTTTATGGATTTTTCAGATACTATTGAGAGCATATTTCTTATAAGTGTGCTATGATGACTGCAAGCATTATGACACTGCTTTACTAAATGTTCGTAATCTACAAACATAACCTCAGTATCAGTTGCACAAATAATCTGTACATCGCCTTCGTCAATTTGTGAGAAAAACAGTCTCCCGAATATTCCGTTTTCATTTATGCGTTCTAAAATAGTTCTGTTGCCGTCAAAATCAAATCTGATAATTTCAACTACCCCTGATAATACAATTCCTAAACTCCCGTCTTCAATATTATTAATTCTCTCCTCCTCAATGTATTTTCTATTCACTGCTTTAAAACAATTTTTCATCTTGTTTATCTCATCTTCAGTTATGTTATCAAATATTTTTGTTTCAGGCATTATTAACATTCCATTCTTTAAAAATATTATTATATTTTTATAGTATCATATAACAGTTGCAATTGCAACAATTTGAAATTTACCTTTGTTAAAAAAACTTGCCCAAACTTTATGTGCGATTTTTGTATACAATCTACAATTTAAGAACATTTAGTTAATTTTGAATGGTTATTAAACCACTAGTTATATGTATTCTTTCCATAAAAAATCACTATATATTGTATTTATTATTAAAATAGTTGCATTTGCAACTGACATAACGAAATAAAAATCATATACTTATATCAATCTCGTAAAATAATAATACAAAACAACTATAACTATTGCATACACAAAAATATATAAAGAGAGAAAACAAATAATAAGATGTTTATAAGGAGATGGCAGCTATGAAGGTTGTAAAAAGAGACGGAAGCAGTGTAGATTATGATCGCAGCAAGATCGTTATCGCTATAAAAAAGGCAAATGCTGAAGTAGCGGAAAATGAGAGGGCAACAGATACGCAGATCGAGTCTATTTTGACCTACATTGAAGGAAAAAACAAAAAAAGAATGCTTGTTGAAGACATTCAGGATATTATTGAAGAAAAGCTGATGGAGTTTGAGCTTTTCGTACTTGCTAAGACTTATATTATTTATCGTTATCAGAGAGCATTGGTTCGTAAAGCAAATACAACAGACGATTCAATTTTAAGTCTTATCAGGAACGAGAATAAAGAGCTTGCTGAGGAAAACTCAAATAAAAATACTATTCTTGCATCTACTCAAAGAGACTATATAGCAGGCGAGGTTTCAAGGGATTTAACAAACAGAGTTCTGCTTCCTGAGAAACTGGCAAAGGCTCATGAGGAGGGTATATTCCATTTTCATGACGCAGATTATTTTCTTCAGCCTATTTTCAATTGCTGTCTTATAAATATCGGCGATATGCTTGATAACGGTACTGTTATGAACGGTAAACTTATTGAAAGTCCTAAAAGCTTTCAGGTAGCTTGTACCATCACTACTCAGATAATTGCCGCTGTTGCTTCAAGCCAATACGGAGGACAATCTGTTGATTTAAAGCATTTGGGAAAATATCTTAGAAGATCAAAGGACAAGTTTGAAAAGGCTATCAAAAAAGCCTGCGGAAAGAACACCCCTCAGGAAACCATTGACAAGCTTGTTGATGAACGTCTTAAAAGCGAGCTTAAATCCGGTGTTCAGACCATTCAGTATCAGATTAACACACTGATGACCACAAACGGTCAGTCACCGTTTGTTACATTGTTCTTACACCTTGAAGAAGATGATAAATACATTGAAGAAAACGCAATGATCATTGAAGAGATTTTACAGCAAAGACTTCAAGGTATAAAGAACGAACAGGGCGTTTACGTTACGCCTGCATTTCCTAAGCTTGTCTATGTTCTTGACGAGAATAACTGCTTAAAGGGCGGAAAGTACGACTATTTGACTCAGCTTGCTGTTAAGTGCTCGGCAAAGAGAATGTATCCTGACTACATTTCAGCTAAAAAGATGCGTGAAAATTACGAGGGTAACGTATTTTCGCCTATGGGATGCCGTTCTTTCCTAGCACCATGGAAGGACAAAAACGGCAACTACAAATTTGAAGGAAGATTCAATCAGGGCGTTGTTTCTCTCAATCTGCCGCAAATCGGTATAATTGCAAAGGGCGATGAAGAAAAGTTCTGGAAGCTTCTAGACGAGCGTCTTGAATTATGCTATGAAGCTCTTATGTGCAGGCACAATGCGCTAATGGGAACAAAGAGTGATGTTTCTCCTATCCACTGGCAGTACGGCGCTATCGCACGACTTAAAAAAGGCGAAAAAATTGACAAATATCTTATGAACGGATATTCTTCAATTTCTCTCGGATACATCGGTCTTTACGAGGTTACTAAACTGATGAAGGGCGTTCCTCAGACAGAACCGGAGGGTCTTGATTTTGCACTCAGACTTATGAATAAATTAAGGTCGACCTGTGATAAGTGGAAAGCAGACACAGGCATAGGATTTGCTCTTTACGGCACTCCTGCTGAATCACTTTGCTACCGCTTTGCAAGAATAGACAAAGAAAAATTCGGAACAATTGAAGATGTTACAGATAAGGGTTATTATACAAACTCATATCACGTTGACGTTCGTGAACATATAGACGCTTTTGACAAGTTTAAATTTGAAAGTCAGTTCCAGAAAATTTCTTCAGGCGGAGCGATCTCCTACGTTGAGATCCCTAATATGAGAAACAACCTGAAAGCTCTTTCAAACGCTGTTAAATTTATCTATGACAACATTCAGTACGCTGAATTTAACACAAAGAGCGACTACTGTCAGACATGCGGCTATGACGGCGAGATAATCATCAACGACGACAACGAGTGGGAATGTCCTCAGTGCCACAACAAGGATCACGCTAAGATGAACGTCACCAGAAGAACCTGCGGTTATTTAGGCGAAAACTTCTGGAATGTCGGTAAAACTAAAGAAATCAAGTCAAGAGTTCTCCATCTGTAATATTTATATCAAGGGAGAACATATATGAATTATGCAACAATAAAAAAATATGATATTGCAAACGGTCCGGGAGTCAGGGTCTCACTGTTCGTAAGCGGCTGTTCTCACCACTGCAAAGGCTGTTTTAATCCCGAAACTTGGGATTTTGATTACGGAAAACCCTTTACCCCTGATGTTGAGAATGAAATTCTTGAAGCGATGAAGCCTGAATACATTGACGGTTTTTCGCTTTTGGGCGGCGAGCCTTTCGAGGTCGAAAACCAACGCTCTCTTGCGTCATTTGTCAAAAGAGTAAAAGCTGAGTTCCCGCAAAAGAGCATCTGGTGCTATTCGGGGTATCTGTTCGACAAGGATCTAACGAAAAAAAGCAAAGTCAATTGCGAATGTACAAAAGAACTTTTATCCTGTATAGACATACTGGTTGACGGCGAGTTTATCGAAGAAAAAAAGAATCTGAATATCAAGTTCAGAGGCTCGGAAAATCAGAGAATAATCGACGTTCAGCAATCGCTTAAAGAGGGCAAGGTTTGCGTTATCAATGATGACGACCCCAGACTTAATATGATATAAAGAATAAATCAAACAGGAGAAATTATGAAAATTGAGGAAGTAAAAATCAAAAAGCTCAACGACCGTGCGGTGATCCCGACCTACGGCTCGGACTTTTCAGCAGGCTGTGATCTATATGCAGTTACTGACGGAGACATGGAAATTGCTTCGGGCGAAACTGTTATGGTACACACATACCTTTCTATGGAGATACCTGTGGGATATGCAGGTCTTATTTATGCACGTTCGGGACTTGCCTCAAAGAAAGGTCTTGCCCCTGCAAATAAAGTAGGCGTTGTTGACGCTGATTACCGAGGAGAGATAATGGTAGCACTTCACAACCACTCAAACACAGTGCAGACCATTTCAGATGGCGAGAGAATTGCACAGCTTGTTATTGCACCGTTTTTAAAGGCATCATTTGTTGAGGCAGACGAGCTTTCGGACACTGCAAGGGGCACAGGAGGCTTTGGATCAACAGGGCAACGGTGAGCGGCGAAATGTGCCTTTATAAAGATTGACAAAGGTTATTTGCAGATAAAAAGTAAAAATAATTAGGCGAACAAATTTTGTGAAATGCAATTATGTTCGCCTTTATTTTTATACTTAATTGTCCATTATCCATTCTCAATTATCAATTAATATCTGTTTGACACACCAAGGCTTTGGTGCTAATATATTATTACTGTATTAAAATAAACGAGGAGAAAATGTTTTGAAATTAAATATTAATTCAAAATACAAAGGTATTATATATATAATCCTGTCAGCGTTTATGTTCGGTCTGATGGGAGTTTTTATAAAGCTGGCAGGCGATATTCCGTCTGTTCAAAAAAGCTTTTTCAGAAACTTCGTTGCACTTATATTTGCTCTTATCATACTTCTTCGTGATAAGAGCGCATTTAAGATTCATAAAGGAGATATTAAGTATTTAATTCTTCGTGCATCATTCGGAACAGCAGGAATCCTCTGCAACTTCTATGCTGTGGACCATCTTGTATTGTCGGACGCGTCAATACTTAACAAGATGTCTCCGTTCTTTGCGATACTCTGCTCATACTTTATCTTAAAAGAAAAGTTTACGCCTTTTCAGGGGCTTGTAGTTCTTATAGCGTTTATCGGAAGTCTTTTTGTAATAAAGCCTTCGCTGATAAATGCCGATCTACTCCCCTCTTTGATTGGTTTATTCAGCGGATTTTCCGCAGGAGTGGCGTATACGTTTGTAAGAGTTTTGGGAAACCGAGGTGTTAAAGGTCCGTTTATAGTATTTTTCTTTTCGACTTTTTCCTGCCTTGTAACACTTCCCTATCTGATATTTAATTTCACACCTATGACCCTCAAACAGATAATATTTCTTCTCCTTTGCGGAGCGTCTGCCGCAGGCGGACAGTTCACAATTACCGCTGCGTATGTATACGCCCCTGCGAGAGAAATCTCAATCTACGACTACACGCAGATCATTTTTACTACCCTTTTCTCGTTCTTTATTTTCAACCAGATTCCCGACGCTTGGAGTTTTTTGGGATATGCTTTAATTGTGGCTATGGCAATCGTTAATTTTCTTTATAATAACAGAAAAGCACAAGCTAAGTAATTATTCTTGCAAATACAGCACAAAAAAAGACCGAAGATTATTCTTCGGTCTCAGGGTGTATATAAAGTATATTTTTAGGGGCAGCCCTCTCTTGCAGGGCATGCCCCTAAAAAGGCTTTATCTACACCCAGAGAGGATAGATTACCTATCCTCTAAATTAACCTTTACTATGTAACTTACTTACCTGAGAAATATCTGTCAAGCAAGCCCTTGAAAGCACGTCCGTGACGAGCCTCGTCCTTAGCCATTTCGTGAACTGTGTCGTGAACAGCGTCGTATCCAAGCTCTTTAGCCTTCTTAGCGAGCATTAACTTACCTTCGCAGGCACCGTTCTCAGCCATATATCTGAGTTCAAGATTCTTCTTAGTAGAGTCTGTAACAACTTCGCCGAGAAGCTCTGCAAATTTAGCAGCGTGCTCTGCCTCCTCATAAGCTGCCTTCTCGTAGTAAAGACCTACCTCAGGATAACCCTCTCTGAATGCTACTCTTGCCATTGCAAGATACATTCCGACTTCTGAACACTCACCGTTGAAATTATCTTTAAGACCTTGAACGACCTCAGGATCCAATCCCTGAGCACTGCCAACCTTGTGGTCGTCAGCCCATGTGATTTCAGCCGATTCAGCCTTGTTAAATTTCTCTCCCGGAACTCCGCACTGCGGGCATTTCTCCGGAGGTGTGTCACCCTCGTGAACATATCCGCATACCGGACAAATCCATTTTGCCATAATATTTTCCTCCTCAATATATTATTTATTATTAACACATCAGTGTTATAATCTTTATCCTTAGCCTAAAACAGCTTTTGCAAATTCTTCTCCCAAGTCTTCGGCAGCCTTTAAATCCTCATCAGTCGGAACAAAGCAGAACTTAAAGCCTTCGCCGAATACATCATTTTTTATTCCCTTTAGCCTGCCGATAAGGTTTGGAACAGCCTCTCCGCTCCAGCCGTAAGAACCAAATACAAGAGCCTTTTTCTTACGGTTGTTGATAGCATCAATAGTACTTATAAGCGACCATACAGGTGCGACCGCATCGCTGTTTATTGTCGGCGAACCGATAGCGAAAGCGTCGCTTGAATTTATAATTTTCGCAAGCTCAGTTAAATCATAATCGTTTATATCATAGACCTTTGTTTCCAAATCATCAGAAGCTTTAGAAATTCCCTTGCTTATGGCACAAGCCGCTTTTGCGGTATTTCCGTATGCCGAACAGTAAAACACAGGGATGACTTTCTTGTCCTTTTTAGGTTGAGAACTCCACTCTCTGTATTTTTCTAATACACTATTAAGCTTGCCGTTCTTTGTAAGAATAGGTCCGTGACTTGGACAAACAGTGTCAAACTCAAGACCCTCGATCTTTTTCATACCTGCTGTTACAAATGACTTGAACGGTCCGAAAATAACGTCGTAATAACCTTTTAATGCGATTTCATACGACTTGTCATAAGCTATGAACTTATCAAACATATACGGCTCGCAATAGTGACAGCCAAACACATCGCAGGAAAACAACACTTTTTCGCTTTCACAGTATGTGAACATTGAATCAGGCCAGTGAAGAAACGCCGCAGGTATAAACTTCAGCTCAACGCCGCCTAAATCAAGAGTATCCCCGTCATTGACTATCATATAATCTACGCTGTCACTGTTAGTGATGTTTTTCAGAAAGTTAGAGCCTGCTCTTGTGCATACGATCTTAGCATTGCAATGCTTTAAAATATCTGCTAATGCTCCGCTGTGGTCGGGCTCACAGTGATTTAGAATGATATAGTCTATGCTTGACGGCTCGCATACCTCTTTTATATTGTTCAAATATGAATCAAAAAAGTTAGCGTGGCTTACTTCAATCAACGCAGTCTTTTCTTTTCCCTTTAAAATATATGAATTATAAGAAGTTCCGTAGTCTGTTCTCATTATTACGTCAAAAATTCTCATTGCAGGATTTAAAATTCCTACTGAATATAAGTTATCTGTTATTTTAATTGCCGACATGCTTAATTAATGCTTTAAATGAAGCATTTCCTCCTCACTAGTTTTATATTACCCAATTTAAGGTTGTTTTCTGTATATTAATATACCATATTGAATTTTTCAATTCTGTTGCAAATGCAACTTTTAATTAGTCTTAATAAAATACTTATTTATTAGAAAATTTTATATATTTATACACACATCTGATATTATTGACAAAATAACTTTAATTATTATAAGGTAAATCTTAAAAATTATTCTGTTCTAAGTGCAACTACCGGGTCCTTTTTTGCCGCCATTCTTGACGGAATCAAACCTGCAATAAGCGTTAAGAGCATACTGATTATAACAAGTATTATACCTCCTGCCGCAGGAAGCATAGCTACAATATCAAGATCTGTAAGATGCTTTATGATCATTGTTATCGGAATATCAAGCAAAACAGTAATAAATATACCGATAATTCCTGCCGTAAAGCCTACGATAAGGGTTTCAGCATTGAATACCCGTGAAATATCCCGCTTGGACGCTCCTATACTTCTCAAAATACCGATTTCCTTTGTTCTCTCAAGAACAGAAATATAAGTTATAATTCCTATCATAATAGAAGAAACTACAAGCGAAATCGTAACAAATGCAATTAATACATATGATATGGAATTTATTATTGTAGTAATTGAGCTCATCATCAATCCCACATAATCTGTATACTGAACTTTTTCGCTGTCCGTCTTTCTGGAACCGTTATAGTCGTCTAAAACTTTAACTAAAGATTCTTTTTCGTCAAATCCTTTTGCATAGAAAAGTATTGACACCGGATCATCCAAATCTGACACTCCAAGAACCGTCAGATTATTCTCAAAAGTGTCAGTACCGCCGAACTCCCGACCTGTGAATACATTAATATCGGGGTTGGACTGCTGTTCCTTAACTATTTTTGACGCATTTACCGAATTAATAATATAGTCTGTCAGTTCTTTTTTGTAGCCTATTCCGCCGCTGCCGAATGCAGTTGCCGTAACTCCGTCTTTTATTCTGATAATACCCGAAACCTTTAAATCCAATGATTTATCCAAAACTGATTTCATATACTTTGCGTCATTTCTCATATCTGACCAAACGCCGTTTTGCTTTTTAAAATAGTCGCTTGTCATAACAAGCTTATATGTTCTGTTCAACAACTCGTCAAAACTGAATTCTGTCGCCTGGTCAGGAATATCCTTAGTATTTCCTGAGACAATCGCCTCTACCGATTTATTATAATCATCAATGCTCCTTAGTCCCAGTGAATACAGAACATAATCGTCAATTCTGTTATATTCATCAACAACAATTACAACCTCATTTTTATCCTTAGGCCAGCTTCCTGCTAAAACATCATATTGTGATTCTAAAAGCTTTTGATTGTCAATAAGCTCATTCCACACAGGTGTCTGATTAAACATCATATTTACTCCGCCCTGAGTAACATCAGACGTGCTGTCAAAATCAATAGGATTGTTCCTTGTGTTTTTGGTATCATCATATTCTGAAGAATATACATTGAACTCATTTGAATACTTATACTGAATTCCGTTTACAAGATGATTGATTTTATCAGGATTTTTCTCAATATACTGCTTCAAACTTTTCATATCGTTTACTGTAACGCCATCGGCATAAGAATTTATAATAGAGTCTAAAACTTCCTTTGTATGAACCTTTTTCTCATCAGGAAACTCCTTTTCATTTTCAGTGTCATAATCATCACTGAACATAGCCGCCATACTTTCTCCGTCCATTGCGAGCTTATCTATCTGTAATGGGTAGGACGAAAGGGTTTCCTCCTCCATTACGTTTATATATGTTTGAAAACCGCTTGACAAAGAGAGAATGAGTGCAATTCCTATAATTCCTATACTTCCTGCAAATGATGTAAGAATAGTTCTTGTCTTTTTAGTACTTAAATTTTTAAAGCTCAATGATAAAGCGGTTAAAAAGCTCATAGACTTTTTCTTTCTTGACTTTATGCTTTCTTTCTTTTCCCTGTTATTGGCTTCATTCTCTGTTTCTTTATCCAATTCATACTCAAACGGATCGGAATCATCAATTACCTCTCCGTCTGAAAGCTTGATTATTCTCGTTGAATACTTCTCAGCAAGGGTCGGGTTATGCGTTACCATAATAACAAGCTTATCATTTGCAACCTCTTTTAAAAGCTCCATAACCTGAATGCTCGTTTGAGTATCAAGAGCCCCCGTCGGTTCATCTGCCAGAATAATATCAGGATCGTTTACCAATGCTCTGGCAATGGCAACTCTTTGCATTTGTCCACCGGAAAGCTGATTAGGCTTTTTGTTGATCTGATCCTTTAGCCCAACCTTCTCAAGCGCAGAAACCGCCCTTTTCCTTCTCTCAGACTTTGATATTCCCGATAACGTCAAAGCAAGCTCAACATTTCTCAAAACAGTAAGATGCATTATAAGATTATAGCTTTGAAAAACAAATCCTATTGAATGATTACGATAAGCGTCCCAATCCTTGGCTTTATACTGTTTTGTCGACACACCGTTGATAATTAAATCTCCCTCTGTATATCTGTCAAGTCCTCCTATAATATTAAGCATTGTTGTTTTTCCGCATCCTGACTGTCCCAGAACCGACACAAATTCATTCTCTCTGAAATCAATGCTTATTCCTTTTAAAGCATGAACCGTCTGCTCACCGCTATTATAATCCTTTTTTATGTTTTTTAATGAAAGCATCTGATCATTCCCTCCGTATTATGTAATTAAACTTATGCTAAGTATATCACATCAAGATATTTTTAACAAGAAATTAATAGATATAAAAGTTAAAATTTATTGTTGTTTATCAGTAAAACTTGTCATTTTTTGCAGAATTATTTTAAATCAAAATTGTGACAGTTATGTGACAAATCTAACCGCTTTAATTTAGATATTAAGTTAAATTTATTTCAATGAAAAAGCGTTCCGCAAATTGCGAAACGCAAAAATATTCTTTATTTAAGCTTATAAATATCTTTTTCTTTTCCCATAACTATAAGATGCTCATTTTCAGAATCATCAAATGTGTAATCGGCATTGGGAACTTCTGTGATATCATTCCCTACTTTTATTGCAAGAATCGAAATACCGTATTTATTTCTTACGTCAATTTCCTGAATGGATTTTCCTATCCATTTACCGGGAACGGGAATCTCGTATATAGAAATTTCAGAAGTCAGATTAAAAAACTCAAATACATTCCTTGACCCTGTTTTCATTGCAAGGTGCTCGGCGCTGTCCTTGTTCGGATAAACAACGGAATCCGCTCCCACCTTTAACAAAAACTTTGCTTGATTATCCTTTGATGCCATAGAAATAACAAACGACGCTCCAAGCTCTTTGAGAAGAGAAGTAATTTCAAGGCTAGCCTGAAAATTATCTCCTATCGACACTATACATATATCATATGAATTAATACTAAGTGAACGCAAAACCTCTTCCTTGGTACAATCTCCTATTTGCGCCGATGTGACCCTTGAAGCAATTTCTGTTATCTTTTCTTCGTCATCATCTACTACCATAACATCATGTCCAAGCTGCATATATTTTAAAGCAGCATATCTTCCGTAGCTTCCCATACCTATAATCAATATCGATTTCATATTAATATCACATCCCCATATTTCAAAATATATATTAAGCTTTTCCCACTTTTTACTTATTATCCTACTGATATTTTCTCCATCGGATACTTAACCGGCGGAGATACAATAGGCTTTGAAAAAGCAAGTGCAAGAGAAAGCCCGCCTATTCTTCCAAAGAACATCAGTATGGATAAAATCACCTTAGGAATATTTGATAAAGCGCCTGTATCCGTCATATCTACTCCTACCGTTCCGATGGCGGAAAACACCTGAAACAGTGATTCCCTAAGCTCTATCGGGTCAATAGCACAAATAATTCCCACTGATAATAGTGCAAAAAACAGATACATTGTCAGAATTGCCAAAACCTTAGACAAATATCCATGCGGTAATCTTCTTTTAAATGCCGTTATAGAGTCTCTTTTTGATATTATAGAAAAAACCCCAAGAATTAAAATCATAAACGAAGTTGTTTTGATACCGCCGGCGGTTGAACCCGGAGAGCCTCCGATAAGCATCAATACACATCCTAGTAAAGACGACGAATCAGTAAGCTGCGACGAAGCTACTGTACTGAAACCTGCTGTTCTTAAAGTTACCGACTGAAAGCTTGCAGACATAATTGCCTGCGGAGTTGAAAATCCCTTATACGCATGATTTCTTTCCAGCACAAAGAATAGCACAGCGGGAATTACAATAAGCACTAAAGTCATAGAAATAACCATTTTTGAGTGAAGTTTATACTTTTTAAAATGAAGTCCGTTTCTGTGGATATCCTCCCAGACATAAAAACCTATTCCTCCTATAACTATCAAAGCCATGGTCACAACATTTATAAGAACATCTCCGTTAAAATATTCCATAGAAGATCCGCTATTTAGACGTCCGAACAAATCAAACCCGGCATTGCAGAAGGATGAAACCGAATGAAATACCGCAGTGTATACTCCTCTTGCAAATCCCATAATTGGAACAAATCTAATGCTGAAAATTATTGCCCCGCAAAGCTCGAATAAAACCGTACCGAACAAAACGTGCTTCATAAGCCTGACTACACCGGCAATCTCCGGCATATTAAGCGCTTCCTGTATTATTCCCCGCTCTTTCAAAGTGATTTTTCTTCTCATAGCAAGTGAAAGAAACGTCGCAATAGACATAAAACCGAGTCCGCCTATCTGTATCATTGACAATATTGTTATCTGACCGAACAACGTCCAATGGCTGTATGTATCAAATACCGCAAGTCCTGTTACGCAGGTAGCAGATGTTGCCGTAAAAAAAGCGTTTATAAAGTTAGTAGTTTCACCATCTCTTGTTGCACAAGGCAACAGCAATAAAATTGTTCCTAACGTAATTATTACGAAAAAACCTATAACCAAAATCTGAATAGAAGATAGTTTACTAATCATATAATTATGCCCCTTTCGGAACATTCCTCCGTTTCTTATTCTTATTTCCGATAAAAAATGATTTATACTTTTTACCTTTTAGCAAAACGAATCATTAAAAATAAACCTGCAAATAGAATTAAAGGAAAAATCATAGCAATTATTATTCCGGTTTTCAATCCCAACTGTGTAGAATCCGCAAAATAAATTATATCTTTAAATATAGAATGCCCTGTTCTTTTTACAATATCACTGACATATCCGACAAGTCCCGAACCGCTTGAGCAGCCTATATCGCCTGCAAATGCAAGAAGCATAAACATCGAGGTCCCTCCCTTGGGAAGTTTAGACGCTGACAAGCTGTAAATACCCGGCCACATAATCCCTACAAAAAAGCCTGACAAACCGCATCCTATCAGCGAAAGAATTGACGCTCTTGAAAACGCCACAATTGCAAATGATAAAAAGCATCCTAATGCACAAATCATTAGCGAAGGCTTAAGGCTTTTATCTGTGACCTTAAACCCGAAAAACATTCGGGAAAGTGCCATTAAAAATGCAAACAAACAAGGTCCTAATATATCGCCTACTGTTTTTGATACTCCCAAACCCAGTTCTGCCAGCAACGAAGACCATTGACTTATTACCATTTCACTTGCCCCTGAGCAAATCATAAATAAAATCATAATCCATAGTATTCTTGTCCTTAAAAGAGAAGATATACTCATCTCTTTTCCTTTTTCAACAAGCTGTGCAATTGGAACCTTTATAAATAAAAACAAGTTAAGAAAAGGTATAGCCGCATAAATAAAAGGAAGCAAAAACCAATTTTCAATCCCTGCCGTAACAAAATACAGAGTTGACAATAAAACAACAGAAACCTGTCCCCATGAATAGAATGAATGAAGCAAAGCCATTTGCGAAGCTTTATTATCACTTGGAACAGCCTCAATTACCGGGCTTATAACTACCTCTATCAAGCCCCCGCCAACAGCACAGCATACCAATGCAATAAGCAATCCTATAAACGTATTGTACATTATCATAGGAAGAGTTCCCATAAGTACAAGACCCGTTACGGACATTATATGCGCCAATATACAGGCACCCCTAATACCGATCATTGAAATGATACGGGATGAAAGCAAATCAACTGCAATTTGCACTGCAAAATTAACAACAATCAATGTTCCCAGCTTTGAAAATCCTATACCAAAATCTCTTTGAAATGTTACAAATAAAAGAGGAGCTAAATTATTTACAACAGCCTGAGTAATATATCCTAAATAACAAGCTGTTTTTGTATGTTTAAATGTAAGCGTCATAAAAACTTCCTCTTGATAATTCTGATATATACTTAGATTATTTTATCAAAGTAATATTACAAAGTCAATGATTTACACTATTTTTTTATATAAATACATATTAATTTGTTATAATAAATCTATAATGCAAATTATCCCGCTAAATAATTTACAATTGTATTTAAAAATGTATATGTGAAATAAAAATTATATCAATATTACCCTTTAATAGAATGTTAAACAGATTTTTATTGCTCTAAAAATCGGTATTTTTTTGTATGAAATGTCCAATTAAACGGTTTTTAAGCCTTAAAACTTATTAAAAAAGTTGATTTATCTTTAAAATTCTTGACTATAATCAAATAATGATTTAAAATAATGGTAAAATAAAATTGGAGGAATTTATAATGACTAAAGCAGAATTTATTAATTTGATTGCCGAAAAGGGCGACTATACAAAGAAGGATGCAGAGAAGGCTCTTTCAACTGTTATTGATACAATAACAGATTGCTTGAAAAAGGATGAAAAGATTTCTCTTGTAGGATTCGGAAGCTTTGAGGTTAAAGAAAGAGCTGCAAGAAATGCTATCAATCCTTTAACTAAAGAACCTATCAGCATTCCTGCTAAAAAAGTTCCTGCATTCAAAGCAGGCAAAGCTCTTAAAGACGCTGTTGCAAAATAAACCTTTTAAATTTGGTTTATAATTATTAAAATCAGAAAGGAAGTAACTATTATGGCAAATGACGCTAAGAAAACACCTGTTACTGCTGCTCCTAAAGCTGAAGTAAAGGCTGCCGTAGCCGTAAAGAAAACTGCTGAAAAGAAAACCGCTGAAAAGAAAACTGCTGCTAAAAAAACGGCTGTTAAAAAAGCTGATACTAAAAAAACAGCTGCAAAGAAAACAACTGCTAAAAAGCCGGTAGACAGCAAGGTGTATATTCAATTTTACGGTAAACAAATTACAGCCAGTGATGTTGCAGCTTCATGTGAAGCAGATTACAAAGCTAATAATAAAGCTGCAATCAAAAGTATTGATATTTATGTTAAGCCTGAAGAAGATACAGCTTATTACGTTGTAAACGGAAAAGTAGAAGGCAAGGTTTCACTGTAAGTAATAACTGAATTAAAAACAAAACTTATAACTCCTGAGCAGATAAAACTACTCAGGAGTTTTTTATTTATAATACATTATACATTTTTCCATTGCAAAAAATTATACATTTAAAAAAATTATATAAACAAAGTTACTGTTCCATCTTAAGAATATATGCTGTATATGGAGCAAGCTCTGAACCTCCGCCGAAATCAAAAATATCACCGGTGAGCAGATTTTCTGCCTGACCGCAGCCTGCGTCAAAATGTGCAGTGTAACTTTCACTGTCGGCATTCACAGCAATAAGAATACGCTCGTTCTCAAACTGTCTTTGGAAAATACATTGCTTATTTGTTAGAACTATCTGTTTATAATCGCCGCTGCAAAGAGCCTTGCTGTTTTTATGTATATCAGCACAGCGTGATATAAATTCAGTTAAATCATTCCACTCAGGATTTTTAAATGAAATTCTCAATGCAGAATCGCCTTCGCTCTTATCAGCTTTTGTTCCCCACTCGCTTCCGTAATAAATGCATGGAATACCGGGCATTCCGAATAACATAGCATAAATAAGCGGCAGATGCCTTTCGTTGGTCAGTATAGACGCAATCCTTGATACATCATGATTATCAACAAATGATAAAAGATGCATTCCTCTATACTGACACCAGCTCTCAGAACCGAACTGGTTTTGCAGACTGTGACAGATTTCAAACATATTCATAGAATTAAAGCTGGAATACAATCCCTTATAGCACTGATAATTCGTTGCACTGTGAAGCATTTCATTATTCACAAATTCAGCATAATTTCCATGAAGAAGCTCGCCAATCAAAACAAAATCTGCTTTTTGCTCATCGCAAAAACTTCTGAGTCTTTTTATAAAATCCCTGTCAAGCAGATATGCTACATCAAGACGAAGTCCATCAATATCAAATTCATCGATCCAGCCCTTTACACATTCAAATATATGATTTACAACATCATTGTTTCTGAGATTAAGCTTTACAAGGTCATAATGACCTTCCCAACCCTCGTACCATAAACCGTCGTTGTAATTTGAATTACCTCCGAAATCAATATTGAACCAGTATCTGTATGGTGAGTTTTCACGATTTTTTAAAACGTCTTGAAATGCCCAAAAGCCTCTTCCTACGTGGTTAAAAACCCCATCTAAAACAACCTTGATACCGTTTTTATGTAATTCATCACATACCTCTTTGAAATCATTGTTATCACCCAGACGGCAATCGATCACCCTGAAATCTCTTGTATTATATCCATGAGTATCAGATTCAAAAACGGGCGAAAAATAGATAGCATTTGCCCCCAGCTTTTTTATATGAGGTATCCAATTCTTGACCTTACTTATTCTATTTTTTATCAGACCGTCATTCTCAAAAGGCGCCCCGCAAAATCCCAGCGGATAAATCTGATAAAAAACACTTTCATATGCCCACATATTTAAACCTCCGATAAAAAATAAAGCTATTCAGCTTAAAAAGTATAGCTTAGTTATTATAACAAAAAATATATTACTTTGCAAATATAATTTGATCGTATAAATTAAATTTAGATTTAACCGGTCTTATTGATTGACATTTATAAGTAATTTAATTATAATATATTCAGACAACTATGTCGATACATATAAATAAACTTTGTTATATAAAGAAACGGAGATAATTATGTCAAAAAAAATCAGATGCAAAAACTGCGGTGAATATATTCCTGACAATGCACGTATTTGCATTTATTGTAACACAAGAATAAATGCAAAAAAGAAAAAATCCCCAAAGCTTGCATTTGTTATTATTCTTTGGGCGATAGTAATTGCAGCGCTTGGCTGCACATCTTATTACTTCTATGAACGATTTGCATTCCTAGAAATTGACGCTTCAAAGCTTATTAAAGTTAATATCGAAGGCTCAACCGGAGACGCGTCTGCATACTTATCAATTGATGAAGAGAGTGATTATTTCAAAGCAAATAAAACGGGTAAAGATGCTCCTCTGCTAACCGATGTCTTTGATACAGATAATCTAGAAAAGGCTCAGGAAATGCAAATTGCACTAAAAGCAGATATCTATATTGCGTCAGATCCTAAAGATACACACTTTTTATTAAGAAAAGGAACAGAAAGTATAAAAGCCAGCTCACTTGATAAAATTTCAGAAATACAAAACGGTGATGTATTGACAATTACAGTAAGATTTGACGAAAAAGCTCTTAGAAAATACAGAATCAAGCTTATAAATACAACTTATACCGTCAACGTGAGCGATTTGAACCCCGCTGAAAGCCTGAATCCGTTTGCTGACATTTCAGTAACTTACAGCGGAACAGAGGGTTTCGGAATTGCTGAAGTTAAAACATCAAAGTGTCAGCCGATTGTTCTTGATAACTTCACATTCAGCATAACAAAATCGTCTGATAACGGAAAGCTTTCAAACGGTGATATAGTTACTGTTGTTGCAAACTGTACATCGCCTTCATATAATCCTGATGATTCAACAATTGAATATAACGGAAAAAAATACATCGTCAGCAAATCATCAAGCAGTGAGTTCACTGTATCCGACCTAGGTAATGTACAAGAGCTTGACCCGTTTGAAAACGTAACAGTTAATTTTACAGGAATATCACCCAAAATCAACGCAAACGGAATGAATACCGACAATGCAGAAACTGTTATAAAAAATACATTTGACTATTCAATTTCTCAATCCTCAAACCTGAGAGTCGGCGATGTTATAACTGTAACCGCAGAATATAAACCCGGCTTTAATGATGAAACCCTTTTATCCAAAGGCTTTACATTATTGAAAAACAAAAGAACTTATATTGTAGAAAATGTTGACTTTTACGCTGAAAAAGCAAAAGACATAGATTTCACAAATATAAAATCAGAAATGCACAAGCATCTTTCATCATTTAACGGTTATGAAATAAATTTGGTTGAAGCTTATTTCAATATTTCAAAATCAAAAACAAATGTTGAACCGTTTAATAAGTATTTTGAGGTTTATGAAATAAAACTCAATACGGGAACTATTTACCGCATTGTCGAGACAGATAACATCTACACGACCTCAACCGGAGAACTTAAATTTTCAGTTAACGAGAATGTTAAAAACTCAGGTATGAAAGATATTCTGGTTGACCAGTTTGTAAAATCAGATAAGAATTATAAGACAAAAAAATTAAAAACTGAAGTAACTGCTATTCAAAAAGCTGAATAGTATTTATATGATTTTAAAAGCAAGCTAATAAATAACGGCGGAGCCATATATACGGCTCCGCCTTACTATTTTATAATAGAGATTATTTTCCCGTATCAGGATTTATAAATGAAATAGGATCTATCCATTTTCCATTTTGTTTAATACCAAAATGCAAATGTGCAGGAAGCTTGCTTTCCACATCTGCTGTTTTTCCTACGGCTCCTATTTTCTCACCTGCATTTACCTTATCGCCTTCAGCTACATCAACAGCTTTTTTTAGATTGTAATAATGTCCCTCGATGTTATTTCCGTGATCTATTATTACTTCTGTACCAAATAGAGGGTCCTCCACCACCTTTTTTACAGTACCGCTTGTCATAGCAACTACTTTTTTGCCTGATTTTGCCTTAATATCCACTCCATCATGGGTTTCCCAGTATCCTAATGTTTCACTTTTAACAAGCTCGCCGTTTGAAAAAGGATTAATGATCTTTCCCTTTAAAGGCATAACAAAGGGCTGTGTTTCGGTGTCAACATTATTGTTTGCACTAACGCTGTCGCTTTTGCTTGTATCACTTTTAGTTACTTTAACTGTTGTTTCTTCAGCAGAACTTTCTTCATCAGTTTCTGTTTCTGTTTTATCTGACGATGATGTAGTTTTTTTAACATCACTTATCGTATTTGCAACCTGAGAGCTTTCAATTTTAGTAAGAATATTACTGTTTGTAAGTTTATTCATAGTGCTTTTATACACCGCAAAGCTTCCTATTCCGACAGCCATAAGAAAAACCAAAAAACCAACAAGTATTCCCTTTCCTTTGATAAAATCTGATAACTTTTTCATGTAAATTAACTTTCCTTTCCTTTGGTTTGTGCGTCTTTTGGCATTGAGCCTAACTGTGTCATACATCTAAAACGCAATACCGATTTGAAAATCTTTGATCTTCAAACTTTGACCTCACTTATGTTTAATTGATTTCTATGAGGTTATTTTTGACAGTTTTTTTTACTTTATACAATAAATAAAAAGTTTTATTCTTCAAATTTTTTATTTTTATCAAAGCAAGCCTTAAGCTTTTCAAGCGCTTTTTTCTCAATTCGGGAAACATACGACCGTGAAATGCCAAACTTCTTGGCGATCTCTCTTTGTGTCAGCGGAACAGCACCGTATAACCCATACCTGAGAGTGATAATCTCACGCTCTCTGTTATCAAGACATTTTGGCAAAAACGAGTAAAGCTGTCCCGATTTTATAGATATATCTATTTTATCTATAATCTCTATATCCTCAGATATTATATCCATCAAAGTAAGCTGATTGCCATCTTTGTCAGTATCAATAGGTTCGTCAAAATAAAGCTCCCCTGCCGACTTTTTTAAAGATCTGAAATGCATCAAAATTTCATTTTCAACACATTTGCTTCCATAGGTTGCAAATCTTGTTCCCTTTTTATAATCAAATGTTGATACAGCCTTAATAAGACCAATTGTTCCTATCGAAATCAGATCCTCCTGATCGCTTGAATTAGAATAATATTTTTTTACTATATGTGCAACAAGTCTTAGATTATGCTCTATAAGTTTTGTTCTTGCAGAATCATCTCCCTGCTCCATTCTGCAAAAGCATTTTCTTTCTTCTTTTGCAGATAATGGCTTTGGAAATGCTCCGTTTCTCTCAAGATGCAAAGCAAAATACAAACAGTTTGATAGAAGTATCTCAATCAAATGTGTAAACATAAAAACACCCCTTTAGTATGTTTATGAAAAAGGGGTGTTTGTCTATTCTACTATCAATCCAGCTTTGCATTGTATAATATATATCACTTTTTTATTATTTCATCACTGTCAAGAATTATTGTAAAAGGTCCGTCATTTATCATGCATACTTTCATATCAGCCCCAAAAATTCCATGCTCGACTCTTGTTTCTATTCTTTCACTGCACAGCTTTAAAAAATACTCATAAAGACTTTTTGCTTTGTCAGGTTTTCCTGCATTTATAAAACTTGGACGGTTTCCCTTGCGGCAGTCGGCATAAAGAGTAAACTGAGATACAACCAAAATCTCTCCTTTTACGTCCTTAATGGACAGGTTCGTTTTCCCGTTTTCATCGGAAAAAATCCTAAGATTTATCATCTTATCACAGAGCTTTTCACATTCAAATTTCGTATCGGTATCACAAACTCCCATCAAGACTAAATAGCCTTGTGATATTTCCCCTGCAATTTTACCGTCAACCGTCACATCTGCACTTTTGACCCTTTGTATCACCAGTTTCATTTTCTATCTCCTTTTAATGATAGTATACATTAAACATAATACCACATCAATATAAAATAATCAATAATCACACATTTTTATCATCACGGACTAATATTGAAAAAAAAATGTACTTGTGTTATAATTTAGTAAAATAAATAATTAGGAGCATAAAATTTATGGATAGCTTTAAAGAACAGCTTATAACAAGACGGCCTGATAATACAGTTTTTATAAAAAGATCGGGAATATTTATAGCGGCACTGCTAATTGCAGTATTACTGTTTATATTTCTTAATGTTATGTCTTTGATAATTATAGCTTTGGTTTTTTGGGGCGCATATTACCTTATTAAAGGCTTTGATGTTGAATACGAATATATATGCACAAACGGAGACCTTGATATCGATAAAATAACAGCAAAAAGCAGGAGGAAAAGACTTATATCAGTCGATCTAAAAAGTGTAACAGATTTTGGATTAGTTAAGAACAAAACTTTTAATAAAGAATACAGTATTGTTGACGCAACTTCAGGCGAAAACGAAAATGAATCTGACTATTTTCTTGCTTGCAGAGATTCAAAATTCGGAATGTGTTATGTATTAATTTCACCTGATAATGATATGCTTGACGTTATTAAAGAGTATCTTCCAAGAACAATAAGAAAATAATCTGAAATACTTTTTCATCAAGAAAGGCGGTCTTTGCAAAGCAAAGGCTTGATATATTAGTATGTATTCAATCGGAACTGATATCATAGATATTGCAAGAATAAAAAAATGTGCTGAAAATGTAAGGTTTATGTCAAGGGTGTTTTCAAAAAAGGAACTTGATCTCTTCACTAAAAAGAAAGATCCTTACCCTTCTATGGCAGGAAACTGGGCAGCTAAAGAAGCCTTTTCAAAAGCGCTCGGTACAGGTATAAAAGGTTTTTCCCTTAACGAGATCTCAGTTTTACGTGATGACAGCGGAAAACCTTTTTTTGAGCTTTCCGGAAACGCATTAAAAATTTCAAGGAATTTATACTTTTCGGTAAGTATAAGCCACACCGATACACTTGCTAATGCTGTTGTTATTGCTTACAAAACAACAACATAAGTATATGTCAACTTTAAAATCAGAAACGGAGATTGTTATGCCTAAAATATTAACTACCAAACAAATGGGAACTGCCGAAAAAAATTCGGAAAATTATGGAATTTCTTTATTTAAACTTATGGATAATGCAGCTCTGGCTTTATGCCAAGAAATAACCAAAACTGCATATAAAAATAATCTCAAAAATATACTTATACTTGTCGGCAGCGGTAACAACGGCGGCGACGGTCTTGTCTGTGCTAATACATTGATCAGTAATTCGCTTAATGTGAAAATAATCCTCGCACAAGGAAATCCAAAATCAGAACTTGCAAAAGAGGCAATGTCAAACCTTGATAAAAGAGTTGAAATGGTACCTTTAAAGGATTCAGACCCAATAATCAAGTGGGCAGATATAATAATAGACGCGGTATTCGGTACGGGCTTTCACGGAGAACTGCCTGATGAAATTATAACGCTTTTTAATTCAGTGAACCAATCAGAAGCCTTAAAAATTGCCTGCGATTTGCCGTCAGGAATTAATTCAATGAATGGTCTTGTGTCAAACGGTACCTTAAAATGTGATTTTACTGTTTGCTTTCACGCTCTAAAACTTGGTCTTTTGCTCTCGCCTGCAAATGGATTTTGCGGAGAGATTATAACACGTGACATAGGAATACCAACACAGGCAGAACCCACTGATTTTGAAATCGTAAAACTTGATAAAGAGTTAGTTAAATCTCTTTTGCCTCCCAGACCTGACAACGCTCATAAGGGAACATTCGGAAAACTTTTATGTGTTTGCGGATGCTCTGAATATAGAGGGGCAGCGGCAATTTCAACATCATCAGCACTTCGTACAGGCGTAGGATTAGTAAATCTATGCTCGGTTGAGGATGTAATATCAACTATGTCCTCAAATATTTTTGAAGCCACATACACTAAGCTTGACAGCGATGAAAACGGTTATATATCCTGTGAAAATGCTGAAAAGATAATTGCACTTTCAAACCAAGCAAATGCCGTATTACTTGGATGTGGTTTAGGAAAAAATGCTCATACAATAAGTCTTGTAAAAGAAATAGTGGAACGCACTAAAATTCCAATAATAATCGATGCTGACGGAATAAATTGTCTTTGTGAGAATATAAATATACTAAAGAACACAAAGGCAAAAGTTGTTTTAACTCCTCATCCTGCCGAGTTTTCAAGACTTTTGGGAGTTTCTGTTTCTGAATTTTTAGAAAATCGATTTGATTTGATAAAACAATTCAGCGATGAATACAATGTCACAGTGCTTTCTAAATCTACTCAGAGTATCGCAGTTTCACCATATTGCGAAAAAATCTATCTATCAAGCATAGCAAACTCCGCTCTAAGCAAAGGAGGAAGCGGTGATTTGCTGGCAGGAATGATAGCTTCATTCGCTGCACAGGGCTGCGATCCTGTTTCTGCCTGTGCAATAGGTCAATTTATTTTAGGATATTCTGCCGATATACTTTCAAAAAGAATGTCAAAGCGAGCTGTGATTGCAAGGGATATTTTAGATATTCTGCCTTTTGTTCTCAAAGAAATTGAGGATTAAATAAAAAGCCTGTGTATGGTATATCCTCATACATAGACTTTTTTAATTTGAAAGGATGAATTGAATTGAAGAATACTGCAAAATATCTAGTTATTCCCCTGATACTGTCAATGTTTTTTACAATGTTCGCCTGTAAAAAGAAAACCGACGCAGCCACGATTAAAATACCCTACTCATGCGAGCTTTCTATAAAAAGCGATGAAGAGAACAGAGATACTTATAAAGCTACACTCTCACGAAAAGAGAATAGCTGGCTTGTTACATACACCGAACCTGAAAGCATAAGCGGTATGACGATAACCTTTTCAAACGATAGCTATAAAATAAAACTTAATGACCTTGAATTTGACGCAAAGCGTGATGAACTTCCTGACAGTGCTGTCAGCAGCATGATTATTTCTGCTTTGGATAAATCGACCCTTTCAACTAATGTTGAATACGAAACAAACAATGGCTCTACAATTGCCAGCGGAACTGTCGGAGAAAAGGATTACGAGCTTGTATTCAAAGAAAATATTCCTCAAACACTTAAAATATCAGGGTATACGGTTACTTTTTCAAAATTCAAATCATAATAAAATCCTCGCTAAAGGCGGTTGTCATAAGGATGCCTTGAACATCCGATAAAATCAGCCGATTTATGAGTGCAAAAAGAGTAACGGTACAGAGTCTATTATAATTCTGCACCGTTACTCTTTATTACTCTATTATAAAATTACGCCATTAATAAATATTTGCAGTAATAATATCATCAACTGCATTAGCTATATCAACAATATACATATTCGCTAAATAAAATAAAGCATATCTCAAATTATAATGCTGTAAGAACCATTCTAGCAATTAATAGTCGCATATTTAATCGATTTAAAACTATATCGCATTTTTCAATTCATCCAATATACATTTTTGCTCGTTTGTAAGCCTTGACCATTTATTACGAGCAGGATGCGGCATTAATGCGACTGGTAATTGCACAATATTTTGACTGACTTCACAAAAGTAACGCATGGCATAATTCCCACAAATAACTATTTTGGTTAAATCGTTGTTTCTTGCAAGTTGATTTAGTCTCATTTTAAAATCATTGACTATAATTTTTTCCATTTCATTAATATCCGGATCTCTGTGACAAAAAAGCCGATCATAGTTTTTTCTAATGAAATCTGTTTTGTTAAAATCAAAATCTGATTGCTTTCTTGACGCTGTTTTTTGTAATGGTGCCGTACATACATTCATAATCCCAATGACAGGAAACTCCTGAGAATCCAAATATTCTCCCAATCCAATATTTTTATTAATACCCAGGTGCTTTGAAACCGATTTTCCCGTACGACCAACAAGAGGCAGACCTTTTTCAAGCTCATCAGTATGCGGAGATTCACAAACTATTACAATTCTTGTTGTGTTGCAAATAAAATCATTTACTGTGTTTTTTTTCAAGTAGTTATCAAATCGTTCTACAATAGATCCATCATTTATCATCGTCAGTCCTGCTTTCTAATAAGTCTTTTGAACAATGTTTGATTCAATTATGTTAGTTGCTTGTGGAAAACGCCACTGAATAAACGGCTAAAAAGAAAGGACAGACAGCCTAAACTGTCCGTCCGACTCCACGTCCGCAGACTTATGCAAAGAAATCTTTATTAAAGCTTGCATAAGCCGGGGGATATTTATTTTATGTTATTATTTAGTTCTCTTTCTAGATACAACATATCCTGCTCCTAAAACAACCATTAGTGAAGCTGCAACTGCAACACCGCCTGCCGTATCAGGGTTTTCAGAATTGTTTTCATCTGACTTCTCAGTTTCCTTCTCTTGGTCACCCCAGTTAACTGTAAACTTAACTGTGAGTTCTTCCCACTCGTTATCTAATGCAGCATAATCTTTTTTAGCTCCCTGCGATAGTGCCTGAGGTGAAGCGTCCTTTGCACACTCGCCGTCTGTACTTGTATATGCGTCTTTAGGAATTTCCGTTACCGTTGCGTCATACAAAGGTACATATGCATTAGTTTTATCAACTGCCAATGTGTATGGCACGCCTGTAAGCTTTTGCTTCTTGCCATCGAACTTAACTTCGTCAATTGTAACGGTCGCACCGCTTTGTTCTTTAAGCAATCCTTGAATCTCCAAATTACAATCAGCTAAACCTTTTGCTGTTCCGTCACATTTTGCTTTAACTGTGTAAGTCTTACCGTTGCCCTTCTCTGAAGTAACAATATCTACTGTTTTTGCCGTTACGTTCTTGTAGTTCTTTCCATTGTTATACCACTGATATTTGCCTGTTGAATCCTTAAACTGCAAATATCCGTATCCTGATGTAGAATCAACCTTTTCAGATATTTCTTTAAGAGCATTAATAGCTGCTTTTAACTTTGCAGTAGCAGCGTCGATCTGATCTTGAGTAACTGCCTCACCGTTTTGATACTTAGTTCTTAAATTCTTAGCTTCCTCTATTGCCTTTTCAACAGCATTCCATGAATCCTCAGTATACTTTGTGAAATCCATTCCCTCTGCTGTTTCAATATATCCGTTGAGCTCACCCCAGATAAGGATTCCGAGCTCTGAACAAATACCTTTAAGATCTGAAAGAGCTTTGTCAATAGCTGCCTGAGGCTCTGTAATCAATGACTTTGAAAGGGACTTGTATTTTCCATACTTGTCAAATACGCTCTTTGCTGAAGTGTATGCCGTATTCAACTTTTCTTTTATCTGATCAACAGTTAATGATGGGTTGTTTGCCTGAACAGCTGCAAGCTCATTAGCATCATTAATGATGCTTGATACCTCGTCAAGAACCAACTCTAAAGGCTTAGAAATGACCTTATTCATCATACTGTCAGGTGAATTTACATTGAAAGTAAGCTCCATTGCATATTCAGGAAGGAACGAACATCCGGAATATCCTGATTTGAATTTAGAATCCGGAGTGCCGGAAAATCCTGAAATTCCAAATACGTCAAGCGTATGTTTGTTACTCTCATATTTCTTGTCAAAATTTAAAACTTTTCCTGCTTCTTTGTTTTCAGCATTATTATCTGTCCAGTTATTTACAAAATTATATTGTACATAACCTGTTTTATTATCACCTAAGGTTGTAACCCAATAACCTGCCGGAATCGTTTTATAAGGCTTTTTAGCTTCATATTCTTCCTTTGTATTGTACAGCTTTAAAACAGGGTTGCTGATAGAAACTCCATTCTTTTCAAGATACTTGATATTTGATGAAAGATAGAATAGATTAATACCGTTTCCTGCGTCTCCATCCAGATTATTCGCAGAATCGATTTTAAAGTTATATCCCTGAATACCTACTGTATATGTACCGTTATCACCTATTTTTGCATCGTGAAGCACCGCATATTCTTTAATACCGTTATCGCCTTCGCCCTCTTTAAAGAATATTCCCGTTGGTCCTACTGCAGAAACCTCATCATTACCTCTGAATGCAACTCCGTTAGAGTCCTTATTTATTACAGCGTATCCTCCGCCATAGAGATGAGACCAAGGACAAACTGTATTAATACCTGTAATTTTAACTCCGTTTGCATTAACCTTATCCGAACCTTTATCAGGTGTACCGATAGCATTACGGTATGTCCAGGTACCGGTCTGAACTCCAAGACCCATATAATAGTCTCCGGAAGTTAATGAATACGGCTTATCAGTAAAGTCCCACATATCTGAGTCTTGTGTTTCACGAGCTGTTTCAAATCCAACTTCACCCGGCTTAGCATTTAAATTTGCAGAAACCGAAAAGCTCATAGACGAAACAAGCAAAGCAGATGCTGCTACTCCTGAAATTAATCTTTTGAATTTCATTGTTAATCCTCCTAATAAATTAAATAACAAAATATGTAATTTGCCTTTTATAATGGGAAAATATAATTTTACACAGTATATTTTAACATATTCTTTAGCTATTTGCAATGCTTACTTATACAAAAAAACTGTATTAATTATAGTTATATTGCACAATAATTAATCAGCATTTTTAAAATAGTAGAAATAGTTTACTTTTTCTTTTTTGAGGTGATAAATCCGGCAATTGCAAAAATAATAACTATTCCTGCCACTCCTCCTAAAATATAATAGAAAGTAGGTGTTTCTTTATCAATGGACGGTTTGCTGTCAGCAAATGGATCGTCATCTGTACGTTCAGCGGTCGACTGCGTAATTACAGTTGTGTTCTGAACATTGACAGCCGTAGTACCGTTCTCTGCAAAAGCGGCAAACGTAAAACCGAATACTGATGAGGAAAACAAAAGTGATGAAATTAATAATGATAATATAAATTTCTTCATAAATACCAACTCCTTGTAAGAGTAAATTACTTCTTGCATGTTTGACTACTTCATTTTTTTAGTGAATACAATTGCCAAAATAATTAAAATCAGACCAACTGCTGCTGCAGGAATACCGATCCAAAAAAAGCTTATGCCTGAACTGTTATTATTTGATATAACTGTCGTTGCAATTGACACTGACTGATTAGCCGATGTTGCCGTTGATACAGAGGTTGACGTTGTCGTGGTTTTTGCAGTCGTTGTTTTAGAGACTTTTCCCACACCTGCTTTATAGTAACCGACAGTAGGCTCAATAATGTTTCCATATGTTATAAGATCATTACCCTCACCATCCAAAATCTGCAATCCGTTAAGTATAACTGTTCCCTGCCATAAATCTCCTTGAATACTTGCAATCTGACCCAGCTTGGATAAATCAAACTCAAGCGTATATGTTCCTTTTGAGTTAGCTTCAATAGGATCCTTGGTTTGAGTATTTGCCCATGAATTTGTATTCATTGTCAAAAAATAAAAATCATCACTGTCCGGGTTGTTGTTGATAATAAATTTTAAACCAAATCCGCCGTTTGCATTAAAATCCGCAATAGTCACGCTTACAATAAGCTTCATTGCATTTACTGCAATTTCAGAACCGAAGCTTTCATCAAAAAAATATGTGTCAGCGTCATTTTCAGCCGTGAATTCCTTTCCTATTTCATAGGTAAGATTATTATCATCAGCATATGCAGGCAATACAGAAGTTATTAAAAGCACTAATGATGCAATTGAACCTATTGCAGTGCATACAGCATTTTTCAATTTCATAATCAAATAATCCTCCGAATAACCAAATACAATTTTCCAAACTGTTCATATTAAAGTATATTCTACCACAAAAAATCATTTATTTCAATAGCACATATTAATATGATAATTATTACCTTTTATTTTTATTCATTTACAAACAATCCTATTACTTTTTAATAATTTAATTTAATATTTAAAATAAAAAATAGGATTGAACCGAAGCTGTAAATTTAACAAATACAGTAAAAGCCGTCTTGTTTTAAGACGGCTTAACTGAATATTAATTCTATAACTTTTTAAAATATTGTATTCCTATAATTACTGCGCACCAGATCAAATTATAGAGTACAACAACCGACGCCGATAATGAGCTGAACGAACCTACAAGAAGCATAACAAGAGCTATTATAAGTCCCAGCAATACAGACGCAAGAAGAATCGTCATTCCTAAATTTGTGATAAAATGAAGCTTCTTTGCACCGCTTATCAGCATTGCAAATGACGGAAAATGTCCAGAACACAACATTGATGCCGAAGCCTTTGGAATAAAACCTGTCTGCTCCTCGTATTCGTCATGGTATCTAAACGGAAGCAACTTTAATGAATCAGGTGATACGTCAAAAAGCTCAGACATTAAATTAAGCGAAATAAAACCGTCAACCGACCTTATCACCGTGGTTATATTTTGATTTTCAAGAACCTGAAGCCACTTTTTCACACTTATGCTGGAATTGACCGTAATGACAAAAAGCGAAGAAACAACTCCTGATATTGAAAGATACATAGGAATATAGCCTTTTGTATATTGCTTTTCCTTTGACAGCGGAGGAAGTCCCTCAATTGAATGGTTTTCCATAAGTTCTCTTGTTCCGAAAAGTATTCTTTGATTATCAATCCATCCCGAAAGACCAAGTCCGTCCTCATATATATAGCTTTCAACAGGATAAAGCATTTCAGTCTTTCCCCTGAGCATATTATAGAACATTGACTGGAGAACACTTCCTGCCTGACACGACAGACTTGCAGCCATCAATATAGAATCCTCAATAGGAGTTGATGACATAGCTTTTAGATTAACAAGATTTATCATACCCTCCGGGAAAAGCTGACGTGCATCAACCAACACTGAATTTGTATCGGCAAATTGTTCAACAGCAGAATATCCGAGCATAACTCCTGACGAACGCAAAAATCTCCTCGACGCTCTTCCAAGCGGGAAATTAACGACAAGCATCAAAGCAAAAGAAGCCGCAATTGAAATCGTTCCTGAAAATGTGGCAAAGCCCGCTAATATCTTTTGTGATACGCCTGAAGCATTTCTATCAAAAATAATAGAAAGCAATCCTACTAAAACGCTTGCAAGCAGGAATATAAGCGCATATTTTTTGCTGTATTTGTCAGCTATATCAGTTGAATATGAATGTTCTAAAAAATTATTGTTGAACTCGGTTTTTCTCATTGTTGCAAGCTCAGGAAAATCATTTAGCAATGCTCCCTTTGTAAACTTAGAGGCAACATCCTCGTTTAAAACATTTGTAACGGCAAATTTATCATATTCACCTGCAACATATTTGAAATTTCTTTCAGTTCTGTTTACTATAAGTAATTTTCCCAGCGTGTTGAACAAAAGACCCAGTATAGCCGCAGACATATAAATATGATATGATTTTGTCTGCATAATTCCCGGATTAATAAACAACAGCAACGAAGATATAAGCGATGAGCCTATACCAAGTGCGGCAATAGTGTCACAATCAGCGTTTCTCTTTATAAGCTTTTTTATTCCCGAAATTAAAACCGTATACGAAACGAATGCAGAAACAAGTCCCAACGCTATGTTTGTAAATATATATGATTCAGCACTTGTTCTCTTGAAAGTTTCAATAATCGGCCAGCCAAAATCGTTCGCAAATGCTATGTATAAGCTGAAAAGCGATGTAAATATAAGAATGCAGAATCTTATTATAAGATTGCTCTTTAGCTGTACTATATCATCTAAAACTTTTGAAGCCTCATTATAGTCCGTGAAATCTTTAACGTGTTTTCTGGCTTCACTGTCCTTTACATCGCTCAATGCATCGCTATCCGAATTTTCCAAAACAAAGTTATCTACCTTGTCTTTTCTTCTTTCAGCAAGTATACGAAGTTTCATTGTGTCAGTAGCGCCTTCAGGAAAGATAACATCATCATCATCGATACTTATCTTGTCAAACTGCTCTGTTCTCGGAATGATCTTGCCTTCCAACCCCAGATCTACATCTTTTATTCTGAGCCGCTTAACAGGAGATACATTTGCATCTCTGCTTACAGTTCCTCTTTCTCTCTTCAATTTGAGCAGACCTTCAATAATTGCTGTGTTGCCGGATGTCTTTCTCAATCTGAATCTGCTGCCAAGCCCTGCTTCAAGACCTTCTCTTTCCGCTTCCTCTTCCTCAGCTTTTTCAGCTTCAATCTTTTCTCTTTCCGCCTCAAGCTTTTGACTTAATATTTTAGCCAAACCTTTTTTATTCTTCTTATTGTCAGAACTTTGCTCTTGCACATGATCTTCGACTTCGATTTCAGGAAGTGTAAAGTCGTCTAAATTTTTTATTTTTTCATCTTTAACAAGCGTCGGATCTTCATCCTGCATAATTGGCGTTTCTTCAACATCAGATACAGCTTCATCAATAAGAGAATCTATATCTAAATCTTCTATTCCGCCGTTTTTGCTTTCACTGATTGTTTCAGTTTTAATTGTCTCTTTAGGTCGTCCGTCATCAATTACCTCGTCAAAAATTGATTCGTCGATAATAGATTTTCTTTCAGTTTTGTCAGTTCCCTCTTCTTGCTTTACGTCCGCACCGATAAGTGCGTCAACATCCGCATCAGACAGAGGATTAACGCTTTTAGCCTTGTCAGAATATTCGTCTAAAATATCATCAAGATTAAAATTATCTGCCAATTCCTACACTTCCTTTTCAATATTGCTGTTTCCGTTGTCTACTCATAGTCTTTATATCGATCAAGATTTCTCTTGTCTTCAACCAAATACGACCCTGCCGTTATGCGGAAAAACAAAATGCTTCCGCAAAAACTAATACTAACTTTCTGTATTCGTCCTTGACTTTAATATCTCATACATAAAAATTCCGCCTGCAACCGAAGCATTAAGCGATGTGATCTTACCGACCATCGGCAGTTTAATTAAAAAATCACATTTCCCCTTTATAAGTCTGCTCATTCCAAATCCCTCAGAACCAATAACAAGACCGACAGCTCCTTTAAATGATACATTGCGGTAATCCTCTCCCTTTGCATCAGTGCCGTAAATCCATACGCCGTTTTCTTTAAGCGTATCAATAGCCTGACTGAGATTTGCTACCCTTGCTACGGGTACCCATGCCGCCGCACCTGCCGATGTTTTATAAACCGTATGGTTAAGCGAAGCACTTCTTCTTTTAGGAATTATAACCCCATGAGCTCCGCTTGCTTCAGCAGTTCTTATTAAAGCGCCCAAATTGTGCGGATCTTCAATCTCATCGCAAATCAAAATAAACGGAGATTCGTTCTTTGCTTTGGCAATATCTAAAATATCCTCTATTTCCACATATTCAGCACAAGCTGTCATAGCTATAACGCCTTGATGCGATGCACCGTTTGACATTTTATTAAGCTTTTGCTCATTAACCCGCTTAATAACAATACCCTGCTCTTTTGCCATTTTGCAAATAACTGATATTGAACCGCCTGCCTCACTGTTTATATAAATTGAGTCAATCAGCTTTCCGGATTTAAGACTTTCAATAACAGGATTACGTCCCAAGATAATATTACTGCCATCAAGTGCGTTGTATCCCAATTTATCAGCATCATTTTCATTATAAGTTTCATTTAAGTCAGAAGTATGTTTGATCTTAGATGAGCTGTGCGTTTTGTTATATTTCTTTTTATGATTTTTACTGCCGCTGTTTATATTATTTAAACTCATATAATAATTACTCCTGATTTTAAATCCAACTACTCAATTTACATTATAACATAAAAATCCCCAAAAGCCAATAGCTTTCGAAGATTTTTTTACTAAAAAATAATTTTTTAATTTTCTTGCAAAAATATAGCATTTATATTAGGGTGAAAACTAAAAATCCCAAAAGAAACAAACACGACAACGACAGCAGCACAATACATGCTACGGCACTGTTTCGCTCGTGATTGTCCTGCTTAGACTGGTTCATTATTGAACGATACATTTCCAGCATATCCTCATCAATTTCGCATACACGGTTAATATCACTGTTCTGTTTTGTGAACAGTAATATCTTCTCATACTGTTCATTTTTAGGACATTTAATTTCTACTATTTGTTTATTAATTCCCTTGATCATATTTGGATTAAACCTCCGACATAAATAAAATTCGCTCAAAGCTAGTATTGACCGTAATTTTTTCATTATTCAACAAGATTTTAAAAAGACACAAAATTTTGTTGAAAAGTCTGTTGAAAAGGTTTAAATGTTAATAAAAAATGTTTAAAACTCTGTTGAAAAGGTTGAAAACTATGCGATTATTCGGCTTTCTTCAAACTGAGTCCTAAATGTTGAAAAGATTTTTTAATCCCGATTAACCAAATACTTATCTTAAAAAATGTAAAATATTTACCATTCGGCATACTATATCCGATATAAGTGGTTTATTTGTTTTCTTTGTTCCTTATATAGTGAAAAAGATACTGCTGTGCAATTCCCTCCCGTCCCTTAACACAAGCGGGAAGTCCGTTCGGATAGTATTCCTCCATCACACGCTTGATCCATACATCTATCGGGAATGCATCAATTCTGTACATTCCGTAAAGCAGTGCACATTCTGCAACTTTCGGTCCTACTCCTTTTATTGTCATAAGTGATTTTCTTGCAGAATCCAAATCCATTGAAGAAATAATATTCAAATCTATCTCACCGCTTGCCAATCTCTGAGCAGCGTCAATAAGATACTTTGCCCTAAACCCTGCCCGCATAAATGCAAGACTTTCCACAGTTTCTCCTGCAATAGCTTCATAATCAGGAAATCCCCCGTAATACTCGCACATTCTTGATATTATGCCCTTAATACGAGGTATATTATTGTTCTGAGAAATTATGAATGAGCAAAGAGCTTCCCATTTATCCTGCTTTAACATTCTTATACCGGGAGCAAACTTACAGGCACAGCTCATTGTTTCATCAATTGAAAAATCCCTTTTCAAAACCGAGTAGTCTGTTTCAAGATCAAAGTAATCTACCCAAATGCCCAAAAAATCGTGTTCTGAGGTGTTGTGTAAAGTTATCTGACTTTCATTGCTGTTTTCTGCACTTTTCTTTTGACTGATCAAAAGAGGGCTGTTAAGTTTAAAGCCTTTATATGCCTTGTCAAAATCAACATCTGCCAAAATATCGGCGTCTTTGCTGTTTTTATCTATCTTCTCCCAGCGAAAAGCCTGTCCGCAGTCAAGAGTTTCGTCTAAATCAAAATCGCTTTGAACCAGTATGATATCATTTCCTGAAACTTTATAGTTCATTAGTTTACCTCTTTTATATGTAGTGTACTTATTATACTATTATATATTTAATTTTACAAATGTAAATATTATAAATATTAATGTATAAATATAATAAAACCCTCAAAGCATATGCCCTGAGAGCTTGAATATCACATTCTTTCAACAGCCTTGATTCCGAGTACATCCAAATGCTTTACAAGCAGTTTTTTAACCAATATGCAAAGCGAAATCCAGGTAGACTGCTTATCCTCATCGGTCTCTCCCATAATGTGATTATCGTGATAGAAGGTGGAGAACAACGACGCAAGCCGATATGCGTTATCACATATAACACTGGGGGCTCTTTCATCAAAAGAGTGTTTAAACGCCTCACCGCTAAGAATTATATTGAGCATAAGTTCACGTTCAACATCAGAATAAATCCCTTTGAATTTTATAGGATTATCCTCATCAATCCCAAGATTTCTGAGTATGGAATTTATTCTTGTAACTGTGTAAATCAAGTATGTTCCGGTCTTACCCTCAAAGGACAAGAATTTTTCTATATCGAAAATATAGTCTTTTGTAATGTGATTTGACAAATCACCGAACTTAACAGCGGCAACTGCAACCTTTTGTGCCGCTTCTCTTTTTTCTTCAACAGATTCAAAGTTCTCATCTGACATCTTTTCATATGCCGCCTCAATTACAGTATTAAGCAGATCAGAAAGACGCATTACTCCGCCGTCTCTTGTCTTATAAGGCTTTCCATCCTTGCCGTTCATCGTTCCTATCGCCAAGTGAGCAAGCTCGGTACTCTTTGGTACGATACCTGCTTTCTTTGCACAGCGGAAAACCTGAGTTAAATGCAATCCCTGTCTTTTATCAACTACGTACCATATTCTGTCCGGATTAAAATCCTTCTGACGTTGAATTATTGTAGCTAAATCAGTCGTTGCATAAATATTTGAATTATCTGATTTCTTTATAATTACAGGAGGAATTGATGTCTTATCGGTTTCCTCCTCAACGTCTACAACCATAGCTCCGTCGCTTTCATACAGCAAGCCCTTTTCGTTAAGACGATCTATAAGCTCGTCCACATACTTATCAGCATCGCTTTCACCATACCATAGATCAAAGTCAACATATAATTTTTGGTAGTTCTCTTTTAAATCCTTTACCGAAACTCGCATTATCTCTTTCCAAACTGCCATATATCCCTTATGACCGCTTTGAAGCTCAGCTGTAATAGTTCTTGCCTTTTCCTTGAAATCGTCATCCGACTTGCTCTTCTGACTTGCAAATGGATATATTTCATTCAGTTCGTCGACATTTATGGGATCTACTTTGTCTTTATCAGGATTAAATTCAGGAGAAAAGCATATCCAGCCGGGATTGCGTTCAGAAAGCTCTGCAATAACAAGTCCGATCTGCAATCCCCAATCTCCCAAATGAACATCAGAAATAACCCTGTTTCCCATTGCTCTTGCGATTCTCTTTAACGATTCCCCGATAATGGCAGATCTAAGATGTCCTATATGAAGCGGTTTTGCAACATTAGGACCTCCGTAATCTAAAACAATAGTTTCACATTTATCCGATTGAGGAATACCTAAATTAATATCGTCTGCGATTTCTAAGATCTTTTTGAGAATCGATTCATCATTTAAAGTAATATTGATAAAACCGGGCTTTACCATTTCAACGGATTTAAAAATCTCATTTTTACTTATTTTTTCAGCCACTTCATCAGCTATCATAAACGGAGCTTTTTTATACAGCTTTGCACCGGCAAATGCTCCGTTGCACTGAAACTGACATAGATCCAGCCTGTCCGATACTGAAACTGCGCCTAAGCTTTTATCATATCCGCACTCTTCAAATGCCTCGCTGACTATTTTCGTTAAATCATTGATTATATTTGTCATTAACTTCTCTTACCTTTCCTTACTTGCAGCCGATCGCTATAAGAATTGATAATTATAACGCAAAACAAAAGCATAATTATCCATTGTCAACTGCCGATTATCAACTGATATCTAACTCGGTTTTACATTTATATTTACCTCATAATCACTAATAAAACTGGAATTTATATCAATAACATACTTGAAAAACAAATCTCCGCCCTCGTCATCAAGCCGTGATTTGATCTCTCTGGCAGTTATGCCGATCATAACGGCTCCATAAGGAGTTCCATAATGACAATGATGCTTTTTTGCTTTTTCAACAATAAGCTGAGATTGTGCCGTTCCCATTCTTTCTATTTCAACTTTATTGCTCTTTGTAGCAGTCAAAACAGTTGACGAACCTTTAAAGCCTGTTGCTTCCGAGTCCTCATAAGAGATTATATATCCATCTTCAAATTTATTGTATTTTCCTTTAGTGATAATCTCTGTCTGCTCACTGTTGACACCGTCAAATTGCTTAGTATTTAATGTAATCATCACATCTTTTTCATTCATTATTATATCATCTAACCTCTTGCATTTTAGTTCTGAAACAGGAAAATTTATTTAAGAGCAGTCCTGTAAATTTTACCGTTAATATCAGAACCAAGTATTGTTTTTACATTTTCGGTAAAAAGCTCTACACTGTCGGTACAATAAAGTTCCAGCTTTCCGTTTGCCTTATTGCTTGAGAGCATATCCCTTTCAGACAATGTACGCAAAGCATATTTTGCAGCCTCCGCACCGGGAGAAATCAAAGTAACCTTATCTCCGAGAATATCCCCTATAATTCCTTTCAGCAGAGGATAATGCGTACATCCCATTATAAGGGTGTCAACGCCTTCATCTATCATAACCTGAAGATAATCTCCCGCAATTATTTTTGCCACCTCATTATCCTTGTTTGTATAGCCGTTTTCAACAAGCGGTACAAACATAGGACAAGCCTTCCCTACCAGTTTAGCGTCAGGAATGATTTCACGTATAGCTTTCCCGTATCCGCCGGATTTTATTGAAGCGCTTGTAGCAATAACTCCTATTTTCTTATTCTTAGTAGCGTCACACGCAGCTTTAACAGCAGGATATAAAACTCCGCTGTAAAGTTCATCTTCGCCAAAAATAGGATATGTCATCATTACAGCAGAAACCGTTCCGCAGGCAACTATTATCATTTTAACATTGTGCTCGCGGAAAAAAGCAACATCCTGTTTTGCATATTCAAAAACAGTTTCTCTGCTCCTTGTTCCGTAAGGGATCCTTGCTGTATCTCCCAAATATATTATGTCTTCGTGAGGAAGAATTTTTTGAAGCTCAGACACACAGGTCAAACCTCCAACGCCTGAGTCAAAAACACCAATTGCATTATTATTCATCTATCTCTGTGCCTCAAATGCTAAATTAATAAGTCTGTGTATCTGTTCTGAAGGAGAAAGTCCCTCATATTCCATAAGCTTCGGATACATACTGATAGCAGTATGACCCGGAATTGTATTTATCTCATTTAATATAATCTCACCGTCGTCAGTTAGGAAAAAATCTACCCTTGCAAGACCTGTACATCCCATAGCCGAATAAGCCTTAAGAGCTGTTTGTCTTATTTTAAAAATATTGTCCTCACTAATTCGTGCAGGAATATATGTACGGGATTCATCGCTTTGATATTTGCCTTCGTAATCATAGAATTCATTCGCCGAATCGATCTCACCAACCGTAGATGCAATGGCACCGCAATTTCCCATAACAGCACACTCACATTCTATACCCTTGACGCCGGTTTCAACTACTACCTTTTTATCATGAGCAAAAGCTTTCTTTATTCCGTTTACTAACTCCTCTTTGTTATTTACCTTTGAGATCCCCACCGATGAACCGCAGTTTGCAGGTTTAACAAACATAGGATATTCTAAGTTCTTTTCCATTTTATCTGCGATCTTATCTATTCTCTCAATGTCATAGCTGTTTATTGACATCCATTTTGCCGTCTTGATCCCATGCGCCTGAAGAATAATATGTGTGATCTCCTTATCCATACAGTTTGCGGAAGAAATACAGTCACATCCGACAAAAGGTATCTTCGACAACGTGAAAAGACCCTGAATAGTACCGTCCTCACCGTTTTTGCCATGAAGCACAGGAAAAATAACGTCAACCTTAACGGGCTGGATCTGACCATCGTTCAAAATGGCAATAAATCCTTTATGAATTGGATCAGGCGAAAGAATACAGGAAACATTATCACTGTCTTGTTCCCATGAGCCGTCGGCAATTTTTGATGTGTCGCCTATATATAGAAGCCATCGTCCTTTTTTAGTTATTCCTATACAAACAACGTCATATCTGTCTCGTGGTATATTGTTAATAATATTCGTAGCAGACAAAAGCGAAATCTCATGCTCATTTGACACGCCGCCGAATATAACGGCAACCCTTGTTTTTGCCATTCTAATCCTCCTTGTATCCATTATCAGCCAACAGCTGAAATATTCAATACTATAATAGTATAACATAAACCGATTTTCTTTGCAACAACGGACTATATGTCTAAAATAAACAAACATATCTCTTTAGAATATAGAAATAATTATATATTTTTAATGTATAAAACTACGAAATATAATTTAGCTTAGTAAAGTTTATCAGGTGTTTTAACTAATAGTAAGCTATATTTTTTACTATGAAAAAATACTATATATTGTGTCAAAATTTATAATAATGTTCTATATTTATGTATATGAATAAAAATTAATTGAATATTTACGATTTGTTTTTATTGGTATTTTTGGTAAAATAATCATTATATTTATCAAGCATATGAGGCATTATATTATATGAATTGCACAAAATATTATTACTGTTTTTATAAAAATCATACTATTTTATAAAAGTAATAAGCTTATATTTGATTTTTGAAAAATACTTTGATTGTTTATTTTATAAAACTTAAAAAATTAAATCCGATTTAATGAAAAGACCTCTTGAAATTTTTTTAAATTATATTATAATAACTAGTAGTGACGTTATAAGGAAGAAGCAACCACTATATATTGTGTTCCGATGAAAATATTGGCGAATAATAATTTATATAGGATATTATAATAATAATATAAAACTCTGTATATTAAAAATTAAGTTAGATCTTTAATAAAGACAAATGCTCAACCCAAAAAGCATTTGATAACATAAAACAGGGAGAAAGATGGCACAAATATGAAAACTATGAAATTTGAAGAATGGAACGATTTTAATTACGGCATATGGAAAAAAGAAATCAATGTACGTGACTTTATACAAAAAAATTATAGTCCATATGACGGCGACGACAAATTTCTTGCCGAACCTACGCAAGCTACTAAAGACCTTTGGGAGCAGGTTATGGAACTGTCAAAAAGGGAACGTGAAGCAGGCGGAGTTTTGGATATGGATACAAAAATAATTTCAACCATTACCTCTCACGGTCCGGGTTATCTCGACAAAGAAAAGGAAAAAATAGTCGGTTTTCAGACTGACAAGCCGTTTAAAAGATCGCTTCAGCCTAACGGCGGGATACGTATGGCAATGAAAGCTTGCTCAGAAAACGGCTACGAGGTAGATCCTGATATCTGCAAATTTTATACCGTTCATAGAAAAACCCACAATCAAGGAGTATTTGATGCATATACACCGGAAATGAGAGCCTGCCGTTCCAGCCACATTATAACAGGACTTCCTGACGCTTACGGCAGAGGAAGAATTATAGGAGACTACCGAAGAGTTGCTCTTTACGGAGTGGACAAACTTATTGAGGATAAACAGCACCAAAAGGATTCAACAAGAATAACTATGTACTCTGACGTTATTCGTGAACGAGAAGAGCTTTCTGAACAAATACGGGCATTAGGCGAGCTTATCGAGCTTGGTAAAATTTACGGATTTGACATTTCTAAGCCTGCCAAAAACGTACAGGAGGCTATCCAGTGGACATACTTAGCATACTTAGCGGCTGTTAAAGAACAAAACGGTGCTGCAATGTCGCTTGGAAGAACCTCAACTTTCCTTGACATTTACGCCGAGCGTGACCTTAAAAACGGTACTTTTACAGAGCAACAAATTCAAGAGTTTGTCGACCACTTTATAATGAAACTCAGACTTGTAAAATTTGCAAGAACTCCAGAATATAATGAGCTGTTCTCAGGAGATCCTACTTGGGTTACAGAATCAATAGGAGGTATCGGCGTCGACGGACGCCATATGGTCACGAAGATGTCATTCCGTTATCTTCACACTCTTGAAAATCTAGGCACCGCTCCCGAACCTAACCTTACTATTCTGTGGTCAGTAAATCTCCCTGACAATTTCAAAAGATTCTGTGCAAAAACTTCAATTGAGTCTTCTTCGATCCAATATGAAAACGACGATCTTATGAGAGTTACTCATGGAGACGATTATGCAATTGCCTGCTGTGTATCCTCTATGAGAATAGGTAAGGAAATGCAATTCTTCGGGGCAAGAGCAAATCTCGCAAAATGCTTGTTATATGCCATAAACGGCGGTGTGGATGAAATCTCAATGAAGCAAATCGGACCAAAATACAGACCAATCACTTCAGAATACCTTGACTATAAAGAGGTTATGGATAAGTTTAAGGATATGATGAAATGGCTGGCTTCGGTTTATGTAAACGCATTGAATATCATTCACTATATGCACGATAAATATTGCTATGAAAGAATACAAATGGCTCTCCACGACAAGAAGGTTACAAGATGGTTTGCAACAGGAATTGCAGGTCTTTCTGTTGTTGCAGACTCACTGTCTGCAATAAAATATGCAAAAGTAAAACCTATAAGAAACGAAAAAGGCATAGCAATAGATTATGAAGTCGAAGGAGATTTTCCTAAATACGGCAATGATGATGACAGAGTAGATGAAATCGCCGGCGAAATAGTCCACATATTTATGAACTACATTAAAGGAAACCATACCTATCGGGGCGGCATACCTACAACTTCCATACTAACTATTACGTCAAATGTTGTCTACGGACAAAATACAGGCTCTACGCCCGACGGACGCAAGGGAGGAGAAGCGTTCGCACCCGGTGCAAACCCTATGCACAACCGTGACAGCAACGGTGCTGTTGCATCATTAAAATCTGTTTCAAAGCTTCCGTTCAAAGACGCTCAGGACGGTATTTCCAATACATTCTCGATAATTCCAGAATCGCTCGGAAAGGATAATAAGATCTTTGTAGGCGATATAGATGTTGATATTGAGCTTTCTGAAACCGACAGCTTTAACAGTGAATATTAAACGCAGAATTGAAACTTTTAATTTTAACTTTTAAGTAACGGAGGTTTATTATGCTGACTTCAGACAAGAGAATAGATGATATTGTTAAAATGTTAGACGATTTTATGTCCAATAAGGGCGGACATATGAACATCAAGGTTAATAATAACGGCGAAATAAAATATAAAGATAAACAAAAAAGTGTTAAAACTTCAAGATCCCTAGACTGCATTGAGGGAAACACAGCTTGCAGTTCGCCTACTCTTTTTGAGGGATTAGATGATGACGGAAATGAATCTCTTCAATAGATAAAATAATAACTTTTCCATTTAGCAATTTGAGGTTCGAATAAAAAGGAGGAATAATTATGTCAAAAGTAAAAGCTAATAAAGACCAAATTGATAATCTTGTTTCTATTTTAGACGGCTACGCAGAGGAAGGAGGACATCACTTAAATATAAACGTATTATCTCGTGAAACTTTAATTGACGCACAAAAACATCCTGAAAAATATCCTCAGCTGACTGTTCGTGTGTCCGGCTATGCCGTAAACTTTGTTAAACTAACAAAATCACAGCAGGATGAAGTTATATCCAGAACATTCCACGATAAACTTTAATTTCTAAAAAATTTAAAATAAAAAGCCAAAGGATCGCCTTTGGTTTTTTAATATTCAGACATAATATTCCTGATCTGAAAGGAAGGAAAACAAATGCTTGGTCATATACATTCAATAGAAAGCTTCGGTACAGTAGACGGTCCGGGTGTAAGAATGGTGATTTTCACAAAAGGATGTCCTATGAGATGTAAGTATTGTCATAATCCGGATACATGGGATATGTCAGGCGGAGAGGTTATTAGTGTTAAGGAAATTATATCTAAATACAACTCTAAAAAGAGCTTTTACCGAAACGGGGGAATAACTGTCAGCGGCGGAGAACCGCTTATGCAAATAAAGTTCGTTACAGAGCTCTTTAAGGCGGCTAAGACACAGGGTATTCACACTTGTATTGATACATCAGGAGTTCTATTTGACAAAGACAATAAAAAGAAATTAAAAGATTTTGACAGACTTATAAAATATACCGATTTAGTTCTGCTGGATATAAAACATATAGATGATAGCGAGCATAGAAAGCTTACAGGTTTCTCAAATAAGAATATACTTGAATTTACAAAATATCTTGAAGAAAAAAAGATTCCTGTATGTATACGTCATGTAGTTGTGCCCGGGATTACCTATGATGAGCATTACCTCTTTGAGTTGGGAAAATATATAGGAACTCTCAAAAATCTCCAATCAATCGATGTGTTGGCTTATCACGATATGGGAAAGCCTAAATATAGATCGCTTGGAATTGAATATCCGTTAAAGGATACTCCTCCGCTTTCTAAAGAGGACGCTTTAAAAGCTAAAAAGATCATATTAAGCGGAATAAAAACTACAAGAAAAAAGGATAATATTAAATATGGCTGATGAATACTCATCAGCCGTTTTTTAATATGAAACTTTATCTAAAATATTATTCAAATATGCAATTATAACTCCGTAGTTTGACATCGGCACGCCCTGTTCCTTTGCCCTGTCAATTCTCGAAAGCACATATTTTCTGTTAAACATACACGCTCCGCACTGAATTACCAAATCGTATTCAGATAAATCATCAGGAAAATCGGGACCGCTGACAATATCTACTGTCAGTCCCTCACTGACCTTTTTTCTTAACATTCTCGGTATCTTTTCTCTGCCAATATCCTCTGCTAAAGGCACATGGGTGCAAGCCTCTGCAATAAGTACCTTAGACTTCTCGGTCAACAGCTCTACTGCTTCGGCAGATTTTACATAGTACTCCAAATCGCCCTTATACCCTGCAAACAGTGTAGAAAAAGAAGTCAGCATACTCTCCTTAGGCTTTTTATCATAAACCGTTTTGAATACCTGAGAATCGGTAATTATCAGCTTAGGAGAGTAGGATAATGCATTTATAGTTTCATCAAGCCTGTCGGTAGTACAACTCATAACAATACATTTTTTATCAAGCAAATCACGAATTGTCTGAACTTGTGGAAGTATAAGCCTTCCCTTAGGCGCCTGAATATCCTGCGGCATAACTAAAAGTACAAGGTCGCCGTCTTTGACCAAATCCCCTGTTATACTGCGGTTTCCAAAATCCTCCGGAATAAGCCTCATAAGCGTATCTTTAAACTTTTGTGTAATATTCTCATTCTCAGCGCTTATAATCAAAGGCTCATTGCCTGTCGCTTTATGGATTTCAGAGCTTATACGTGAAATTTCATCATCGGACATTGCATCCGCCTTGCTTATCACCGAAAGAACCGGTGTACCTTTTTTATTGAAATATTCAAACCATTCTAGTTCTTTTTTTATATCAATATCGGAAAACAAAATGACGGCAATGTCTGTTCTTTCCGCTGCTTTTTTTGTTTTTTCAACTCTGATCTTACCCAGTTCACCTATGTCGTCAAAGCCGGCTGTATCGATCAATACGCAAGCTCCTATTCCTGCAATCTCCATAGACTTAAACACAGGATCGGTCGTGGTTCCCGCAACGTTAGATACTATTGATATCTGCTGTTTTGTTAAAGCGTTTATAAGAGTTGACTTTCCTGCATTACGTTTTCCGAAAAAGCCTATATGAAGTCTGTCTGATCTTGGTGTTTCATTTAACGTCGGCATAAACATTCCGCCTTTCAAATTTCTCCTATTAATCTCTTATAAATCAGAATCGGAAATCACGCTCTCCCAAATGAATTTTCTCAATTCTCTCTTTAGCGATTCTTCTAGTCTTTTCATTAGGAATAAGCTCAAGCTGCTTTTTAATCAAAGCCTCTCCCTTTTGCTTTGTATCTTCGCTGGCATAATCCTCTAAATACTCCTTCAAAGTCATAAGAGCGTTAGGCTGACAGCAGTTTGCTATCTGTCCTGATTTACACAGACTCATAAACCTATCTCCTGTTCTTCCCTCACGATAACAAGCTGTACAGAAGCTCGGAATATAACCCATTTCCAAAAGCCAGTTTACTACCTCGTCCAAAGTTCTTGTGTCGGTGACATCAAACTGTGCAGAGTTTTCCTCCTCAGGTTCAGGGTCAACATATCCGCCTACGCTTGTTTGAGAGCCTCCGCTGATTTGAGATACACCCAGCTTTAAAACTCTTTCTCTTGACTTCTTCGACTCACGGGTCGAAATTATCATTCCGGTATATGGAACAGCTATTCTGATAACCGAAACGATCTTTGCGAAAATATCATCTGATATCGCATTTGAAAAATCAGCTTTATCAATGTCGTCGGCTCCGCATATTCTCGGCACAGAGATGGTATGAGGTCCTACTCCGTGAACGGCTTCCAAATGCTCTGCGTGCATCAAAAGACCGACAAAATCATATTTATACATTTCAAGCCCGAACAAAACACCTATTCCGACATCGTCTATTCCGCCTTCCATTGCTCTGTCCATAGCCTCTGTGTGATAAGCGTAATTGTGCTTAGGACCTGTCGGGTGCAAAAGCTCGTAATCGTGCTTGTTATAGGTCTCCTGAAATAGAATATATGTTCCTATTCCTGCCTTTTTGAGCTTTTTGTAGTTCTCGACTGTCGTTGCCGCAATATTTACATTAACACGTCTTATAGCTCCGTTTTTATGATTTATGGAATAAATGGTTTTTATGCTCTCTAAAATATACTCAATAGGATTATTCACAGGGTCCTCGCCCGATTCTATGGCAAGCCTTTTGTGTCCCATATCCTGAAGAGCAATTACCTCTTTTTTTATTTCCTCCTGAGTAAGCTTTTTTCTTGCTATATGCTTGTTACAGTGATGATACGGACAGTATGTACAGCCGTTTACACAGTAATTGGAAAGATACAGCGGCGCGAACATTACTATTCTGTCGCCGTATAATTTTTCTTTTATCTCCATTGCCGTCTTTTCCATAGCCTCAATGCACTCCGGTATTTCACATTCAAGCAGCACTGCCGCCTCTCTGTGACTTAAACCTTTACAATCTCTTGCCCTCTCAATAAGCGACATTACATATTCCTTATCATCCTTACGCTTTTGCGCCTCTTTCAATGTATCTAAAATTTCAGCGTCGTTGATAAATTCCTCAGCTTTCATAGATTTAACATCATACTTCATAATTATCCTCCGTTTTTGATTTTATTTAAACACAAATATGTTCATTATCCATTGTCAATTATCCATTGTCAATTCCTGATAATCTCCCCTGTCGGTAACTATCTCATACCCAATGCTTTTCATTCTGTTTTTCAGACACACATTACATTGTGCAGATTCCTCTCCTGTGCATATCTTATTGTCATACAAAAGATATTTAGACCTTACTTCAGTCGGCGAGAGATTAGGCATAACAACATTTGCTCCTGCCAATATCCCCTGCTCTCTTCCGACAGGTGAAATAGTTCCCAAAGCGGTAGTCGCAGGGAGCAAAACATTCGGTTTCATAATCCTTATAAGCGACAGCATAAAAAGCGTATCCTCAAGACTGCCCTTTTGCTCATCTCTGAAAGGAGTGTCGTGCTGAGGGATAAACGGACCTATTCCTACCATCTCAGGGTCGAGCTTTTTAATAAAAAGCATATCCTCTGCTAAATTTTCTGCCGTTTGAAACGGCGAGCCTACCATAAATCCGCAGCCTGTCTGGTAACCTATTCTTTTTAAAGTTCGCAGACATTCCTGCCTATGCTCTGCCTTTAAGCTTTTAGGGTGAAGCTTTGAATAATGCCCTGCATTCGCCGTTTCGTGGCGAAGAAGATACCTGTCAGCGCCTGCGTCAAAAAGCTTTTTATAGCTCTCCTCGCTCCTCTCGCCCAATGAAAGAGTTATCGCACAATCAGAATGTGCGCTTTTAATGCTCTTTACAATATCGCATAAAATCTCGTCAGTGTAAAAACCATCCTCACCGCTTTGCAGTACAAAGGTTCTAAAGCCTAGTTCATAACCCTCGTCAGCACACATTAGTATATCCTCTTTGCTTAGACGGTAGCGTTCAGCATTTTTATTAGAACGTCTTAAGCCGCAATAGTAACAATCATTCTTGCAATAGCTTGAAAATTCAATCAGACCCCTTACAAATATCTTGTTGCCGAATACCCTGTTTGCCTCGGCTCTTGCCAGCTTTGCGGCAAGTTCCCTGTCAACATCAGTATATGTACCGATAAGCTGTGTAAACTCATCCTTTGATAAAGCTCTTTCATTCTTCAGTTTTTCTATTAATTCTCTGTTATTCATAAAACTCCTATTACTCAGCATCAAAGCTTTGAATAAACCGTTTTAACCGTTATATTCTCTATCATTCCCAGCTTTCCCGAAATCGCACCTATAACGTCGTTCGGAGCGTCAACAACAACGCTTATTACATTGACGTTTTTCTTCTGATACGGTATACCCATTCTGCCTATTATGTACTTAGAATAATTATGCAGAATTTTATTAAGCCGTTCTGTCTGTTCGATCTCCTCAACAATTATTGCTATTATTGCAAGCCTTGTCGTACTGTTATCGACCTCCATATTACACCTCTTCTCAATATAAAAAATCCTTTCACCATAAGGCAAAAGGATAGAATTATCTCATAAATCAAATCAAAAAATGATTTGACAAAAGCTTCGCTATTCTCTCGCCTTGCAACTCAGAATAAACCTTTGTTATCAGAACGATTTATGTTTTTTGAACGCTCGCAGTCAGAACTAAAAGCCTTTCTGCTTACGAATATATTCTAGCATATATTATCGGTTATGTCAACAATAGCTGTATTGAAAACATATAAAAACTAACCGGGAATATTTAAAGTGCCGTACTTACGGTTTCGCATATGAATTGTTTATCTCGTTCTTGCTTTTTTAATCTTAGACCATTTTCCATATGACCTTCGCATTTCACCGTTTTCAGACCTGTATGTTTTATATGCTCTTACCTTAATATAGTATATTTTCTTAGACTTCAAGCCCTTAACAGTTTTAGAAGTTCCATTGGTTTTTGTCAAAATAACTTTCTTTCCCTTAGTCATCTTTTTATTAAGCCCGCATTTTATTTGGTACCCTGATACGTTGCTTATCTTTTTCCATTTAATTTTAAGCCTCTTTTTCTTTGAAGTTTTATAAACTTTTTTAATTGAAGCCCTTTTTACCTTAGGTATTTTTACAATATTGACATTTGGGACTGTATTATAAGCAGTAGTAATTTTAGTCATAGTAGTAGTTGTTGTTGTTGCAGAAGATTTCATACTTGTTTTAGAAGTAACATTTTTTATTGGTTCTGATTTTAGTAAAGTATAATTTATCCCGTTTGCTTTGGCATACTCCTCCGCAGCAGAGTTTTCATTGCATATTATAATAAAGTCGCTGTACTTATTTCCATTTTCATCGTAACCTAAGCATTGAGGTTCAAGAATCACATCGTCGCATTCTATTGTAATACTTTTAAGCGAATCGCATCCTGCAAAAGCCCTGTAACCAATAGTAAAAACATTCTTGCCAAGATTAACATTCCTAAGATTTTTACAATTCAAAAACGCCTCAGAAGCAATACAATCTATATCATATGACAAAGTAATATTTTCAAGATATTCATTTCCCTCAAACGCTCCCAAACCTATAACATTCAAAGGAATATTCTTAAGAGGAGTATAAAGCGATTCATCAGTACTTACAATATAGCTGCCGTTTAACGTAAAGTCCTTTGAAGTACCTGCATATCTATAAAGCTCATAATAACCTTCATATTCATCTGACGATGAATATGTGAAAACTAAATCCGGAGAACTTATTACTCTAATAATATATGTACCGCTCATTTCAGGGTCAAGCAATGCAGTTTTATAGTAACAAATTTCTCCCTTTTTAAGCCACTGAACCATTTTTGCATACGGGGCGTTATTTTTGATTTCCGGATAATATTGGTCAAATTCAACATATTGTATTTCATTTTTATTACTGTCATAAAGTGCAGCAACAGGTTCATAATATCTATTTCCGTTAAAAATACTTGTATTGCATAAATCGCCTAAAGCTTCAAACAGATAATATCCGCTTTCAGGAGCTTCAAAGCTGCACAATGCAAATTCACCGTTACCCTCAACAGATACTCTATATATCGTACCGCAATCTATTGACACTGCATCTTGAAAATCAATGTCTGAAATTTCATAAGCAGATGACAATATTCCCTCAGCTGATACGATCATCAACAACATACACATTACAGTAAAAACAGTTATAATTCTTTTCATATGCTCTCCTTACATCTGACAAAAGAAAACTGTACTCAAAATAAAAATCTATATTTATTATACTATTTAAAAGCTGTTATGTCAATTTGTGAAGATAATAAAACACCATATTTATTTTTTTCTGACAGTTTAAAAGAATTAAATATTGAAAAAAATTGTGAAATATGATAGCATTATAATATAAGATTTTAATTGAGAATGTCTTGCTGCTTCTCAAAATTTTAAAAAGAGAGGTAAAAAAATGAAAGCAAAAAGAATTTTGTCCGGACTGATAGGAGCCGTTATGGCAATATCAGCCACAATGAGTATGATCTCTGTCACAGCAAATGCTGTCGATACAGTAAAAAGCGACGCTTTTGATGATCAAAGTCAGTCAGAAATAACTGAGGCAATGGGCGCAGGCTGGAACTTAGGTAACCAGCTTGAAGCTAGTAACAGTGCAGGAACTCCTGATGAAACGGCATGGGGAAATCCTATTATCAGGAAAGAGCTTATTCAAGCGGTAAAGAAAGCAGGATTCAAATCAATAAGGATTCCTATTTCATATCTGACTAAAATAGGTTCAGCACCTGATTACACAATAGACGCTAGTTGGCTTAACAGAATTCAGGAGGTTGTTGATTATGCTATTGAAGAAGGACTTTATGTAATCATCAATATACACGGCGACGGATATACAACAGTAAGGAATGCTTGGATCATGTCCACCCCTGAAACATCAGGAATAAATGGTGTAACGGCTAAATCTTATACTAATGAAGAACAGATAGAAGTTAACAGGAAATTTGGTTTAGTATGGAACCAAATAGCAAGTACATTTAAAGATTATGACGAACATCTTATTTTCGAGTCTATGAATGAAGTAGGTGTTTCCGGAAGTCCTAGTAAAAGGTATTACAATATTATAAACAATTATAATCAGATTTTCGTAGATACCGTCCGCAAATCAGGGGGAAACAATAATAAAAGATGGTTATTGGTTCCCGGATGGTTTACAAATATAGATTATACAGTCAAAGATTACGGCTTTGCTGTTCCGAAAGACGAAAACAGAGATTCATATATACCGGCTGATGAAATGAGAATAATGGTTTCAGTTCACTACTATGATCCATGGGATTTTAACGGTGACGGCACAAGCGGAAGTTATTCACAATGGGGCAACAACGC
>CANPWL010000010.1 GCA_947584375.1 uncultured Clostridia bacterium | reverse complement strand
TATGCAACTTATGAAGATAAGTACGGCAAACCTCAAAAAGTATATAGCAAGTGGGTCAAAAAGATTAGAAAAGTAAAGGTAAAATAGCACCGGCGAACCGCTGGTGGCTCTGCCGCCTTTGGAAAGATAGTTTAATTATTATAATGTGCTAAACGATGGACTTAAGAATGCTAAAATAATTCAAAGTATAGTCCGACGTTAATAAAATTTTTATTAAAATTTTTCAAAGGCAACACTAAAAAGCTTTCATCTAAATATTCCTAAATATATCCCAAAACAGCAAAACACTTGAACAATACCTGTTCAGGTGTTTTTGCTTTATTAAAAAAATCCTAAGAAACTCAATTCTCAGGATAATTTTTAGTCTGCTATATTATAATTCCCCCGTTTACACTTAACACTTGACCAGTAATGTACGATGCACGGTCCGATACTAAAAACTTTACAGCCTTTGCTATGTCTTTAGGAGTTCCAATTCTGTCTAATGGAATTTCATCTAATAACTCTTTCATATCCGCTTTTGACAATTCAGAATTCATATCTGTATCAATTACTCCCGGAGAAACACAATTTACTCTTATTCCGCTCGGTCCGACCTCCTTTGCAAGTGCTTTTGTAAAACCTATAAGTCCTGCTTTTGCTGCAGAGTATACAACTTCACATGACGCTCCCGCTTCTCCCCACATCGATGAAATGTTAATTATATTTCCGTGTTTAATGTGAATCATTCCAGGTAAAACAGCTTTAGATATGTTCATAGCTCCTATAAGATTTACACCTATCATTCGGTCACGATCTTTTGTAGTCATATCGGTGAAAAGTCCTATTTGAGAAATTCCTGCATTATTAACTGCTATATCAATTCTTCCAAAATCCGACTCGATTTTATGTATCATTTCAGATACCTCAACCTCGTTTGAAACATCTGCTTTATATATATTTGCATTTTGATTTAAGCCTTTAATTTGATCAAGTACTTCTTTAGCTTGCTTCTCAGACGAATTGTAATTTATAGCTATGCTGATCCCCGACTTTGCAAGTTCCAATGCAATACTTCTTCCAATCCCTCTTGAAGCACCAGTTATTAATGCAACCTTACTCACAGACTTCACTCCTAACATTTAACTGTCTTAATTAAATTATATCATAAATTCAGACCGTTGTGAAGTCTGTAAGTGGTTGAGTTAATTAACACTCTTTCTGTTGATTTTGTCCCCATGAGGTTATGTTATTATACTACGATAATATAATCTAACAAATTATTATTTGTGGTTTTGATCAACAAAGTTTTTTGAAAGTATTATATTATCTTCACTTTTATTATAAACATTACCCTGTTCATCAGTGTAATTGTCAGTAACAACATAAGTTTCATACATAGGATTAAGAATCTTTGGACGATAAATCTTTGTTCCGTCAACTGACTTTATCACCATAGTGTCCTTTTTTAATTTTTCAAACATATTATCAAATCCTTTCTCAATAATATTATCTGCATTTAATGAATTGATATGTTATAAATATTTTTGTAATTATATTGTTTTTAACTGAAAAAAAGTGTATAATGTTCTTGTATCTTAAAATAATTGAAATATTAAAAACAAATATTTCAAGAATCTAAAATTTTTATGTTTAGATAAAAGGACGGGTATTTATATGAAAAAAATGCAAAATATAATAATACTGAAAGGTCTTCTTAGATTTTTACTTGCGTCTTTTTTTTGTTTAGTTTTAATGATCTTCTGGGTAGTTCTTCATGATAAGACAAGAATTTTAAACGACCTTGTATTTGGTCTTTGTTTTATTTTGATTGTGGGAATGATTTTTGGAGATTACGGGCTCAAAATCAGTGAAACAATAAAAAATCAAGTGAAGTTTCACGGCGCTGAGGATAACAAAAGACTGGGTATAAAAATAGGTCTTGTCGGTGCTGTTCCCAGTTATATCGGAGTGATAGCTTTATTCCTTGCTAAAATTCAGCTTGTTAAAGCTCCGCTTTGGCTGTATGCTGTATTAAACATTTATTTTTATCCTATATTTGATTTGTTTTTGACCGGTGCGAAATACGAAACTATTAACGAGCAAAGCATACTGGTTTTATCGTCAATCCCAATGTATTCATTTATTATTCTTATAATTCTGCCGCTTGTTATGCCTATTGGATGTCAAATAGGTTACTGCATTGGTTACAACAACATAGACATTAAAGCTAAGCTGTTTTATAAAAACAATAATAAAAATAATATTTAATCTTCTCTCAGATATTCATATTAAATCGCTCTTTTTCATAAAATGTATTAATTTCATTTTACAAAAAGGAGCGATTTATTTTGGTTAAAAGCTCAAAAAAAATATATGCAGCCTTAGGCATTATCTTCTCCTACATAGCAATTTATGTTTTTTTACACGGTATAAGTGCAGACGTTCCCAACAACTTCAAAACTCATGAAAATGAAATTGTAAGCGTTTCCACAAAGTCAGAAGATGCAATGCCCATTATAATTTTGGACGCTGGTCACGGCGGTGTTGACGGAGGCTGTTCTGCTTATAACGGAGCTTTGGAAAAAGACGTTAACCTCAGCATCGAGCTTTCATTAAAAGCTATGCTGGAGTCATTCGGATATTCTGTGGAAGTTACACGCTCCACTGATACTTCGATATTTGATCCGGGAATAGTGGGAATTTCTAAACAGAAAAAATCAGATATGACCAACCGTCTTAATCTATTTAATAAATATGAAAATTCTGTTGCAGTATCTATTCACCAGAATAAGTTTACTGACCCTCAATATAATGGTGCGCAAATGTTCTATTCAGAAACAAATCCCCTAAGCCAAACGCTTGCCCAAACTCTTCAAACAACCTTCAAAAATAAATTACAAAAAAATAATAACAGGGAAATAAAAAATGCCGGAAAGGATTTGTATCTGCTCTACTACTCCAAATGCCCATCGGTTATGGTTGAATGCGGATTTTTATCTAATAAACAAGATGCTGATTTGCTTTTGACAAAAGACTATCAAAAAAAGGTTGCACTAACTATATTCTGCGGTTTAAATGAATTTATCAAAAACAACTATAAAATACAGCAGTAACTCTGCACCAATACATTATTAAAAGCATCCCATGATGCAGTCAATCTTTTAAATGTTTTATTACTATATACTTTAATAATCGTTTGGATTCAGCACAAGAACAAAACCGCTCAAGTATTTAGCCTGAGCGGTTTTTTATAATACTGAAATTCTATTTAACTTTTACTTTCTTTGCCTTCTTAACCCACTTACTATACACTTTCTGAGATACACCGTTCTTGTCCTTGTATGTTGTATACGCTCTTACTCTTACATAGTAAGTCTTTTTACTCTTTATTTTTTTGTTCTTTATAGTAATCTTATTCTTTTTCGTATTCTTATCAGATATTATCTTCTTGAAGTTCTTCTTTGTCGATACCTGTACCTGATAGCCTTTCGCTTTCTTTACCTTTTTCCAGGATACAATTATCTTCTTGCCCTTGCTATTGACATTCATCTTTTTGATTTTTGCCTGTTTCATTTCCTTTACTGCTTTCTTTTTATCTTTTGCTACTTGTTCTGAGCTTCTTGTGGTTGTTGCAGTTGTAGACTTTACATTCGATGAAGTATTTGGTGACTCATTATTTGATGTTTTCTCAGGCTCATTTTTGATCTTTTCATATTTTAATTCAATCCAATAACCGTCGCTATCCTCATAACGTATCAAATTGCCGTTTTTATCATATTGATATTTTACCACGCTTCCATATGAGTCTTCTGTCTGAATAAGCTTGCTGTTTTCATCATAGGTGTATCTTGTCCAATCACCATCATTACTAGATTCATATGTAATATTTCCATTACTGTCGTATTCATAGGAAATTGTAAAAGTGCCTAATCCATCTCCGTAATCCATTACCGCAGTTGTTATATATCCATTTTCATCATATGTATAATCAATAGTTATTGACATATACTCGGTTTCAACAAGTATTTCATTGCCTCTTTCATCATATTTATAATTTGTCCAGTATCCTGAATTGTCCTTTTCACGAGTAAGCTTTCCATTTTCATCATAAGTATAAAAAATGCGATATCCGTCGCTGTCTTCATAAGTTGTTACATTGCCCTTGTCATCATAAGTATAAGTTTCAGTGTATCCATTTTTTTCTTCACTGAATGTTATATTACCCTTTTCATCATGAGTATACTTCACCCAGTAACCATCGCTGTCCTCACAATATGTACAAACATATCCATCAGCAGCTACTGACATATTTGCTATCAATTGAATATTAATGGCTTCCACAGTTGTACCAACTGCAAAACTAATTGTCAGAATAAATGCTGTAATCATCGATAAAATTCTTTTTTCCATACTTTTTCTTTCCTTTCCTTATGTCCGTTTTATTAAAATCTAAGCCAATACATACAGTATAATTAATCGATTATTTCATTGCTGTATCATTTTTTAACATAATAAAAAAATACACTATTATTACGTTTTTGTCAACCATTTTTTATAAATTTTACACATTAATAGCAAGGTACATAAGAAAGACTGGTTTAAACTTTGGCTCACTTCTTAAACATCGTAGACAAAAACAAAGTCGTCCATCACAAAATCATCGCCGATATCAGCTATCTGAGTTTTCTCTATGTACATTCCGAACTTCTTATAAATTTCTATCGAATGTTTATTTCCCCTATTAACTGTAAGCCAGATTTTTGAAAGCCCTCTGCTCTTCGCTTCCTTTTTCAAAAACTCAAATGCCTGCCTTGAAAATCCTTTACCTCTTTCAGATTTCAGCAGGTAGATTTTTGAAAGAAACATCACACCGTCCTCCTGCTCAACAAATCCGAAATAGCCTACGCTTTTACCATTCTCAACGAAATTGTAATACTCATAGTTCTGTTTTTTGATTTGCTTGTTAATAACCTCGGCAGATTGAAATTTATCTACCATATAGTCTATCTGTTCCTCTGAAATAATACTAATATAATGCTCATGCCATATCTCATTAGCTAGCCTGGCAGTTTCTTCTATTTGCTTTTTTGTTCTGACTTTTCTAAGTTCCATTACTCCTCAATTCCTTTCAACATTTCAATAAACTGCTTTGCCACCCTAGGGGATCTTCCTCCCCTCTCCAGAGCAAAAACCTCAGCCTTGCTCTTTACAGTTTCAATTGGCATATCAATTTTATAAAGTCTAGCCAAATCTTCGACAACACTTAAATAAAGCTTTTTATCAGGTTTCTCAAATACGACTCTGATCCCAAACCTATCTGACAAGGATAAAAGTTCCTGCATAGTATCGTTAAAATGTATGTCGTCACCCGCTCTGGTTGAAAAAGATTCTTTTATCAAATGACGGCGGTTTGATGTTGCGTAAATAACAAGATTTTCTGCGGAAGAAGAAACACTTCCCTCTAAAATAGCTTTAAGAGCAGCAAAATCATCATCATTCTCGGTAAAAGATAAATCGTCAATAAACAAAATAAACTTCAAAGGATTTCTGCTAACCGTTTCTACAATTAAAGGAATTTCATGAAGTTGTTTCTTTTTCAGTTCAATAAGCCTCAAACCCCTGTCCTTGTACTCATTGGCAATAGCCTTTACAGTAGAAGATTTACCGGTTCCGCAGTCACCGTAAAGAAGCACATTGTTTGCAGGCTTTCCGTTAATGAGAGCAATAGTGTTATCAATAACCGTCTGCCTTTGCATCTCATAACCAGAAAGCTGTGAAAGTCTTGTATTATCGGGATAACTGACAGGTTTTATTTTTCCGTCCCTGATAATAAAAATATGGTTATTGGAATAAATACCATACCCAAACTTGTTTATATTTTGTATTCTTTCCGAATATATTTTTCTAAAATCACTATCTTCGGTTTTCCACTTAGGCATAAATCCGCTGTAACCTATATATTTAATTATATCGTCAGGGCTAATCTGTGAAAGACTTTGAAGCGTCAAAAGCTCATTTGCCAGACAATCCTCCAAAATATCGCTGATTTCCTCTCCGCAACCCTTTTTGAGCATATATATATTCTCATCTTCCAAAACAATTTTCAGCAAATATTCTGTCAAGTTGTCACCGTACTTGTAAAGCTCACTTGCAAATTCCGAATATTCATTTATTAAAATATTTTGCCCTGCTGTATTGTCACTAATATCATTAAGAAGCTTTAATAACTTTTCAATCACATGATTTTTTAAAACGCCTCTGAATACAGCAAGCGACAAAGCACTTTTTACTATTCCATTAAATTTTGTCATCTTAATCTCCATTCATATATATAAATCATATAAATATAATTAAACGAAAAGCCCATAATCCATATTCTTAATAACATTATAACACTTATGTCAAGCATAATAAACAAAAACTGCCTTGCTAATAAAACAAGACAGTTCATTTATTCAATAATGTTTTTTCTGCAAAATTGTACTCGTCAAGCCCAATAAAAGCATATAATGACCGCAATTCAAAAATTAGAGTCTCTGCAATACAAAAATGTCATAAATTGCTTTGATAGCCGTTTTAAAATCAGCTTCCTCAACACCGATTATTATATTAAGCTCGCTGGAACCCTGATCAATCATCTTGACATTAACATGGCTGTGTGCAAGTGATGAAAAAATTCTTCCCGCAGTTCCTCTGTTAGATTTCATTCCCCGTCCCACTACTGCAACCAAAGCCAAATCAGTTTCAATTTCTATTGAATCCGGCTGAACATTTCTGTGAAGTCCGGCAAGTATCTCCTGTTCTTTTTCAGCAAACTCATCAAGATTGACGATAACGCTCATGGTGTCAATACCTGACGGCATATGCTCAAAGGAAACACCATTCTTTTCAAAAACCTCTAAAACGCGCCTGCCGAAACCAAGCTCAGAATTCATCATATCCTTTTCAATATTGACAACAACAAAGCCCTTTTTTCCTGCGATGCCGGTTATGGTGTATTCAGACTTCTGAGATGTAGACTCAACAATCATTGTTCCAATATCGTCAGGTTTATTTGTATTCTTTATGTTAATAGGAATCCCTGCTTTTCTTACAGGAAAAATAGCTTCGTCATGAAGTACTGTCGCACCCATATATGAAAGCTCACGAAGCTCCTTATAAGTAATTGATGTTATTGTCATAGGATTATCTATTATCCTAGGATCGGCAATTAAGAATCCCGAAACATCAGTCCAGTTTTCATAAACATCAGCAGTAACAACAGATGCTACTATTGATCCCGTTATATCAGAACCGCCTCGTGAGAAAGTCTTTATTGTATCATTAGGCATCGAGCCGTAAAATCCGGGTATTACAGCATGCTCTACGCCATTAAGACGCTCTCCCATAACAAAAGCTGTCTTATTACCGTCATAAGCCCCTTTATCGTTGAAGAATATAACGTCAGCAGCGTCAATAAACTCAAAATCCAAATATTTAGCAAGCAGTATTCCGTTTAAATACTCGCCTCTTGAAGCAGCATAATCTCTTCCTGCCTTTTGAGTAAAACAAGCCTTTATATTATTGAACTCTTCCTCTAAAGAAATATCAAGGGACAACTCATCAATAATTCCGTTATATCTCGCTTTTATCTCCTCAAACTCCTTTTCAAAATCCTGTCCTCTTGCGGCTTTTGAATAACATGAGTACAGCATATCTGTTATTTTCACATCATCATCAAACCTTTTTCCCGGTGCTGACGGAACAACAAATCTCCTGGAGCTGTCGCTTTTTATAATGTCAGCGACCTTTTTGAACTGTTTAGCGTCTGCAAGCGAGCTTCCGCCGAACTTTACAACTTTAATCATTTTATCTTAATGCTCCTTAAGGAGCGATCCCCCTCTCAAATATTGACATTATTTCAATTATAATTTTATTTTGAAAACAAGTCAATTGACAATCAATACAAATAACTGATGATAATTCATAGTTTTTTGTTCAAATACAACTGTACTTATATCAAAAACAGTTCTATCTTTCCAGGAATATACTCAAAATTTTATGACCGTCCTCAATATAAACACCCGTTTCTTCACAAGTCTTTTCTGTAAATTCGTCTTTTCCCTCAACCTCATCTTTTTTATGATACATCAAAAAAGGAATAGGGTCGTTTGTATGTGTTCTTAACTCAAGAGGTGTTGCGTGGTCAGGCATAATCAAAACCTTATAATCTTCATATTCCTCCAACGAGTTCAAAACAGGTCCTAATATCTTTTCATCTATAAGCTCAATTGACTTTTTCTTATTCTCTATTTCATGTCTGTGACCGCACTCGTCAGGAGCCTCAACATGAATATACACAAAGTCCTGACCGTTTTTAAACTCCTGAATAGCAGCATTGGCTTTTCCCTCAAAGTTTGTGTCAATATATCCCGTTGCTCCCTCAACATTCACAACATTCATACCACTGAACTTTCCTATTCCTTTCAAAAGATCAACAGCAGAAATTATTGAGCCTTTAAGTCCGTATTTTTCCTCAAACGGCATAAGAGCCTTTCTTGTTCCCTCGCCCCAGAACCACATAGAATTTGCAGGTCTTAAGCCTTTTGCTTCTCTTGCTTTATTCACCGGATGATCTTTAAGTATATCATAGCTTTCAACCATCATATCATAAAGCTTTTTTGCGTTAGGGTGTAAAGGTATGTAATTCTTTATCGGCTTTCCTGTTATATCATGAGGCGGAGTAAGCGTTCCGACATCAGTTGTACCATTGTTCCAGATAAGACAATGGCGGTATGAAACTCCTGAATAAAGCTGAAATTCCTCATTGTTGAAATGCTCGGCTAAGGTTTTCACTATTTCTCTTGCCTCATCCGTTGAGATATCATCAGCACAATAATCCAAAATGGTTTTGTCAGAATAATCAGCATCGTCAGACAAAGTAACTAAATTACACCTGAACGAAACATCAGTAGGCTTCATATCAATACCGATAGAACCTGCCTCAAGAGGAGAACGACCCGAATAATAAACCTGCGGATCATACCCCAGCACTGCAAGATTTGCAACATCGCTTCCGGGTTTCATATTATCAGCAACTGTCTTTACAAGTCCCAAATAGCTTTTCTTAGCTAATTTATCCATATTAGGAGTAACAGACGCACCCATAGGAGTTTTATTCCCTAATTCCTTTACAGGGTAGTCCGCCATTCCGTCGCATAAAAGTACAAGTGTTTTCATTAAAATACATTCCTTTCTGTAAATAATTCCAAATTCATATAAAAACTAAAATATTCAAATTACTAATATTATATGTCTGCAATCTTTTAAGGTTTATACTTTTTCAACAAGCCATATCTGACTGTCATCAAGCGGATCAAAGTCCTTTTGAAAAAGACGGTATTTTATATGCCTTTTAGTATTTGTCAATAGTTTTGTAAATCGTGAATACTCAGTTGTTATCTTATAAAATCCATTGGTTTCGGTCAGCCTGAATCCGTTGTTCTTAATTGCCTTTCCGCATTTAAAACCAAACATACCGTCGCAGACCAAATTGCCCTCTTTATTAACTATCCTAACGCTTCCGTCAAGATTAAGCCTTATATTAAAGGTCTGATTCAAATTATCCTTCAGCTTAGAAAGCCCTGCCCTTCCGTTTTCATATATAGTAAGATAAGAGCTGTCGCATACAGATTTTATCCTAATGTTATTTTTAACTTTCAAAGCCTTTTTCACATTTTCCGAAAGTCTTTCATAATACGCATTCATAAATGCTGCAATGTGCTTTTCGGTTAGCGGAAGCATATTCATAAGTGCGTATTCAAAAGTAGTATTTTCAACAGACTTTACATCAGCATAGTATTTTGATGATTCTATGGATAGAATATTCAGCATTTCACCTATGCTTTTATTTAGATAAGCCTCGTACAGACTATCATCGCAGCTATTGGTATGAAAACGCTCCATATTTGCAAGTGCGTATTTTTCATAACAATGATGCGGATTGTTTTTTGTAGGCAAAGATATAAGGTTAGTCGTATGAACCGTACAGCCTATATCCGAAATAAAATGAATACATCTTCCCAAAGAATCAAGTGCCATATCATTCATATTGTTTGCAAACTGGATAAAACTCATAGTATAATTCTCTTCAAGCATTGTCCTTGCCGATGGAGCAAACCTGCCGAGCCTGTTTGCATAAAACCCTGTATAAGTCGGCTGAATAGCATTTCCGTTTTTATCGCATGAAGAGTAATAGTGCATTCCGCTGCCTTTATTTCTGTCTCCCTTAAAATCAGGAACAATAACTCCGTATGAAATACGGTCCTTATGCTCCTCAAAAAAATTATATGCTTCATTTTTATTATCATTTTTCAAAATCTCAAGAGCAGATTCAAATATAGCCGAGTGGGTATCAGAGAACCAAGCGTCTGCTTTATTTCTGCAAAACATCACTGCCGCTGTCGTACCCAGACCTAAAGAAACAAAAAATTTCTTATTAATTTTCATAGAATTCTCACCTTTCTAAAAAACGGCAAATCAAGACTTTGAAGTCATTTCATCTAAATCATAATAAGTTTTAGTACGTTTGCCTGTACCCTTTGCGTTTCCTTTTTTATCATATTCAATATCTATAACTGTTTCACCGACAGATTTATTGTACAACTCTGCGGCTTCCTCAAAGCTAATGCCAATGTCTTTATTTTTCACTGTATTTTTAGCTCCAAATATTGAGGCAATGCCTGCAAAAGAAGAAACTCTTGTAAAGTTTCTTACAAACCTAATAAATATATTTTTATGCTTTCCATCTTTTTTCCTGCCCTTGAAAAACAGGCTTACAGCGAAAGAAAACAAAGCGATTCTGCTAATCTTTTGCGGCTTATAATTGCTGAACACCTTAAACATTTTCATAGCAGTACTCCTTTTTATGATAATATAGTATTTTAACAAATACAAATTAATTATATACCAATATGTGATACATTTCAAGTAAATATTACTTTACTTTTTATATATAAAATATAATCATAAACATACCGCACCTTTACTGTTTTATTCAAAAAGAAAGCGTAGCGATATAACAATAAAATCTTAAATATAATTTTTACGAAAATAACCGCAGAAAATCATATCTGCGGTTATTAATATTCATTCCTTCAAAGCGACAAGTTTCGATATAATAACAAAAAATTCATGTTTGCATATAATAAATTGTGATGTAACAACTCAGCCGAGTTATTACATATTTATGTCCTCAAATATTTATATAATTATACTTAACTTTATAGAACACGGGACATATTATCACAAATAATATTAAGGAGAATTAACATGGAGATTTGTACACCTAAATCATCTGACATATGTGCAGACGGCTTTTGTGAAGGCTGTCCGCAGCCTGAAGGAAAATTTCCTGAAAGTACACCAATAGGCATGGCATACGTTCCTTTTCAGAAATGGGAAAAAACATACGATGTTAACATTGCTCTATGCCGGGGAACAATATTCCCATCTCTCGACAAGCCATTTATAGGAGAGGAGGCTGTTTCAAATGGATGCAGAAAGAAGTAAACTATTGAAGTCGGTAAGAATGCACGGTTTCGCAGTTGTTGAGGCTCAGCTATACCTTGACAGCCACCCAACCTGCAAAGAGGCGCTTGAATATTTCAGAAAGCACCAAAAAGAATACGAAGAAGCCGTTGAAAAATATGAAGAAAAGTATGCTCCTATAACAGTAAGCGGAGTTGACAGTACCGATGAATGGACATGGGCTACAAAACCTTGGCCATGGGAAAGGAGTGAGAACTAATGTGGCAATATAAAAAGAAACTTGAATATCCTGTAAACATAAAAAATCCTAACCCTGCTCTGGCAAAGGTAATTATAACACAGTTCGGCGGTCCGGATGGTGAATTAGGAGCTGCAATGCGTTATTTGTCACAAAGATATACCGCACCTTGCAATGAAGTAAAGGCAATACTTTCAGATATAGGTACTGAAGAATACGTTCCTCAAAGTTATAAATTGTAGTTTTGATATACTCCCTGTAAACAAGTAGTAGGATTAAATATAACTATTAAAAAACGATATTTTAGCAATTAAAAAGCCACCTGTATTATCATAACGATAAACACAAGCGGATTTAATTATTCTAAAACTAAAACTGTATTAGGTTCTGAAAATTTTCTGCTGACAGACCTGTTTATCAAACTAGATGAAACTGAAAGTAGGCTTCTTCCGCCGGCTGAACTGTAATACGGATCAGCATAATAAAAATAAAGCCTTCCGCCTATTTTTTTATAACCGCATATTACAACAAAATGCGCTGCCCCGCTGTTCGGCATTATACCTCCGCTGTACTTAACAAGCACTAAGCATCTCTTACCCGAGTCGATCTGCTTTTTGATTATCTTGGACGGCTTTATAGAGTTTTTATAAAGGTTCTTAGCGTTATATCCAAAATGCTTAATAAGCTTTATAAGTTTAGGCGAAGTTATTCCTCCTCCGGTTTTAGTTACCGAACCTTGATCCTCAAGATGTTTTATTTTAGAAACCCTGATTAAATCATCTTTGCGAAGATCAGCTTTCTTTTCAGAGTTAAGCAGAATTGTCGCAGTAGCCGGTCCGCATGCAGACCAGCCTCTGTATTTTCCGTTTATTTGAGAAACAGCTGACGTGGAAAGCACTTTTGCTCCCTTAACAATTTTGACCTTTGAACGCTTTACAAGGTATGTACCGTAATTGTAATCTATCAATATGTAGCCCTTATATTTTCCGCTTGCATATCCTGTATAATATCCTGAAACATTTCGTTTTTTAACTTTCTTTTTTCTGCTTAGAAGATTTGCGCTTCTTAGATCGTAAAGCTTAGTTTCGTTTATTTCAAAGTCCCTGCTCTCAGAAAAATAACTGTAATCTCTTCCGTAAGGTGTGCTAACCACAGCCCTGACACGTACTGAATATGTACTGTAATTTTCAAGATCCTTTATTGTATAATAATTCAAATGTGTTGATTTGATTTTCTTCCACTTATTTTTCTTGAAGATAAATACTTCATATTTTTCTGCATTCTCAAGATTATGCCAACTCACCTTAGCATTAAGCTTTTTAACCTTTACACTTTTTATTTTTACGCTTTTACGCTTATATTCTGATTTAGTGGTCGTTGTGTTCGATAGAGTTGCTGCCGTTGCCGGTACAGTAGCTGTTTGCGTTACGTCAGCTTGTGTTGCAGATTCGGTTGTATTAATATCAGTACTAACGCTCGTCGAAGGAACAGAGCTTTCAGTTTCAGAAGCATGACTGTCATAAGCCAAAACAAAATTGGCGTCCGAGCTGTCTGATAAAAGAAAAGATACACACATAATTGCCGCAAAAGCTATTATAAAAATTGCAAATCTCTTTATTGCGTACATCAAAACCTCCGTAAATAATACCATATCTTATTAGATACATATAATTTTTCTTTAAATTCAAACTTTCATATAAATCCATCAGTAATTATACAATAAAAAACGTCATTTTTCAATATATTTAATATAGCAATGTCTGTTAAAACATAATGTCAGATATTAAAAAAGAGTACTTTTATAAGTACTCTCATAAACAGCTTTTTATATATTATCAAAAAGATGCGTAAAATCAAAGGTAGCAAAATAGTCGCTTGGTGTTTCGGCACGGCGCAAAAGCTCTGTATTTCCGTCCTCTTTGAGAAGTATCTCCGCAGAACGAAGTTTTCCGTTATAATTATATCCCATAGAAAATCCATGAGCTCCTGTATCGTGAATACAAATATAATCGCCTATATCAATCTTTGGAAGCATCCTGTCAATGGCAAATTTATCATTGTTCTCGCAAAGTCCGCCTGTAATATCATATTTATATTCGCAAGGTTCGTTTTCCTTTCCTAACACTGTAATGTGATGATATGCTCCGTATATTGCCGGACGCATAAGATTAGCGGCACAAGCGTCAAGACCAATATAATTCTTATAAATATTCTTCTCACGAACAGCCTTTGCAATAAGATGTCCGTATGGCGCTAACATAAATCTGCCAAGCTCTGTATAAATTTCCACATCACCCATTCCGGCAGGAACCAATATTTCTTCAAAGGCTTTTCTAACTCCCTCTCCTATGATCTCAATATCATTTGCAGGTTCGTCAGGACGGTAAGGTATACCGATGCCTCCTGATAAATTGATAAACTTGATTTTTGCCCCTGTTTTCTCATGAAGTTCAACCGCCAGTTCAAACAGAGTTCTTGCAAGCTCAGGATAATACTCATTTGAAATTGTATTAGAAGCTAAGAACGAATGAATCCCAAATTCTTCTGAACCCTTTTTCATAAGTATTTTGTATGCCTCAATAATCTGTTCTTTTGTCATTCCGTACTTAGCGTCACCGGGATTATCCATTATCTTATTTGCAATCTCAAAATTCCCGCCCGGATTGTAACGGCAGCATATTGTTTTTGGGATTGAACAAAGTTTGTCCAATACTTCAATATGCGAAAAATCATCAAGATTAATATTAGCACCCAATTTTTTTGCCAAAAGAAAGTCTTCATCGGGCGTTGCATTCGACGAAAACATTATATCCGAGCCTGTAAATCCGCAAGCCTCGCTCATCATAAGCTCAGTGAGCGAAGAACAATCTACTCCGCAGCCCTCTTCCTTTAATATTTTTAATATACCGGGAGTAGGGGTAGCCTTTACTGCAAAGTACTCTTTGAATCCCTTATTCCACGAAAATGCCTTGTTGAGCCTTCTTGCATTTTCACGAATTCCTTTTTCGTCGTATATATGAAAAGGGGTAGGATAAGTTTTAGTTATCTTCTCAATTATTTCCCTAGTAACAAACGGTTTTTTCATCTGTGCACCTCTTATTAATACTATAATTACTTTCTCCTAAAATGATTTGACGTCTACTGCTTATTTCATCACTTTATCAGAATAAAACATATAGACAGAATAACATTTTTTGACCGTTTTTGTCAAGGTCTTATATGATAAAGAAGAATATTTTAATAAATAGTACATATTTATCAATCAGAAGAAAGGACAAGAAGTCGGAAACAAGATACAAGAAAAGTGTTCAGGTCATTCCTGAACACTTTTGTGTTTTATATGATATTTTCTCAGCCAGCCGTTAATCATATTTAAGATACATAAAACTTTTAAGAAACGGCAGTCTATACAATATTACTGCTGATTCTAAAATCTTACCTATAACAGTGATTTAAAAAAGTCGATAATAAAAAATCTTACATCCGGCTTTTCATCCTCCTCAACCTCAACTACTAAATCATCCGAGCTTTTTGCTTTGTTTTTATTTTCTTCATCCAATCTTACTGACGGAGAAATGCTGAACTCAGGGAATAAAAATGACAGTTCCTTTAACTCTTCTCCAAAAGTAAATGACATAAAAACTGCTGCCATAAAGCCTATTATAATTGCAGCCTTGATTCTTTCTCTTTTAAATAGTTGCTTATTGTTTTCATATAGATTTGTCTGCATATGTATGCCTCACTTTCTTTTTCTAAATAGATTATTGGCATACTTTTCATATTTATTCAATAAACATAAAAGACGTACAAATCTTTTTTAAGATAAGTCCGCCGATTATGAATATATTATTTTATATACGAGCCGGAAACCTCCGAATAGGTCTTACAAAATCTATAATAATTTATCTTCCCGTTTGACATATCATCTTCAACCTGAGGATCAAAAACATATGTAGTTCCGTTAAGCTTAACTTCAGTCCACATATGATAACCGTATCCTCCGGCAGCCATTGCGGTACTTCCGTCAACCGTCTTTGCGTTAAATCCGAGATACCTCATCATTGCCATATATACATATGAGTATTCGGTACAAGTGCCAAAACCGTTTTCAAGAACAGATTCAATTGCATTTCCCCATCCACCGTATGAATAATAAGTGTTGTTTATTATATAATCATAACACGCCTTTGCTTTTTCATAGTTTGACATATCATCATCAATTATTTTATCTAAATGCTTTATGAGAATTTTTTCTTCTCTTCCCTTGAGAAATTTATTTGGCTTCAGCTCAACAGAATTTAATCTGTCCTTAATTATGTTTCCTGTTTTCTTATATTTATGTGATTTCTTTTTTATAATAGACTTCTTTTTATTACCTGAACTTGATTCCCTTTCTTCGTTTTTTTTGCTGTCCGTTTTTTTCATATTCACTTTTTTATTTGATTCGGTTTTTGTTTTTTTACAGTAAACATTTGAAGCTTTTGTCTCTTCGGCGTCATTGTTTAAAGTTACTGACGTTTTTTTTGTAACTTCGTTATTATTTTCTTTATCATCCTTTTTAATAATTAAAGCCTCTGTTTTTGGCAAAGATGTGATCTTTTCAATTTCTCTGCTGTTTGGCTCTGCCATAAATTCATAAATACTCAAAGAGTTTGATGTATTATCTTTGTCTGATTTATCATCAAAGCTAATAGTACTTATATTTTGTATCATGGACACTGCAAACAGCCCTGTGGCGGCACAGGCTATGACCTTTTCAAGATGTTTTATAAAAATCATCTTGAAATAAAATAAAATTTTCATTTCGCTCCTCCAATCACGAGTGAATTTTCACTCTGTTCTCTCATAAATAATTACACGTTTTATATGTTTTACATCAGCACAAAAAACAGTAACCGTCTGTCTAACTCAAAGTGCTTTTTGATATTCTAAAGTAAAAGGTTACAAAAGTCAAATGTTTTGTAACCTTTTTAATATGTAAGTTTTGTTTATTTTATATAATCTTATGTTATCTTAAGTCACATATTTGTGCAATTTATTGTCGAGAAATCGTTAATAATTACAAATTGATTACAATATTGAAATAAATCATAGTCAATTGTTACAAACTTTGTTACTTTTCACAGCTATAAAAAAATAAACTAAAAAGAGGGACAAAAGTCCCTCTTTTGACATACTTATACAACCTATATATTACCACGGCTTGACCGTTCCTACAATTTCACTTATATTCTTTACTCCGTTTTTTTCGCACCATTCATTAAGCCCGTCAATAATTTTCACAGGGGCATAAGGATCGTTAAACATAACAGCACCGATCTGAAAACAGTTGGCACCTGCCATCATTATTTCAATAGCGTCCTCAGCACAGGATATTCCGCCCATTCCGCACACAGGAATATCAACTGCATTTGCAACCTGCCATACCATTCTTACAGCTATGGGAAATACAGCCGGTCCTGAAAGTCCGCCTACATTGTTCTTAAGAATCGGACGCCTTGACATTATATCTATTCTCATACCGAGCAAAGTATTTATCAAAGACAGTGCGTCAGCTCCGGCAGCCTCAACTGCTTTTGCGATATCTGATATACTGGTTACATTTGGCGAAAGCTTAACCATAAGAGGTTTGGAAGTTGCACGCTTTACCGCACTTGTAATTTCAGCGGCACAATCTCTGTTTGTTCCAAATGCCGCTCCGCCCTGTTTAACATTCGGACAGGATATATTAAGCTCTATCATATCCACGCTTGTTCCTTCCAGCTTTGAAACAAGCTCTACACACTCCTCAATTGTACCTCCGGCAATATTTGCAATTATAGCTATATCCTGTTTTTCAAGATTAGGCAGTTCAACACTTATAAACCTTTCAAGTCCGCCGTTTTGCAATCCGACAGAGTTTAACATTCCGCTCGGAGTTTCCGCAATTCTCGGAGGAGGATTGCCGTCTTTTACGTTTAGCGTTGTACCCTTTGTAGATATCCCTCCGATAGCTGAAATCGGGTAAAGATCAACATATTCACGTCCGTAACCGTAAGCTCCGCTGGCTGTGATCAAAGGATTTTTCATATCAACTCCACAGAAATTTACTGACAGATCCGACATTATAGTATAACCTCCTCTGAATAGAATACAGGTCCGTTTTTGCAAACGTGTCCATAAAACTCATTTCCAAGTACTTTCATTTTTACAGCACAGCCCAAGCAAGCTCCCACACCGCAAGCCATTCTTTCTTCAAGTGATATCTGACAGCGTATTTTATTATTCATTGCGATTTCTGACACTGCTTTCAGCATAACAGTCGGTCCGCAGGCATAAATGAAATCGGGCTTTTCTTTCTCAATACTTACAGACAATGCATCTGTTACAAATCCCTTTTCACCGGCAGTTCCGTCGTCTGTACATAATATAGTTTTATTACCCTGAGCCTTAAAATCATCCTGAAGAATAACAAGTTCCTTTGTTCTGAACCCCGAAATTTCCGTCGCATTTTCCCCATAATATTTAGCAACTTCAAGCATGGGAGGAGTACCTATACCTCCGCCGATCGTTATTACCTTTTTATCAGGATCCAGCAGCTTGAATCCATTACCCAACGGACCTAACAAATCAAGCTTCTCACCTGTTTCAAATTTTGAAAGCACATCTGTTCCCTTTCCTTTGATCTGAAAAACTATTCGGATTGTTCCGTTTTCCTTATCAATATTGCATATTGAAATAGGACGTCTTAAGAAAAATCCAGGAACACTTATATGGACAAACTGTCCTGCTTTTGCAAGCTCGCTTAATTTACCACACGATATTGTAAGGTCAAACGTATCTTTAGCAATTTGTTCCTTCTTGATAATTTCATATAATCCCTGGGTATACATAATAACTTCCTTTCCCGTATCATTTCTGTTTACAGAGTTTCGTAGTCTTTAAAAATCTGTGTATTGATAAGCCAGTTCAAACAGCTTTCAAGCATAATTCCGTCACTCGGTTCAGCAGAATAACTGAATGTGGTTTTAATTGCAAGCTCGGTAAATGCAGTTGCTCTGTTGATTGCAATAGGCAAACTGTCGCCTTTGAGAAGTCCTCCGACCAAAACGCTTGCAAACATATCGCCGCAGCCGGAATAATGTGCAGGAACATAATCGCACACAACCTTCCAGAATGTTGAATGTTCCTTGTCATAACCGACATTGCAAAGCCCGGAGCCTGCTAACGAAACACTGGTGATGACTACTACATTCGGTCCAATTTCTGAAAGTCTTACAAGCCACGACTTGATCTCTGAAGAAGTCATTGCCACCGGCTGATATTCCTCGCCTAAGAGTATTGCCGCTTCGGTTAAATTAGGAGTAATAACATCTGCTTTTCTTACAAGCTCAATCATTCTTTCACACATCTTTTTGGTATAAGTTGGATAAGTCTTTCCTCCATCGCCCATAACAGGGTCGCATACTTTCAATGAGACTTTAAAACTATCAAAAAACTCAAGACAATAATCTACCTGCTCCTCAGAACTGAGAAATCCTGTGTAAATACAGTCAAATTTATATTTAATTTTTTTATAATGCCCAAGTGCAGGCTTAATATAATCAGTTAAATCGCGAAAAACATACTCGTCAAATCCGGTATGTGCAGACAAAACAGCCGTAGGAACAGGACAAACCTGAATACCCATTGCAGACAAAGAAGGAATAATAACCGTCATTGAGCAGCGTCCGATTCCGGAAATATCATTGACAGCAGCAACCTTTTTACACTCAAACATAAAATTTCTCCTAAAAAAATTACATTTAATTTCTAAAATAGTATATCACATTTTTGAATATCTAACAACCTTATATTACAAAAAAATCTCTGAATATACAATTGTTTTTTCGGGAAAATTACTATTACAAATAAAAAAGGAGGATATATTATGAAAATCAACATCAGTTCGCTCGCTAAGGGAATTACAATAGGAATGGCTGTCGGCGCTGCAACTTACGCTTTATCAAATGCCACTAAAAAGGATAAAAGAATGCTTAAATCAAATACAGGTAAAGCAATAAAAGCTATCGGTGAAGTCTTTGAGGACTTCGGAACAATGTTTTAATTTATTTCAATCCGCTTATCTGATCAATAAAAAGAGCGGTAAAAACCGCTCTTACATATAATTAATTCAAAAAAGTACAAACCGGCTCACTCTAACTCCGCCCATTCCTCAAGTTTGGCATCAAGGGATTTCTTTTTCTCCTCCAGCTCTTTGCACTTGCGTACACATAATTCATAATCTGACGCGATCTCAGGAGTAGAAATATCTGTTTCAAGCTCTGATATTTCCTGTTCAAGCAACTCAATTTCCGACTCGAGTTCTTTTATTAACTGCTTTCTTTTAACGTCTGCCGCTCGATGTTCTTTGGTTCTGTATTGCTTCTTCTTCGGATCCTGTTTAGATTTTTCCTTCTGATTATTATCGCTTTCTGTTTTTTTAGAAATCTCTCTTAACTTTTGTTCACGATATTCGTCATAGTTCCCATTATATGACACAACCCCGTTTTCACTGACTTCAATTATCCTTGTAGACAGCTTGTTCAGCAAATATCTATCGTGAGATACAAGAATTATCGTACCTTGATATTCTGCCAACGCTTGCTCTAAAACCTCTTTTGTTATCAGATCCAAATGATTGGTAGGCTCGTCTAGAATCAAAACATTTCCCCTTTGAAGCGTAAGAACAGCAAAACAAAGCTTTGCCCGTTCTCCTCCTGAAAGTACACCAACACGCTTGAAAACATCATCACCTGTAAGAAGTACGCTTCCCAAAATCTTTCTTATTTGTTCGTCAGTCATTGCGGGGAAACGCTTATGGACCTCGTCAATAACAGTATTATACCTGTCAAGCGTTGTGTTTTCCTGTTCAAAGTAAGCTTTTTTGACATTATTAGCCCATTCAATATTTCCTTTGCTGTGTTCGATAATTCCCTGTATAAGTTTTAATATGGAAGTCTTTCCGACCCCGTTTTTTCCGATAATAGATACCTTTTCACCTCTTTTTACATCAAAGCTGATGCTATCAATCAGAGTTCTTTTGTTTTCACCCTTACCGACCGTCAGGTCGCAGCCGTCAACTTTAAGAATATCCTTTGTCGGTTCGTAATCGTATTCAAGCTTTATTTTAGGCGGTCTTATATAATTTACGGGCTTTTCAATACGTTCAATTTTGTCAAGCGTACGCTGTCTGCTTTTCGCCATATTGGAAGTAGACGCACGCACCTTATTCTTCGCAATATAATCCTTAAGCTTTGCAATTTCCTTTTTTTGAATTTCATACTCTTTTTTTTCTCTTTCAAGTTTCATTTCACGCTGAACTACATAAGAAGAATAATTTCCCTTGTAAGCGGTCAGACGCTTGTTTTCTATTTCAAATATCCTGTTGCAAAGCCTGTCAAGAAAATATCTGTCGTGCGATACTATTATTATTGCTCCCTTATAGCCTTTTAAATAATCCTCAAGCCACGAAAGCGTATCAAGGTCAAGATGGTTTGTCGGTTCGTCCAGAATAAGCAGATCAGGCTCTTCTAAAAGAAGCTTTGCCATAGCAAGCCGTGTTTTTTCACCGCCTGAAAGGTTATCTATCACCATTTCTAAGTCAAAATCTTTAAAGCCCATTCCGTTCAAAACGGAAGAGATTTTCACGTCTATTCTGTAACCGTCATTAGATTCAAAGTAGCTTGACAGTCCAGCGTATTCATCTGACAGTTTCTTTTTTGTATTATTATCATCAGAACTGCCCATACTCTTTTCAAGCTCTTTCATTCTGCCATATGCGTTAAGCAGCTTCTTAAACGGTCTTTTCATCTCATCTTTTATGGTGTTTTTACTGGTAAGTCCGCTGTTCTGTGCCAAAAAACCTATATTTACCTTGCTTGCAATTACAAGAGTTCCCTTTCCGTCAGAAGTTTTATCAAATCCCTCATAACCCATAATTATTTTTAAAAGAGTGGATTTTCCGCATCCATTTTTACCGACCAATCCTATAACATCTCTGTCCTCGACAGTAAAGTTTATATCTGAAAGAAGCAGCTCGCCGCCAAAGTATTTATATAAATTTTCACAATTAACCAGCATAAAATTTCTCCATGCACCATTTTTCAAAGTATTTCTCTTTATTCATAACTAATATAATAATACACTTTGGGAAAAATATCAATATAAAGTTGCCTTATTAATTTTTTTCATATATAATATATTTAACGCTTGTCTTCATTGCCATATTCAAGCTCGATAATAGGTTTTTACGCTTTCTTTTTACAAAAATAAGGAATGGTGATCAAAATAAAAAACAAATTCTTTTTATTCATATACACATTTATTATTTGCATTACAATTTTTTCATACAATTGTGTTTCAGCTCTTGCTGAACAAAAAACAAAGCAGGTTAAAGTTTCAACCCCGCAATGTATGCTGGTACTGGGAGATTCAATATCAACCGGCTGCGGTCTTGCCAATTATAAAAAGGGAAACAACTATAATACCGAATCTTACGCTAATATTCTTGCAAAAAAATATAAGCTTTCTCAAAACAACGACTATTATAACTATGCAATCGACGGTCAGACTTCTTTAGAGCTTTATTCCAGGGTTAAATCGGGAAATTATGATGAAGATATTAAGAAATCAGATCTTGTATTAATTTCAATTGGAGGAAACGACCTTCTAAGTGCACTTTTGAAATTCATACAAGATACTGTGGGAGAAAACTTTACCAATCAGGAAACAGAGGTCAATTTTGATTTTACCGATCCCGATGTTTTAAACGACTTAAATAAAATGGTTCAAACCATAAGCAACAATATTACAAAGCTAAAAGGAAATATAATAGGGATAACCGATGAAATATATGAGATCAATCCAAACACAGAGATTATTTTTCAAACTGTATATAATCCTTTAGACGGCTTAAAGTTTGAAATTCCAAGCCTGCTTACCGATGTTTTCATATCAAGGATTGACGAGGTCAACCGAATAATAAATATGAATGCGTCAACCGATGACAACAAACAAAGATACAATGTCGCTGACGTATACACCAGTTTCACAGGTAAATCAGCGGAACTTACAAATATCAGCAGCGTTGATATTCATCCCAACTCAAAGGGGCACGAGAAAATAAGCGAATGTATAGACGCCATTGTCGTAGAAAAAACCTTCTATGCAAGTATAACGGTTAACGAGGACGTACCAAAAAGCAAAACTTTGTCAAAAGCTAAACGATCCCCGCTTTTCGCTCCGATAATTATTATGATTAGCTTGGTATTAATAATAGCAGCTGCGGCTCTAATTATTGTACTTAAAAAAAGGAAAAAATACATCATTAAGCGGTACTGATCTTATCGATACATCAAAACTTAAAATTGACATCAAGTAAAGGCATACAAGCATAAGTTTGTATGCCTTATTTATTTGACAGCAAATACATATTATCTGTTTTCACAGAAATAAGCAATAAAGAATACTATAACATAACGGTTATCTTCTGTGATTGCGAAGTAAGGATTCATTTTTATGATCAGCGGGGTGAACAACTTGAGAATTATTCGTATATCGGATAACACGATAAAAATAGCTCTAACACAAAATGATTTAACAATGCTTGATATAGATTTTTCAAAATGCGACAGGAATTCTCCGGAAGCCAAAAGACTGGTCGATATTCTTATCAGTTTGCTTAAGCGAAGCGGCTTTTATGACATTGGCAATAAAATTTACGTTGAAATTTTTGAAGAGTTTACCGGCGGATGCATCGTTTATATAACCAAAAAAGAAAGCTGTAAAAAAACAGATATCAATAATTCCGAATTTTTGTTTGAAATAATGTTTCAGACTGACAGTGTAAAAGAACTTATAAATCTCAGCTCAAGACTTAAAAACTCGATGGGTATAATTATTAAGTCCAGTATACTTTATTATTCCGATAACATATACAGACTGATAATATCATTTTCAAAAACGCATATAAAGCAAGCGGCAAGGGCATTGAAAAAAGTAAAATGCCGCAGTTCAAACGACAGACTTATTATTGAACAAACAAAAGAGCATTACGATTTATTGATAAACAGTAATGCTCTGAATAAAATTTCTGAATTATACGGATAGCGTTATTTAAGTGACTCAACTGCTCTTGACATATCATCAGCTTTGAACAAATACGTTCCTGCTACCAGTATATTCGCACCGTTTTCTTTAACCTCATTACAGGTTTTGTCCGAAATTCCTCCGTCCACCTGAATGTCAAGGCTAAGTCCCAGTTCATCTGACTTTTGACGTATTTCCTTTATCTTTTTTGATGTATATGGCAAAAATCCCTGACCGCCAAAGCCTGGTTCAACAGTCATAACAAGTACCATATCAAGCTGTTCAAGGTATTGAAATACCTCTGATGCAGGGGTGCTGGGTTTTATTGAAAGACCTGCTTTGCATCCGTTCTTCTTACATAAATCTATACAGCCTTTAATATCGCTTGTCGCTTCCGAATGAAATGTTATAATATCTGCTCCGCATCGTGCAAACTCAGCTATATAATTTTCAGGATCGGTTATCATCAAATGCACATCAAACGGCAGATAAGTCTTTGCTTTTGCAGCCTTTAATACAGGAAGTCCAAAGCTTATATTATCAACAAAAACACCGTCCATCACATCAAAATGAACATAATCCGCCTTTGCTTTTTCAACACGTCTTAATTCACTCTCCAAATTCGCCAGATCACAGCCTAAAATTGAAGCTGAAATCTTGATTTTATCATTAATCATAGCTATGTCACTTCCTTTCAAATTACAAGCCTTAATATTCAAACTCACTTCCTCCGTAAAATTCCCGCACGACTGAATTCTTTTTAACAAGAGAAGAATCCAAAGAGTCAAGCTGTTTAAGCATTTTTTCCAAAGACTCAAATTTATGATAATCAGCAAATGTATCTTTTATATTCACAAGCATTTTTATCAGACAATCTTTATACACAGAAAGTTCATATCCCATAAACGTATCGATTTCAAAATGAGAGCGCTCTTTAAACGGCATAATATAAAGATTTTCCCCTCGCTCTACGCTTTTAAACTGATTTAGAACAGTTTCGATACTCCTTGCACGAAACTGTGTATCACGAAATATACGCCTTATAAGCCTTATTTTTGAAGGATGGAATGAAATGCCGTCTTTGTCAATTATTCTTGTTCTTACACTTATATATATATTATTTGAAAAATCATCGTTATCCCCTGTTACATCAGGATTTAAAGCATGAATACCCTCAATTACAACTATTTCATCCTTTTGTCTTTTATATCTTTCTTTTACCATTCTCTTCTGAGTTTTGAAATTAAAGTCCGGTAAAATAACCTCTTTACAGCAAGCAATATCCTCAAGTTGTTTTTTTAATAAAGGAATATCTATTCTTTCAGGAGCCTCAAAGTCGATATTCTCACAACTTTTATCAAGCGGAAAAAAATAATCGTCAAGCGACAGTGTTTTTGAAGGATGCCCTAAATTTTCAAGCAGATTTTCAAGCCTCATAGCAGTTGTAGTTTTACCAGATGCGGATGGTCCCGACAGCAGAATAATCGGTCTTTGAAATGAACGGTCGCTTATAGCGTTTGCAACCTCATAAAGCTGTGAGTCATAAATTCTTTCACATTCATTAATAAAATTCTTTCTGTCGGTACGCAAGTTTAAATTGATCTTATCGACTGAAATCTTATTCATACTTATCTCCGTTTCTTATTGAAACTTTGTCAAAACAAATCCGTTTTAGTTATAAAACTGATAACTGTTTATTTTCATTATAGCATTATGTCTATTCATTTTCAATATTAACACAAAAGAAAATAACACATATAATGAACTATCCCTTATTTTTCTCATTATAAAAATTCTTATGCTTGGAGGGCTAACCCTTATGATTAATAATAAAAAAATTTTAGTGCTTGGCGGTGATTCACGTCAAACATTTTTAGCAAAGAGATTATATGATAAAGGATATGATGTATACTGCTTCGGCTTTAATATTTATGACAACTCAAAACTAAAAAAAATATCAAGTCTTAATGACATCAAGGAACAGATTGATGTTTTGGTCCTTCCAATAATATCTAGTAATGATGACAGAACTGTAAACGCTCCGTTTTTTGACGGAGAAATCACCTTGGACGAAGCTGTTTCAGCTATGAAACCGCACAGTATCGTTGTCGGCGGAAATCTGAGTAAAAACCTAAGGACTCTGTTTTTTGAACATGGGCATTTTTCAGTTGATTATTACATCCGTGATGAACTTAAAATAAAAAACTGTATCCCAACCGCAGAAGGAGCATTATCAATTGCCATTGAAGAAATGCCTATTACAGTTGCAGGATCTAAAATTCTCATAATAGGCTTCGGAAGAGTTGGCAAAGCCTGTGCAAAACTGTTTAAGGCTTTAGAAAGCGACGTGTCTATCTGTGCAAGAAATCTTAATGCTTTTGCATGGGCGGAATTATACGGTTATAAATCAATTGATATCGATAAAATCGATATTTCTCTTTCTGAATTTGATTTAATTATAAATACTGTTCCTGCTAAAATTCTAGACAAAGAAAAGCTGTCTAAGATTAATAAGAACACTTTAGTTATCGACCTTGCTTCAAAGCCCGGAGGAGTTGATTTTGACAATGCAAGACAGCTTGGACTTAAAACAATCTGGGCTCTAAGTCTTCCCGGAAAGGTAGCGCCTGTAACATCGGGAAAAATAATTGCAGATACAATACTTAACATACTCGATGAAAGGGGCGACGATCCGTGGCAATAAATCAAGACAACATATTTGACGGGCTAAGAGTAGGATTCTGCGTATGCGGATCCTTCTGTACGTTTGAAAAAGCATTTTCATGCGCTTCTCAGCTTGTACAGATCGGCTGCAAGGTAACGCCCATAATGTCATTTAATTCAGCATCAATTAATACACGATTCGGAAAAGCTTCTGACAATGTAGACTGGCTTGAAAGAATATGCAAATGCAAGGCTATCGTCACAATAGAAGACGCAGAACCGATAGGTCCGAAAAAGATGTTTGATATTATAGTAGTAGCTCCTTGTACGGCTAATACACTTGCAAAACTTAGTCTGGGTATAACCGATACCCCCGTCACAATGGCCTGTAAATCCCATCTCAGGAACTCAAGACCCGTACTTATAGCAATTTCTACAAACGACGCTCTTTCTGCAAGTGCCAAAAATATAGGAACATTACAAAATTACAAAAATTATTACTTTGTACCGTATTCTCAAGATGATTACATCAACAAACCAAATTCAATAGTTGCCCACTTTGAGCTTGTGCCTGAAGCAATATCATACGCACTTGAGGGAAAACAAATTCAGCCGTTATTAAAAAAATAAATTATCTTAAAAATAATGAAGCAGCTAAAGGAAAACCTCCTTTAACTGCTTTTAACTATTCTATCCCAGTTCAATCATTCTGTCGATACATTTCTTAGCTTTTTTCATAGTTTCCTCTTCAAGTTCAATAACCTCTCCGCCTGTACCCTTGCAGCAATTCAAAACATCTACAAGTGTTGTAGTTTTCATATTTCTGCAAGTTAAATTTACGCTAAGAGGATAAAATGACTTATCAGGACATTCAAACTGAAGCGTTTCAACGATTGCCTGTTCTGTTCCTATGATAAACTCCTTAGAATCTGATGCCTTTGCAAATTCCATTATGCCTGATGTTGAACCTACATAATCAGCAAGCTTAACCACTTCAGGAACACATTCCGGGTGAACTAACAGCAAAGCGTTCGGGTGCTCCTCCTTTGCCTTTAGCGCCTCACTCCCTGTTACACACGCATGAACAGGACACCCTCCGTGAAGAAGCATAATGTTTTTATCCTTAACATTATTCTTAACATATGTACCCAAATTAATATCAGGTATAAATAGAATATCCTTAGCATCAAGCTTTTTAACAATCTTCAAAGCAGATGAAGATGTAACACAAACATCGCAAACGGTTTTAAGTTCGGTCGTTGTATTAATATAACATACAACGCAAGGATCTCCGTTTTTCTTTTTTATGTACTCTATTTCTTCCTTTTCAAACTGTTCAGCCATTGGACACCCGGCGTTCTTATTAGATAGTATCACTGTCTTATCGGGAGATAAAAGCTTAACGGTTTCAGCCATAAAGCGAACTCCGCACATTATAACAATCTTATTCAGAACGCTTTTCGCCTTTACAGAAAGCGCAAAGGAATCACCAACAAAATCTGCTATTTCAATAATTTCCCTTCCTTGATAGCTATGTGCCAATATACATATATCTTTTTCATTTTTAAGCTTCAATATCTCACTTTGAACATCTGCAATTGTTTTTGCCATAATAATCCTCCGCACATTGTAAAATAAAATCTTACTATGCTTTGTCAACAAATATCAGTCAGTATATTCCTACTGTTATTGTAGGACTGATAATTATAGTATCACAAATACAGTTAGTTGTCAACAAATCTGAAATAAATGAGTAAAGTATAAAATTAGATCATATGTAAAAAATATCAATAAAAAACTAAAATCGCAATATCAAAATTTTTTACTAAAAACTATTGACAAGCTGTTTTACATTTGTTATAATTATAAAGCTACAATTTAGAACAGGTAAATACTATATGAGTTATTAGCTCAGTTGGCAGAGCATTTGACTTTTAATCAAAGGGTCCGGGGTTCGAATCCCCGATAGCTCACCAAGCAACGGCTAACCGCCGTTGACATTGCCGCCTTAGGTTTTTCCTAAGGCGGTTTTTATATTACGGCAGAAACAAATAATCAAAATCCTATTAATGATTTTTAAATATACACACTGCCTTTGTTAAGTATGCACAAGGCAGAGTTTTTATGCAATCTCGGAACAAGAACCGTTCCCAATAATAACATTAACTGTTGCTGTTGGCACCTAAAATATGAATTACCCTCAGACTGTTATAGTTATAATTTCTCAATGGTTTATTCAAGACATCATATGTGTGTGCACAGACATACGGAGAACCAAATTCATAACCTGTAATAATACAGCTGTGATAAAAAACTTCTCCGTCAGAAAGCTGAACAATATCCCCTACTTGAGAGCGTTTCAAATCAGAAATTTCACCAAAAGGTCCTGCTCCCTTATTGGAAATAAGAAACCTGTACAGTTGTTCTACACTGGTCCATGCGGCAGCTCTGTCGGAAAGACCGTTATAGTACCATCCGATATCCTTAGTATAATTCATTATTCCGCAGCCTGCAAAAATGCACTGTGAAATAAAATTTGTACAGTCTCCGCCTATATTTTCAAAATCATAGTAAACAGGATTTCTTCCCAATGCCCACCGCTTAGCATATTCTGCTGCGGCAAGTCTATTATAATTAATTACATACATAAAAAATCACCGCTGTATTATATGCTTACAGCGGTGTTTTTGCAAGTTGTTTTTTTGAAAAATCAGATTAATACGTAGCAACAGGCTAAATTCTTTATCCTCTAAGATCCTATCATCTATATTTCATATCATATGTGCCAAATGAGCTGTTGTCCAGTGAAAGTCTGATATAATATGTACCTGCTTTTATAAAATACAGTTACAAATTATTCAACATACTTTTTAGCAAAAGTTATTAAATAAAACAACAACAATTATGTATACTAAACTAAATCAATTTTTCTTTACAAAATTATTCAAATCTAAAATCTAGTTTTACTTTTAACAATTATAGAATTCACAAGCATTGGTTTCACCTTTTGTGCAATTCTTTCAAGTATCTCCCGTTTTTCTTCCCAAGTTTGATCTGCACAAAAGTCCGCTGTAATTTTAATTCTTGTATTACCTATCATAAAGTCTTCTGTAAAGTTATCATTTGTGCCATCAATCATAATTTCACCCCCAAAATTAATATATTCTTAAAATAAATTGTCCTAATACATATAATATTTACATACAAATACAATATCTTAATTACAAGGTGATTGCTATGCCATATTGTATATATTTACGAAAATCACGTGCAGACGCTGAAGCAGAAGAACACGGTGAAGGTGAAACTCTTGTGCGTCACGAAAAAACATTGATTGAGCTTGCAAAAAGTATGACATTAAATATAACGCAAATCTACCGTGAAATCGTATCCGGTGAAACTATTGCCTCACGTCCGGTTATGCAGCAGCTTTTACAGGAAGTAGAACAGGGTTTATGGGAAGGCGTATTGGTGATGGAAGTTGAACGTCTTGCCAGAGGAGATACTATCGATCAGGGCATAGTATCACAAACATTCAAATACAGTAATACAAAAATCATAACTCCGTTAAAAACATATAATCCTGATAATGAATTTGACGAAGAATATTTTGAATTTGGTTTGTTTATGTCACGTCGGGAATATAAAATGATTAACCGTCGGCTGCAACGCGGGCGTATCGCCTCTGTGAAAGAAGGCAAGTATGCGGCTAATAAGTCCCCTTATGGCTATGAGCGTGTACGTATCAAGAATGATAAGGGCTGGACATTATCTATAATTGAAGAACAGGCTGAAATTATCCGTTTGATATTCGAGTGGTATACTGTCGGAGAAAAACAATCTGACGGTTCTTATAAACGTCTGGGAACAAGTTTGATAGCACGCCGTCTAAACAGTATGAAGGTTCCAACTAAAACGGGCGGAGACTGGGTCGTATCAACTATTCGGGATATTATTGCAAATCCTGTTTACATTGGAAAAATACGTTGGAATTGGAGGCACAATGTTAAAAAAATTATAGATGGCAAAGTCACTGTTTCACGTCCACGTTCCAATGATAGTATTATCTGTAAGGGTTTACATTCTCCGATCATATCTGAAGATACGTTTAATCTTGCACAAGAGTATCTTCATAAAAATCCGCCTCTTCCTATTAATGAACATAATACTGTTAAAAATCCGCTTTCAGGTATTGTTTTATGCGGAAAATGCGGTCGTTGTATGGTACGCCGTCCAAATAGCAACCGAGCATATCCCGACACACTGATGTGTCCCTCAACTTCCTGCAATAATGTCAGCTCCAACTTAAATATAGTTGAACAGCGCATTTTACAATCCCTTGAAAACTGGCTTGGACAATACAAGCTTGAATGGAATTCAAACTCGAATAAATCTAAAGCCTCTTATCAAATAGAAATTAGACGAAAAGCGTTAAACAAACTAAAAACTGAACTTGAAACTCTTAACAAGCAGTTAAACAAAACTCACGATTTACTTGAACAAAATATTTATGACAATGATACGTTCCTAAAACGTTCAAGCTTACTCGGAGGTAAAATAGAACAAACTAAAAATTCTATTAATGCCATTGTACAAGAATTAAAAATTGAAAATGATGATGAAGATATTGCTAATATAATTCCAAAGGCAAAAAAAATAATTGATGTATACAATGAACTGCCTACCGCTCAGGGAAAGAATGATCTGCTTAAGGAAATTATCAAAAAAGTTATATATGTAAAAGAAATAGAAGCAAGACGAAAATCGCCTGATAACTTTAAATTAATAATTTATCCAAAGCTTAATAAGTATTCTGATAAAGAACATAACTTATCCGCTTTATAGGACGGTCTTGTAATTTATAACATTATGGTACTGAAGAACTCGGACATATGGAGATAGTAAGTGCAATAGTTTATCAGCTAACCAGAAACCTTTCTATTAAAGAAATAAAAGAAGGCGGTTTTGACACATATTTTGTAGACCATACAACAGGACTTTATCCTCAGGCTGCATCGGGTATGCCTTTCTCGGCTGCGACATTCCAGTCTACCGGCGACCCTATTACTGACCTAACAGAGGATCTTGCCGCTGAACAAAAGGCTCGTCTTACTTATGATAACATACTAAGGCTTGCCGATGATCCTGACGTAAGGGATCCTATCAAATTCCTCAGAGAACGTGAGATAGTTCACTTCCAGAGATTTGGCGAAGGTCTCCGCATGGTTCAGGACGGTCTTGACGCTAAAAACTTCTATGCTTTTAACCCCAGCTTTGATAAGTAGTTGAATACAAACTGACAAATAAATATCCCCCGGCGTAGCCGGGGGTATTTCATATGCGGGCAAAGTCCTCTCTTATTAGCAGCACCTTGAAGGTACCTGTCAGTCTGACACTTGCGTTTCTTTTTACTTACGACCCATAAACGAGTTCTCATACTCCTTGAAGTTTATTTGGTCGTACACCTTATCTTTCTTTTAGCTGATATGAATTAACGGTATCAGTATTATTAAAGAGTTTATTTTAACTTGATCTTCTTCACCTTATTAATCTACTTACAATATTCAATTTTTACATTTTTTATTTTCATTATACATATTTTGAAGTTACTTCTCTTTTTATTTGGTCATATCATTTTAGCTCATACAATTATTAGTTCAGTTAAGATATTTTTGTTTTTTAGAATTACTGTGATTGTTCTTATAAATAATTAGTACTATCACAGTAGCAGCAATTAAAATAATTACTATCAAAGCGGTGTATTTCAGTGCTGTGTTTGCCCATAAAATTTTTATAAAGCTTGTTGATACAGAAACATTAGTAAACGTTTCCTGATATGTATTGGTATTATTATCTGTATTGACTGAGCAATCAAAACTGGTAATTCTAACCTGTTGATAAAGACCTTCTTTAATCCCAAATGAAAGCTTGCCGGAATTCTTTTCGAGCTCTTTATTTAACGCATCATCTGATAAATCTATCGGAACAGATGTTATCTTTCCGTCTCTGTTTAATATTTCAACCTTTACTGATTTAAGCTTTCCGCCGTCATCTGTTGGCATGATATTCACTAACTGTTTATCTGTTTGATATCTACCATCGCTTTCAAGTCCTGAAACATCTACAACGGGTTTAGTCTTATCAACAACAAAGTTCAGATCTGCGCTTTTCATATCACTAAATGCTTCATTCTGTGCTTTGTCCTTAGAAGTAACTACGACCTTATATTCTCCTTCGTTTTTGAATGATGATTTACTTATTTTATATGTATACTCGTTCCAATTTTCATCATTACTTTTTATAACAGTATAATCGTCTCCCTCGTGTAACTCGTTGCCATTAACAGTAACAGAATACGATTTAAGAGGATCTACGTTTGTTTCAATAACGACTATGTCATTATAAACAGCTTGAACATAATAATCATTTTTTAATATACTCGTATTATCGTTAAATCTAAATGTAGAACCATTTCTATTGACTGTAAAATCTACAATCGAGATTTCCGATGAACACTTTTTTATACTTTCCTCGCCATTTTTATCATAACCAATTACAGAATCATATTCATTACCGGCTTTATCAACAACTTTACATTTCAGAGAATAAAAACCATCGGAATCCAAATTTTCAACTACATACTTTTTTCCGTTCTCTATTTGCTTAATTATTCCTAAGTCTACAGATTTTCTTTCTATACTTCCTGTTTTAGAATTATAAAAATCTGAAACAAGCTCAGGTTCAAATAAATCAAAATTAGAATCTGTAGCAACCAATTCAAAACCTATATTACCTTTTTCATTATTGGCAGATTTATCAACTATATTATTTATAACAACATTAGGCTTTGTTTGATCTAAATAAAATTCATCTTCTATTGTATTTTCTGTTTTATTTCTTGATTTATCTTCGGCTGAAACATTTACAGAATATTTTGCGTCCTGATTAAAGTTAACTGTTGCATAATGCGTGTCTCCTATTGAATTCCATTCACTAACGCTCGGCAAATTAATATTTCCATTGCCGTCAGCAGAAATGTCAACATTTATTCTATCCGGTGCAAAATTATGTTCAACAACTGTAATTGTTGCTGTACGCACATCTTTATAATAATATCCATTTTGGGATGAATTATTATCATATGTCATTGAAATATCAGGCGATATTTTATCAATTGTAAATTCATTAGGAGCTACCGAGTCATTATAGTTTACACCGCTGTTCTTATTGCCTGCTGAATCAGTAACTGAAATGTTGAATTTATAATCGCCATCATCTGAATAAATTACTGTGGCAGTATGCAGTTCCGTTCCCTCTACTGATTTCCAGTCTGATAATTGAGGAATATAACCTTCAGAATTTTCTATTTTGACATCTACATATTTTGATTTAAAGTTTCTTTCGGAAATTGAAATTGTAGCTGTTCTTGATTTATTAAAATATGTTTTTCCGTCTGATGTATCTGAATCATTATTATCATATGTAACTGAAATTTCAGGTCTTGACGTATCAATTTTGAGTTTCGTGCTTTCTGTATGATGATTTCCTGAATTATCTTCGGCATAAACAAGAATTTTAATATTATTACTGTTATTCAGTGATTTTTTAACTGTAAATTTTTTATTCAAAACTTGCTTGAAATCTTTCTGAGTAGGATCCTTCTTGTTAAAATTATACAATGTGCCAGATTGAGTAGGATTCTGCCTATCGTTATCCTTGATAACCTCATAAGTTACCTTTTTCAATCCAGAATATGTGTTATTAATAATAGGATCAACAACTTTTACATCTACATCAACATTTGTATTATAAATATCGTTTACAGTCTTATTATTGATTTTCACTGTTATCTCAGGTTTAATTAGCTCTGCTACAGGAGCTTTTTTATCAACGATTACTCCGTTTGAACTTATATAAGTAACATTTCCGGCTAGGTCTGTTATTTTTAAATAAATAACAAATCGTTCGTTCTTTTCGACTTTAAAAGGTCCGTTATAATTATTCCAGTTATTTATATTGTCAAGTTCTTCAGAGGTTTTTAACTGTTTTTCTGAATTACCATCAAATATGTCTTTGATCCACTCGACGCTTTTTAAATCCGGTATACTATTTTCATTATCGTACTTAATGTCCTCATAGCTTGCAGTTACCTTAAGAGAATTATTGCTGTATAATCCAAACGTAAGTTTACTCAACAGCTTTTCCCATGCTCCAAGTTCTCCTATGGTAATTTTTCCAATTGGCTTTGTTTTGTCAATAACAAAGTTTTGAGGAGTATACGAATTGGAATAATTAACAGCATCGTTCTTGTTGCCCGCTATATCAGTACATTTTACGCTAAAATGGTAGTGTATGTCACCAAAGAACGGAACCTCTGCTTTATGTATATCACCTTCATAGTTTTCCCATTTTACACTGTACTTTTTACCGTTTTCTCTGAAAATTTCAACTAAATCGCTATCAAAATTCTTTTCTTCAATAGTAATTACAGCTTTTCTGTCTGAATTATAATAACCACAGCCATCAACGATACTGCTTGGCTTAGCATTATTAAACTCAACCTTAATCGTAGGATTGGTAACATCTATGTTCAAAGTAATTTCATTTTCACTCACATTACCAGCTTTATCATAAGCCCTAACTGTTACTTTTACATCACTATAATTCCAAGTTTCAGCATCAACAGTTATTGTTTTATCGTCTTTTTCTACAACCGTATTCTTATATAATATTTCCTGTCTAAACTCATTTTCCGAATTTTCGCTTACTCTAGATATTGTATAGACTACCTTGTCCAGACCCGACCAAAAATCATCATCCTCCTTCTTATCGTTTAGGCTTAATTTTAAATCAACGTCATAATTATATATATCTTTTTCAGGCTTCTTTAACTCTGTTATTTCTAATGTAGGAGCATAGTCATCAAAGGCAATCGTTATATTTGATTCAATAACTTCTCCGCTGTTATCAAATAAGTAACCGTCTTTACTTGAAAGAATATACTTTATAGTCTTATTTTCTGAGGTGATCTCAATTTTCGATTCCTCTGTTTGATCTAATGAAGCAACGCTATCCGGATCGTCAACCTGTTTGATGTATTTGTAATTCTCTGCTGCTTTTGGAACTATTACAGCCTTTGCAGTTTTCGGGATAATATAAACTGTGTTACCTTTTTCATCTCTATTAATAGTTCGTGAAGGATTGATCTTAACACCATTAATATCCTTAAACTCTATAGAAAAGTAATCATTATCCAATAAATTTTCAACATTCACAGATTGAATTTTCTGATATTCAACATGTATATCAATTATAGGAATTTTACTAATTTCTGTACCAATTAATTTTTCAATAACAGACGGAGCTATTGAGTACTGCAATATTCCATTGCTAATGTTTTTATTAGAAAGATTAATTGGATTCATATTACCACTATTAAATGAAATGCTTGCAGATCTAATTTTATAGCCGTTTGTAATATTAAAACTTATATCAGTTGATGCATTCGAATCGTAATTAAATGGTTCATCATCAACTTCATTAGCGGTTAAAATTTTATTATTTACCTTCACTTTACTGCTGTTGCCAGCGATAACATTAGAATTAAGTTTTACATTATATTGATTTATTGAAAATGCCACTTCAATTTCTGTGTATGCATCAATTTTAATACTTCTATCTTTTATTCTTAAGTTATTCTGATTGTATGGTTCATTCACTGTTTCTGTATTATTACTTCTTACTATAAGACTAGAAACTCTGTAGTCCTTGTCCGGTTCAGCTGAAAAAGTCAGTATACCGTCATTATTTACATAAGTAATATCACCTTGTAATGAGGGAACAGATTTCTTAATTTCACCATTTTTTTCAACTATAAATTTAGCAAGATACTGCTTAATAAAATTTACACTTACATTAAAATCATTTTTAACTTCAATTTCTGTTTTTTCAAATTTAAATGAATTTGCTTCTACCTTCTCTTTATTTTTATCAATTGATACAGAATCAATTATGCTTCTTTCTTTTCGATCATTAGCATATTCATTTGATTTTATAATTACACTGATTTTTTCACCAATATCAACTCTATCAACTCTGTTACTGCCTTGACTATTAGTAAAAACATTATCGCTAAAGCTAACATCTCCGCCTTCGTTTTTATTTACCGTTATTTTTGCATATTCTCTAAAGCTGGCGCTAATACTTATGTCTTCTTTAATTTCTTTTTTCTCAATAACCTCTGTGTAGCTTTTGTTGTCTTTGGAATCAATATTAATAATTTTATTACCAATAGTTATACCGCTTACTCTGTAATGCTTACCGTTTAAATCTTCTTTTGGCATTGCAGTTATATCAACAGTTTCATTTGTGTCGACTTTATTAACGCCTTCAGTATCTGTAAATACATTGTCACTAAGGATGACATCTCCGCCTTCGTTTTTATTTACTGTGATTTTTGCATATTCTTTAAAAATTATGATAATATTAGTATCCTCTGTGATTTTCTTTGATACTGTGACTTCCTTATAACTTTCATCTTTATTAATAGTATTACCATCCACACTTTCTACTCTATAATGTTTTCCATCATTACCATTTTCATTGGGAATAACAGTAATAAATATATTACCCGCTTTTACTTCTGCACTTCCATCTTCATTAATTTGTATTTCATCCTTATCTGAATCTTCAATCGTTATTTTTCCCATTTCAGATATTTCGGAATAATTATGAATTGTAACATTAAAGGTTTCTTCCGAAAATTCAATTTGATTACATTTGTAAGTGTAAGGTTCAACCAAATTTTCTTTGGTAACAGTAACTTCGAAGGTTTCAGTCTGTTCCTCATCCTTAGGAGATTTAACTGTAAATTCAAAGGTGTTATTATCTCCAATTTTCTCCAATGTAATTTCAGAAAAAGTTGCTTTTCCCATATTGTTTGTCACGGATGTCTGAGAAATGCCCAATTTATTATCAGCGAACACCTCAGCATTAGCCAAACACCTATCGTTTCTATCACAAATTATCACAGTAAACGATTGAGTATTAATATCTAAAGCAATTTCATCAGCTGTCGACGTCATAGAAAACTGCACTATTAGAAAGCTAATGAGCATTAAAATTGCCAAAGCCCCGGATATTAAACGATTGATTTTTTTTGTTCTGTAATTTTTCATCTTTTTTACTCCTTTATATAAACTGATTTACGTTTTTATAAAAACGAAAAATTAAATAACATATTTATTGAATTTTTTCATCCGAATTAATAAAATATAAGCTTTCAACTATTTCAAAAGCTGTATTTTTATACGGTTCTTTATCAAGCAGAACGGTTTTATCAAATACTTTTTCATATTCAAGAACGCTAGTTTGCTCATTTTCATATAACGGATTGTTATCAATTTGTTCTGTAACCATAGTTTTAACAGATTCATTAGCAATACTTTTTACTAAAGGATTTTTCGTTTTATTCAACCCTGCAGTCAGGTTTGAATTATTTCTTTGATTTTTACTTTGATCATTAATGCTTTTAATTGCTTTCTTTGCTGTTGAGCCAGATAATATACCAATTGCTCTTGGCACCCTCATAAGCACAAAAATCAAAATTGTCACAATTAACATTACAATTGAAATTATTCCGAATATTATAAATAAATTTCGATAAGCATCGTATGTCACACTAATCACCCATATCATTTGACCGAATCAATTTTTGCCTTTGCTGTTGCGATTTTGCTGACCAAACTATTTACACGATTTTCAATATTAGCCTGGTTAATAGATTTAACCGATAACTCAACCTTGTTAAGTAGATCTTTAATTTCAACATTTGAGGCAACTTCTAAGAATTTAACTGCATTATCATTTATAACATCAACAATTACAGTGCCTGCATTTATTTTTACATCAACAGTATGCTGACTATCAATACTATTGATCTTTTCTTTTAATAATAACAATTTTTGCCAAAGTTTTTTATATTCATCGTATTCCTTTCCCGATTGAGATACTTTTGAATTCTGATATTTGTCAATTCCTTTAAGACACTCAGAAATATCACAATATATTTGATTGATTGGTTTGTCGTCTTTTGTGTCTTCAAACCATTCAGCTGAATTTCTATATTTATCGTTTTTAATATAATTAAAGAATGCATTACCGAAGCTATCACATACTTCTATATATCCATTCTCATTTTTACTTTTCAATTCTTCAAGAACATTAACTGTTCCTATTGATTTTCCATTTTCATCTCTTTGGTCAATTCCAAGTCTGATTTTGTTTATAACAGATGCGTCTTCTGCACTTAATTCACCATCCTCAAGCAGAAATTCAGATAGCTTTATATAAGCCTCTATAACCGTAGGATCTGTTAATATTGCCTTATAATAATCTTCATAATTTACAGCGTTTTTTAATATAAAGTCATAATTCGCTTTTTTTAACGATTCTGCCGAAACATATCCCCATACAGATGCAATTGCAAATGTAACTGTTAAAATCAAAGTAGATAAAAACAGTTTTACTACTCTTTTTTGTTTTTTTATGTAAACATCGTCAATCTCAGAAATATGTTCCAAATCATATTTCAATTCAGCTGCAGATTGATATCTATCCTCCGGATTACGCTGAGTACATTTTAATATTATTTTCTCTAATCCGCTTGAAAGATTAGGATTAATTTGTGTTATAGGCTTAATTTCATACGGCGGTTCACACGGACTGCACCCCGTAACTAAATGATATAATGTTGCACCTAGACAGTATATATCTGTTCTTGCATCAGTCTGACCCATTCCTCCGAACTGTTCAGGAGCAGCATAACCAATGGTTCCAAGACAAGTTGTATCTGCTATATTCTTTTCTTTAAATTCTCTTGCAGTTCCAAAATCTATCAGTGTAACATCGCCGTTTGGCTTTAGCATTATGTTTGCCGGCTTCATATCTCTATAAATTATAGCGGGAGTTCTTGTATGTAAATATCCTAAGACATCACACAGCTGTTTAGCCCAATTAATTACATTATCCTGCGACTGTGCTCCAAATTCATCAAGTGATTTACTTAATGGATTTCCTTGTATATAATCCATTACTATTAAAAATGTGTCTTCTTCATCAATAATATCAACAATGCTAGGCAAATTAGGATGACTAAGCTTTTTAAGCATATCAGTTTCAACAACTAATCCCTGCTTAACTACTTCAAAATCCTTCATTCCGTCCTTGCGAATTTCTTTAACAGCCCATTGTTTATTTGCCTTTTCATTCATAGCAAGATAAACAACGCTCATTCCACCTTGCCCAATTTTATTTAATATTTTATATTTCCCTTCAATTAATGAACCTATTTCTAACATTGCATCCACCATTCTATATTGCTTTAATCAATAAAGCGGTAATATTATCTCTCTCTTGACGCTGTTTGTTTAAATCTATTAGATAATCCAATCTATTCTCCATAGAATTTACATCGTTTAAAACATTACTGTTTAGGTTTTTAAATATTTCGTTTGCACTGATTGTATGCCTGAAACCATCAGAACAAATCATATAAACTGAATTGCTTTTCAAATCGCCAAAAAACATATCAGGATAAACATTTTCTGAAGCACCACAACATTGAAGCAGTACATTTCTTCTTGGATCGTTTTCTGCCTCCTCTATTGTCATATATCCAAGCTCTACTTGTTTGGAAACAAAAGTCTGATCATTTGTTAATATATGCAATTCATTTGTAAGCTCATATACCCTTGAATCCCCAATATTCAAGATGTAATACCTATTTTGTGTTATTAGCATCACAACAACTGTAGTTCCAAGGTTTATTCCAAGATTTTCCCCATAGCTTTTTATTTTTCTATTTTGAATATTTATAATATTTTCCCATTGGCTTTTAATAACAGAATCCTCAATAAATGAATTACATATATAGGGAAAGTCGTTAAACAACCATTCATCAAATGATCTTATAACTGTAGCACTTGCCACTTCACCTTTAGCTAAACCGCCCATACCATCGCACAATACTGCAAATACCATCTCACCGTATTCAGTTCTTAATCGTTTTAATAAAAAGCAATCTTGATTAGTTTCTTTAACATTACCTATATCTGTTTTTGCAGAAATTAAAAATTTCATTTTAATTACCACATACCTTTCTGTTATAGGAATTTTCTATAACACATAAACTAGAATCTCAATTTCAGTATCACTGAATACTTCTATTATTACATCCTTAACACTATCCCAATCCAATTTATCATGACCCGATCCGATTCTGGGAATTGCTAACTTAGTAATCTTAATTTTTTTACACTGTTTCCTCATATCAACAAGAGTTTCTTTGAGTGAGTCATATGTAGGCTTTTGATATCCTCGTGCCTTAGTAACAAGATTAAACACGTTATCTACTAAAAGCGCTTTTCCTACATATCCGTACTTTTTTCTTTTCTCAAGCGGGTATTTCTGAAACAACTTATCGCGCATATTATAAACTTTCTTAAACTTCTTAGCAACACCAGATCTGAGTACAAAATCTCCGGATATACAATGAGCTAAGTAATATTCCTTTGGGGCTTTAAATAAATCGCCTTTTATTTCATTAATAATCATAATTATTTCTCCTAAAATTTTTTTGAAGTTACCTGTTAATTTTTAAAAAAGCTTGAACTCAAAATCTTCGTTTGCAAAACTCAGCTTATCACCGTTAGAAATCTCCACCTCGATATTGCTGTTTATTTGTTTACCGTTCACATAAGTATGATTTGTAGAATTTGTATCAACAACATAAAACTTATTATCACGCATTAAAACTTTTGCATGACTTCTGCTGACTGCTGCATTGTCTCCAATAAAATAATCAACATAACTTTTTTCTTTACCTATATTAAAAACCGGTTTGTTTATAATCACGCGTTCACTGTTCTTTATTCTTATTAAGTAAGGTGATTGCCGTTTTTCAGGAACTAAAACTGTTGTTTCAGCAATAACATCGTTAGTCTGTGATAATACAGTAGTTTCACCAAAATTTGCATTCAGGTGTTGTATATTTTCCTGCTGTATATCATTTTTTATTCCATCATTATTCAAAGAATTTCTATTTAGTATATTTGAATGAGTTCCCGAATTAAAACTATTCAATGGCTTTTTCTGAATATTAATATTATTATTTATTCCCGGAACTGCAAACTGAGTATTTAAAGGTACTGATTTGCTTTCTGTATTATTATGCTTTTTTCTTTTCTTTTGCGCTTTATATAAAGTGGCATTATCTTTGTTATAATGCTGTAGTAAATAGAACAATGAAATTTCCTGCTCATTTGTATTCTGTTCAACAACAGAAACAGGTTTTTGAACACTTTTATTCACAACTGGCGGTTCATTTTTTAAGGGATAGGCAGGCGTGGGACTTTTTTGAACAACAGGTCTGCTTTCCAAAGGTTTTTTTACCTTAATTTTATCTTCCTTGATTTCGTTGACATTATTTGATGTTGTGTTTTTTATTGTAGACTTTTTCTTTTGAATTTTATCAGCATTATCATCTATGCTTTCCAGAACATTTTTAAATTCATATATGGAAAACGGCGAGTTGCTGTTAAGATAATTAATAATTACAGCAATGTAATCACAGTTTTCCTTTTGGTCAAAACTTGTCCTAAACATTATGTTTTTAAAAAAAACTTTTAAATCGGTTTTTATATCATCTGGTGCCTTTAAAGGTAGACAAATCAATTCCGCTTCGCATGATGACACATTACAATATACATATTTCGCATCTAAAATTAAAGAATTTGCGTCTATCATATAATCTTCAGCAGAAATAAAACCCTTGACTATACTTTTAAAAACGCCAAGTAACCTTTTTTTAGTGACAGTTCCTGAAAAAAACTCATTTGCAGAAATTTTTGAGGTTATACTGTATTTAAGCAATTTTTTCTCATTAATTTGTGTATATACAGTGTTTGAAAATCCGGGAATTTTATTGTTTACTATCATCCCTAGAGTCAAAGAATCGATTTGTTCGCTCTCTTTTATTTCATAAACCAAGTATGTATTTGTTCCTTGATTTTCATAACTAAATTCAGTCAAAACAATTCACCTCTAATCATTTATCCACAGCTTTGAACAAGCTTCTTGTTCCATCTCAATTTCTCCCATATCAAATGCGTCAAATAAATATTTGATTTTGTATTTTAGCTTTATATGTATCTCTCCATTTTCAATACTGCAATTAATAAAATTTGTATCATTTCGAATAATTTTCATAGCATTAAGCTTTGATTTTGCTTTATTTTCACTACCATCGCCTAAAATCGAATAAAATCTTTTGCATGCAGCCGTGTTTTCTTTTCCTGAACCGCTTTTGCACCAGTCATTATCATAAAAATTATTATCCGTTAATTCATCAAATCCTTTAACAAGTGCCTGAACTATACTTTCAGGGAACTCCGACATATTTAGCTTTTCATAAGAATATGGGTCTAATGACATACTTTCTGCTGTCTGAACTAATGTATTTGACATTACGTTATGTGCATAAAACAGTATAAAAAAGCTGTAAAACCAAAGCATTATAAATATAAATATCGGAATAACTATACATGCTTCAAGAGAAATTATTCCCGTCTCTTCACTTTTTAAAATCTTCTTCATACTAATATCCCTTATATCTTTGTACTCTTACGTCAAATTTTCCATTTTCATTCAGCTTTATACCACCGAAAAACGGCTGAAGCTCTGCTCTAACATCGGTGTAAATATACGAATAAGCATTTTTTAAATTAAAACTTGAACCTTTAGCTTTATAATATTCCGAACTTTCAAGCTGTACTATATTTGCAAATCGCTTTAATATATTATTTGATTTACCTGTTAATATAAGACCTATAAGAGTATAACCGCCATAATCTAACTCTAATCCATTATTTGATGATTCAGACGGAGAAGACTCAACAGAATTTTTGTTTGCTTCTTCTTTATAACCATTAACCGCAGCTATAACATCTTCAACATCTTTTGATATATCTGTCATATTCATAAATTTATTTACTAATTCAGTGATATTTTTTCCAAAATAGCATCCGTTTTTCTTTATAATAGGAATTTTTTGACTATTTACTAGCAAAACTGAATCAACATATGATTCTAACAATAACACTATAACTTTTACAGCAATGGCTAATGCCGGACCTACCATTGGTATAGCAGATACCGCATCAGATACTCCTTTGACTACAGGATCTTTGACAAATACAGAATCAAAATTTAAAATCACTCTTAAAAATAATATATCACAGAAAATAGATGTTTGATTGAGTATTTCTTTATCGCTTCCTGCTATTATATATTCATACTCGGCCCCTTTGAAATTCAAATTATTTTCTTCAGTATCAGTATGTTTAATTTCACTATACTTATAACCTACTAATCCTGTTTCTGTTTTATAATTTAATCGATTAGGTAAATTGTAGTACATATAAGAATCAATTATTGCTCGGTTATATAGCTCTTTTATATTAGACAGTCCTGCAATACCGCTAATAATATCTCCTATTTTTTGAACTAACCCTACTATAAATTTACCGATGCCTTCAAATATTTTGATAATGCCGTCTAGCTTATTAATAATTTTCCAACTTGCATCATTAAATATATCAATACCTTCACCTATCTTGTCTAAAGCGACATATATAGTTTGTCCGCTGCCAATATTCTCATATACAAAAAGATTATCTTTTAAATTAGCATCTAATTCTTTATCGTAAAAAAATTTTATTTGACTTAATTTCTCGAATACTTCTGATATTTTTTTAAATAAATTTTTTCCATTGTCAACACTATCAATATTATCAAAATTACTTATTTCACTTATTAAATCATTTACTATAATTTTATAATCGTCAAAATCAAACCAAAGAATTTTATCATATTCCCATTCTTTATCATCATGTATATATAATTTTATTGAGTTTTTTATTATTTCTATAAATTCGTCAATACTATAATAACTAAGATTAACATCAAATTTATCAAATAGTTCATTACTAATATTTTCAATAGTTACCAAAAGGTTTTCGCAAATATTTTTTTGTACTTTATTTAATACATTTGTAAAATTTAAATCTATTTCTGTATTTTCAGAATTTTCTTCGTTAATCATTTGCTTTATGTTATTACAATTATTCTGTATATCCTGGATATTTTGAATTAAATCAGGTATAAGACCACTACTTCCATTTTCTGAAAGAAGAGATTTATTTAATATCTGACAATCCTTTGCCTTTTGCTCTAATGACTCTAATTCAACTTTAATATCCTCATCGGTAATCTTATCAACGTCATCTGCCTTTTTGTACTTTTCATATAACTTTTTTATTGCTTTTTGTACTTCATTATAGGCATCTTTACATTTTTTTATTTTATCTTTTATATCTTCAAGATTACCTTTTAAGTCAATTACAGAATTAACAAGTTCTTTTACGCTATTTGCAGCATTGGTAACATTGTTGACTTTGTCCATATAACCATTTAACTTATTGCACAAATCAGTATTAATTCCAATACTATCCAAAAAGCCGTTAATACCGTTATCAAAATCAAATATTTCATCAGCAAATTTTGTTAAAACAGAAGTCTCACCATAATCCATTATCTGCTGCTTTAAAATATCTGTATTATATAACGAATACTTTCCAACTGCTGTGGTTTCATTACTAATTATTGCATTTTTACCAATTACACTTTGATTTGCTTTAAGATATTCATTAAACGTATTGTTAATATCTCCATTTTCCTGCGATACAGACTGAAGTGCAAATCGCTCATCCAAATATTTGTCATATTCAGCAAGTGTAGAAAGACCAGCACTGCTGGAAATCTGCTCTAATATTTCGTAAACGCTCTGATAGCGTGATGATTCAACTAAAATTCCGGCAAGAGTTATAAACGGCGCAAGTAAAATACATAAAAATATAGAAATTACACCATTTATTCCATTAAAGTATTTATGCTTTCTTTTTCTAAACAGCCTCAATAATTTCACTTCCCAATATAAATGTAAAGTATCTATACTTTACCAATGTAAAAAACCTTTTATATTATCAATAGTACTTTTGAATTTTCCAATTAACTCGGACGCTCTGTTGTCACCACTTAAACTATCAAGCAGTTTGATATACCTTATTGTGTTCATATGTGCCGAAAGGTCATAACACTCCCCTACTGCAACCGTAGTAATGTCTAAATCTGAATCAAAGCCGAAAAACTCCAAAGCACCGCCTAAAAATATTTCTGCTTTCGATTCAATTGTAAGCACTAAATGATTACGTCCGTATTTATCAGGCTCAACATCTAATATAACATCTTTGATTTCATTATTTTTTTTCAATGAAAGACTTGACGCCTTTGTTCTATCTGATATCAAATCCTCTGCTGTCTTTTTATATTTATCGTTAGTCGTTATACCTATCCAGTTTTTCACCAATCTGAAATAATTCAAATTTTTTAAATCATCTTCGGTAATATTATCCGCTTCAACCGCACCGTTGAATTTATATGTATCAGAGATTTCCGTTATTGTTTCATTAGCGATAATTCCATATATAGTTGACTGATAAAAATAAAAACCAAGACTCAGAATAAATAACATTATAAAGATTGTCATTATTAAAACAATTGTTGTCTCAATCATTAATTCCCCAGATTCTGCTTCCTTGATTTTTTTATTCATCACTTATTTCTCCTCGTTGATTATGCAATTTGTACTATGATTTAAAAGCATAACTAAAAATTATTTATTAAAAACTATCTTTAAATACTCTGAATTTCAACAACTGCCAAGATGAGAAATCATCTGCCGAAAAGTTTGTTAAATTCACCATACAACTTCCCTCAGAATTTAAGTAGTCAATATCAGCAAAAATATAATCAGTTACCAGTTCGTTGTTATTGTTAATAAAGCCCCATTTCCCGTCTTTGCATACCGCAGCCAGACCGTTTGAAAAACTCTTTGCCATTTCATACTGAGGTTTTATTTTTACATTACCGTCCGAATCAGTAAAACCCCAATCCCCATCTTTACTAAATGCAATTAGATTGTCTTTAGTATATACGTCAATATTATCACATTTAAAATCATTTTTAGTTTTTAAGTTTTCATCATAAAATCTATAGCCATTTCCGTCATCAGCAATTATAATATTTTCCTGAATATAGCTTCCGTCATTATTAATTCGTATATCTTTGAATTCCTTTTTGCCGGTTTGTTTTCCTTTTTTATTTATGAAATACCACTTATCATCTTTCTGAACTGCTGCCCTCTCATTGATAAACATACTTGCATAATCAAAGCCTCCAAACATAAAATCGCCAAGCTTGTTGCAATATCCGTAAACTCCATCTGAAAATATGGAAATTCTGTCTTCAGAATAGATTCCGGAAAAAAGTACATTTTTGTTTCTTATTATTCCCTGAACAACATCGTTGCTGTCTATAAGTCTTATATCCTTACTGTTATCATAAAGTCTTATTCCGTCTTCTCCGGCAGGACTTAAATATTTATATTCGGCTTTTATCGTTTCTGTACCGTTTGCATCTATTGCCCCTATAAGACCGTTATCTTTTACTGTATAAGTTTCTTTTATGTATGGCGAAACATCTGAATATGTTTCATCAGATATTACATATGAGTATTTGACCTTTTTGTATAACAAATCCAAATCATCATCAGACAAGTTGTTTTTTTCAGCGTTATCTAAAACATTATACGCACTTTTATAATCTTCTTTTTCAAGATAGAGGTTAGCCAGCTTGATTGTGAATTCAACATTGCCCTCTAAGGCATTGCACGCTTTATCTACTGCACTTACATAATCATCATAAATTGAATCGTCCTCTTTTAAACGCTCATCATATGCTTTGAACATATCATCGTATATTCCCTTCTCTTTTTTATACTTCAAAGCGTTTTTATATTCTTTTATTGATAATTGATATAGCCCTCTGTCAAAGTAATCCTCCGCCGTTTTTATTGATTGCTCAAAACTTCTTTGATCTTTTGTCCTGTCTGCAAATACAAAAGTCATCCAACTGATTATAATCAAAGCCGTTAATCCTATACTTACAAGTACTTTGCTGTTAATCACAGTGTTTTTCCTCCCATATTAATAAACACCCAATATTAGAGTAACTATATATCCCAGAAAAATAAACGGTCCGAATGGTATATAGTCTTTCATTTTCTTGACCTTCGCTGCAATCATTATTATTGATACTAAAAACGAAAGCAGCAAACCAAATAAAAGCGTGTACATAACTGCATAAACTCCGCACATAAATCCAAGCGAACTTATTAGCTTTATATCGCCGTAACCTATTCCACCGTGCATAATTTTTGATACGATAATTAATACCAAAAAACAAATTATAAGTGCTGCAAAACTGCTTATCATCATAGAAATAAAATTCTCATCGCCGCTGATAAGCTCTGTCAGCATAAAAACAAATCTAACAGATATAAGAATTATCGAAAGAATATTCGGTATCAAATGCGTTTTGAAGTCAATTATAAATGCACTTAACAACGCACAGAAAGACAATAATAATTTTATATTTAAAACAGCTATCCCTATTTGTCTGAATGCAAAATATCCGCATAAAGCTGATACAATTACTGTACCTGTTACTGTTGCAATCTGTTCCGCGGTAATATTATTTAATATATGCTTGTTAAATATTGAAATTATCCTGACATCTATTTCCCTTCTTTTTGATAACCGTTTTACCAAATAAAAACTGAAAATCACAGATGCACAAGCCGACAATATCCATGAAAGAATTGCTGTAATAATCATATTAATATCTCCGTTTGTTTTGCTCAGTATCACTAGACCGAAAACGAATTAACGTATTCGGTCTGTGATCTAAGCAAAGAAATCTTACTTTTACATTTTTAATTAATTATTATTGGAATATGCTAGAAAGCTGATCGGTTATTTTTACCTTTATAGTCTCTATTACATCAGTTTTTAAAAACGCAAAAATTATTCCAGCTATCACCAAAACTAACAGCAATATCAATATAATAGAAATGAAATTTGTATCGCCTCGCTCACATGAAATAAAACTTTTTGCTTTAACATAGCCTCTAAGGGACAGCTCATTTACCTTGCTAATCATATTTCTCATAACTGTCACCTCCCTTCAATAACAAAAAATATATATTATCATTCCGTTTAGAAAAACGCACCGCCCAATGCAGACGAAAGAACAATAATCATGATACCAACAAAAATAAGCATTGTAGGGATCAATAATTTTGATGCCGCAGTTTCTCCCTTTTGGAGCATAATTTCCCTTTTAAGTCCCCATATTTCAGAGGACTGCTTTGCAAGAAAATCGCTAAGATCTGCTCCGCCCTTTTCCATACTCTGCACAAGTGCCGTAGCAAATTTTTTCACATCCTGAGAGTCGCTCATCTGACCAAATCTGTTTATAGCGTCATGTTCTGAAACACCGTTTTCCATATCTGAGCAGGTCTTTTTCATAATATCGTAAATTGCCCCATCTTTGCTGTTTGCAATGGTTGTCCATGCTTCTTTTAAAATCATTCCCGAGTTAATCAAAAGAGCAAGCGTTGAAACTACCTCCGGAAGCTCGGCAATGCATTCCTGTCTTCGCTTTTCAATATCCGATTTTGTTTTTGTCAGAAAATAATAAGCAGATATTCCGCTCAAAAAAATGCCGAAAGTTAAAAACAACGTCCATTTATCTATGAGCATTCCCGACAAGAGAAAACTCACAGCAAGAAATATGTAAACGAAAGTCAGGCACTGAGCCCATGCAACCGACGCATAATATTGTGCATATTGCGGTTCAAAATATATTTTAGTCTGAGAAATCAGTTTTTCACTTATTCTTCCTCTCAATCTAAATATGCTTGTATTTGAAAGAGCATAACCCACCGTATATATTTCTTTCATTGGATAATCTTTGTCGTCTAAATTTTCAATATAGCTTTCATAAACCTTCCCCTTAAAGAGAAAAATTAAAAATGAAACTGCTAATACTGTTCCTATCGAAAGAAACGCTATCTGCATTTTATTTACTCCTTGATATCCATAATTTTATTTCCAATTTTATAAGCTGCTACAAATACGCCTAAAGCAACTGTAATTGCAACTACTCCTATTAACGTAGTAAATCCCTCCGCAAACTGTGAACTCATACCCTTCATAACGCCAACTATAACAATTGGAATTACATTCATAGCCCTAAGTTGCATTTTATTTGAGGTGAGTTTAGTTTGAATTTCTTCATTTATAATCATTTTTTCACTTATAATATCATTTGTTCTTCTAACAATTTCTTTGAAATTACCGCCTGTCCTCATACAAATTGCAAATACATTAGCAAAGTTTTCAATATCAGCTATCCCGCTTCTTTTCCCAAAATCTTCTATCGACTGTTCAAACGGAACATTATTCATCTGTGCGTTTATCATCTCGCCTACTTCTTTTACTATTAAAGAATTTTCCGTATATTGCATAACCAAATCGTTATATGTGCTGTCTATTGAATCATTAATATTCATTCCTCCCGATAGTGATGTTGAAAGCGATGATAAAAAGTCTCTGAACTGAATACTAAGCTTCTTTTTCCTCTTATCGCATAAGCTGCTGCAAAGCGATTTCATAAAGACTTTATTTGCAATAATTCCAAAAATAGAAAAAACAACTGTGTTGCTTATATATGTAGCTAAAGTTGAAACCCCATCTTTTTGAAAAAGATTACCATAAAAAATGTAACCTACAATTCCGCCGATAATAAACAGAAAAAGAAAATATATTATTCTTTCTATCGGCGACATTACATATACCCGATAATTAAGCATATCGGTATTTATCGCAGATTTAACATATTTTGGCTCTTTGATTTTAGTTCTTGACAATTTCACACCTCCTATATAGTTGTTTTCACACCTGAAATTTTTAACTTAAAATCATTAACAAGCTTATTCTCAGTTCTTATGAGATTTCCTGATACCTTTTCAAGTGTACTGTTTTCATCCTCTTGGAAAACATACAGCGGATTGAGAATAATTTTTCCGTTTTCATAACCCACAACCTCTGTGATCTCCATTGTCTTTCTTGAATGATCGCGAAGTCTTGATAAATGAATGATTATATCAACCGCCGAAGCTATCTGCTGTCTTATTGCCTCGAGCGGAAGTCCCGCAGAACCCTGAAGCACCATAGTTTCAAGACGGCTCAACATATCTTCAGTTGAATTGGCATGCCCTGTAGACAATGAACCGTCATGCCCTGTGTTCATAGCCTGCAGCATATCCAAAGCTTCTCCTCCTCTAACCTCACCTACAACAATTCGTTCAGGTCTCATACGAAGTGATGACTTAATCAAATCTCTTATTGTTATCTGACCAACACCTGAAGTATTGGCATTTCTGGTTTCAAGACTGACAAGATTTTTTATTCCTACTATCTGAAGTTCGGCTGAGTCCTCAATAGTGATAACACGCTCATCCTTAGGTATAAAATTAGACAATGCGTTTAAAAATGTCGTTTTACCCGAGCCTGTTCCGCCGCTTATAAATATATTGAATTTGGCCTCTACCAAAATCCTTAGTTTATCTGCAATTTCTCGTGTTATAGAACCGTATGAAATCAGCTTTTCAATGGTCATAGGTTCCTTTGAAAATTTTCTTATAGTTACTGTAGGACCGCACAAAGCTATAGGAGGCAGTACAACATTTACACGGGAACCGTCAGGAAGTCTTGTATCGCATATTGGATTTGCCTGATTAACTTCCCTTCCGGCAAAGCCAACTATTCTCTGTATTATGTCCTCAAGACGTCTTTGACTTTCAAATTGCTTATCCAGTTTTTCCAGCTTTCCGTTTTTTTCAATAAAAATATTCTCATGACCGTTTATCATAACTTCAGTTATAGAATCGTCTTTAATTATCGAATCTAAAAGTCCCAATCCTCTGATAGAACTGTATACCTGCTCAACTATTGATATCTTTTCTTCTATTGAAATATATGTATTCTTAGTTAAATCAGTAGTAATTTCTTCAACACGAGTCTCAAGCTCATCATCGGTAAGTTGGCTTAGCGGTAAGTTATCTGTAATGTATTTTTTTATTTGATCAATTATCTCCTGCTGTTTCTCTTTATTCATAACTACTCCTAATCAAGAATTCTGTTAAACACTGTCTTATCCAAAAGTGTTTGAATGATTTGATATGTTGACGCATGTTCAAATTTTTGAACACCTCCAAATTCTTTGATATTCAGCCCTGAAACTGTTTTTCCCAGCTTATTGCTGAATTTATTGTATATAATTCCTGATTTGTCTAATATATTAACATTGCGGTTATCTTCAATTATTTTTAGAGCTGAGTACATTCTTTCAAATTTTGAATTAGATATTTCTGAACCGTCAGACACAAAAACAATCCTATCACATCTGTCTAACACATATATATTTTTCTCTTCAAAATTCAGCTCCAAATCAATAATTACATATTCGTATTCACCTAATATATTAATTTCGTTTAGTAGCTTTTCTATGTCCTCCTTATATAATTCATTCATATGAAGCGGTGATTTTGCAGAAGATATATAATTTAAGCCAGTTTCATCATTTTTAATAATACTTGCTATTTTTAATCCTACGTTAGACTTTCTGCTTTTTAATGAATAAATCAAATCACTGAAGTCAAATTGTCCTTCCCCGTTAAAAAACTTATCGCAATAACCTGTTAATGATAAATCCAAAAATAAAACGCTTTTACCTCTTCTTGCAAGAAATTTTGAGTATGATACTGCAATTGTTGTATTTCCAACACCTCCGCTTGCTGAAACAAATGCAATAAACTTAGTATCTGAATCATTAAATCTAAGCTTTGCATCGTCAGAAATATTCTCCGAGTACAAACTTAATATCTGTTTATAAATTAAATCTGCTTTTTGATATTTGAAAACTGTTTTTTGATTATGAAGCATTTCAATATCATTTGATTCAACTAAATAAGCCAATCCGCACGACTTGGGCATAACATTTGTATTTACTTCAAATTTATCACTAACTAGAAATACATTTATCTTTGCATCATTAATTGATTTGATTGCCACATCCTTATCTGTAAAAGAGTATATTTCTAATTTATCTGAATATTTTGACATGAATACTGAAGTGATTCTGCTCAAATAACTTGAATCGTTTTCTAAAATTGCAAGTTTAATCTTCATTGTTCACTCTCCTTTAACAGTTGATTTGGCTTTACTATAATTTTTCCAAAGTTTTCAGGTTAAATACATAAATTTGTTTTTATAACTTTAGATTATTATAAATGAAGCTATAAAAATAAAATAATTGCACATAATATAATCATTATTTTTCGTAGAATATTATGTTGTACGAAAAAA
>CANPWL010000009.1 GCA_947584375.1 uncultured Clostridia bacterium | reverse complement strand
TCACGTATAAACACATGAATAACATCAATTTACAACACAGATTAAGGTGTATAATATTACGAAGTTCTAAATATAGCACAAACCGCCCGGGTATCCCAAGCCCGAGCGGTTTGCAATTTATATAGGAATTTTAGGGAAAGCTTTTTTACCTCCGCCTTTGACAGGTTTTATCAACACCTAAGTTTGATCAACGGCGGCTAGCAGTTACAAATTACCGTTAGTAATCATTGTACTTTATCAAAGTACGACCCGCCGTTTCACTAGCCTTAACCTTTATCTAATTTTCCAAAGGCGGCAGAGCCTGCGGCGGCTCGCCGTTGCTATTTAGCTTTTACTTTCCTTATCTTCTTGACCCACTTGCTGTATATCTTCTTTGTGGCATTGTTTGCGTCTTTGTATGTAGCATATGCTCTTACTCTTACATAGTAGGTCTTTTTGCTCTTTATCTTTGAACTCTTTATTGTCAGCTTATTCTTTGTAAGGCTCTTATTGTAGATTACCTTCTTAAAGTTCTTCTTTGCCGATACCTGTACCTGATAGCCCTTTGCGTTCTTGACCTTCTTCCAAGATACCGTTATCTTCTTCTTTGCCTTGCTCTTAGCCGTAAGCTTTGTTATCTTTGCCTGCTTCATTGCCTTCTTAGCCGCTGACTTGTCTTTCTTCACCTGAGCCGCACTTCTTGTTGACTTAATCGGTCTTGCTGTTGTAGGCGTCTGTGGTGTGGTCTTATTAGGTGTTTGCTGCTGTGAATTTGATGAATCTGACCCTTTACCTGATGTATTATCTTCAGGCGGCTTTTTCTCTAAGCCTTTTATTGCCGTATATATATCCTCTGTCAAATACTCCATTCCTATTATGTGCGATTCGTTATCTTTGGTTGCAGCCTCGTCAAGCAATGCCTTTAGTTCTCCATAGCTCTCTGCTGTGTAGTCCTTTTCAGGATATTTTTCTGCCTCTGCTACTGCTGTATTTAATTCTTCAAGCTTGCTTGATATCACACTGCTGATATCATAAGGGGTAATATTTTCTTTTATTAAATCGCTGTATACCAGCGAATCTTTAAAACAATAAACTTTTGTGTTTTCATTATTATTATAAGGCAGATTATATGCATGTGTTATTTTTGAGTATACATATATCTCTTCTATTGAATTGCATCCAAGATAGGGACCCGGACCAATGGTATTAAAATTTTCAGGAAATTCAAATCTTTTAATATTAGTACAATCTACAAAAGCACGACGATTAATTGTAGTTAATTGCGAATCATCTCCAAATGCTATCTCTTCAAGTGATGTACAGCCTTTAAATCCAGAGTCACCAATTACTTTAAGTCCATCACCAAATACAACTTTATTTAACTTTACACAGTTTTCAAATACTGCGGGATCTCCGCCCAAATATGCTACACGATTTTCCCATTTCTCAATAGATGACGGTATATAAATACTTTCTACCGCAGTATTCTTAAATGCTTCTGCTCCCAGTACCGTTAATCCCTCTGTAAGCGTAATGTCTTTTAATGATGTACAATCTAAAAAGGCTCCTTGTCCAAAATCTTTAATACTTGAAGGAATAACTATGCTTTCCAATGATGTACAACCTCTAAAAGCAGTTGCCCCTATACATGACAATCCGTCTGCTAATTCAACACTTTTAAGAGATGTGCTGTATGCAAAAGCATTATTATTGCTATAATCCATATCACTTTTAGGAAATGCTGTTACCGTGGATGGTATTGAAACTGTAATAAGATTTGGCAGTTTATAAAATGCACAATATCCTATCAATGTTACTCCTTCTTCAATTTTTATCTTTTTAATATCTTCTTTGTATTTAAGATATGGATATAAATCAGAGAGATCTTCTGAAGAAGTATCCCTGTAAATTTCCTCTGGAGAAGCCATTTCTCCTTGACCTGTAACAGTAAGCACACCATCAGAGTCAAGCGTCCAATTCACTTCTCCGCAAGTTCCTGTTTTTGTTTCAGCCGAAGCACTTATTGCGCCTGTAAACGCTGTTACAGTCATTGTTACCGCAGCTAACAATGACAATAGTTTTTTAACTTTCATTTTTTCTTTCCTCCTAAATATTTTCCTTATTTTAAATTTTCCATTTGCAGACTTGGGATGTTATTTAGGCAAAGCGTCTGCTATGCTTTGCCGCAGAATAATTTACTTACCACCTCCATAAACGCAAAAAACACAGAATACCTTTTAATCATACTGCTCTCTGAATTCAATATTAAATTTCAACAAATCATTTTATTCATAACTGATAAAAGTCAAGTTATTTGCCGTTTGTATATAATAGATTGGCTATTTTGCGCCTTATGTCACGTACTTTTATTTTATTATTATAATAACATTTTTCGACAATTTAGTCAAGTATATATATTTAACTAATGATGAAAATAACAGTTGTATTTTTTAAGAATATATGATATACTGTAAGCGAAGTTTTATACTTATTAAAAACAAATAGTTTAAATCAAAACTTTTATTTATTGGAGATTTATATGGGAACATATCTGTATATTTGGCTTGTTGCCTTCATATTATTTGCAGCTGTTGAGTTTGTAACATCTATGGCGCTTATTTCTATATGGTTTGCTGTCGGTTCGCTTGCAGCATTGATTTTATCGATATTTGAAGTTCCTCTTTGGATACAGCTTTTAGTGTTTATTATTGTTTCTGCTATACTTCTTATCTGCACAAGACCGATTGCCAAAAGACTTAATAAAAATAATATTGATACTAACCTTGAAATAAATATAGGAAAAACGGCAAAAGTAATTGAAGATATCGATAACTCAAAAGCTTCAGGACGTGTTAGACTCAACGGAGTAGACTGGACTGCTGTTTCATACACAGGAGAATTTATAGAAAAGGATTCTCATGTTACGGTTATAAAAATCGAAGGTTCAAAGCTTTATGTAAAAAAATAATTTAATATGGAGGTATTTTTATGGAAAGCTATATTCCTATTCTCATTGTTATTGCAGTAATTCTAATTATAATTATTGCGTGTATTAAAATTGTTCCTCAGGCACAGGTATATGTAATCGAAAGATTCGGGGCATACCGTGTTTCATGGCAGACAGGATTGCACTTCTTGATCCCCTTTGTAGACAGAGTAGCAAAAAGGGTTTCAATAAAAGAACAAGTTGTAGACTTCAAGCCTCAAGCCGTTATAACAAAGGATAATGTAACTATGCAAATAGACACAGTCGTATTCTTTCAGGTGACTGACGCCAAACAATACACATACGGAGTTGAGCGTCCGCTTTCTGCAATTGAGAATCTAACCGCTACAACACTTCGTAATATAATAGGAGAACTTGAACTTGACGCAACGCTTACATCACGTGACACAATAAACACAAAAATTACCGTTATACTTGATGAGGCAACTGACCGCTGGGGAATAAAAGTTAATCGTGTTGAGCTTAAAAATATACTTCCGCCTCGTGAAATTCAGGATGCAATGGAAAAACAGATGAAAGCCGAACGTGAACGCCGTGAAAAAATACTGCAAGCGGAAGGTGAAAAGAAGTCGGCTATCTTAGTTGCAGAGGGTGAAAAGGAATCAAAAATTCTTGCTGCCGAAGCTGAAAAGCAGGCTGAAATTCTTAGAGCCGATGCTGTAAAGCAAAAGAAAATCCTTGAGGCTGAGGGTGAAGCAAGAGCGATTGAATCAGTACAGTTAGCCCTTGCAGACAGTATCAAAAGGCTCAATGAAGCTAATCCAAACGAACAAGTTATTCAGCTGAAAAGCTTAGAAGCGTTTCAAAAAGCCGCTGATGGAAAGGCAACAAAAATCATTATTCCTTCAGAAATTCAAAGTTTGGCAGGACTTGCTGCCGGACTCAAAGGCATTATTTCAGATGAGAACGCAGCTAAGTAAAATTTGATTGAATATTATATAAAAAACCTGAGGAATTTTGTGTTTCTCAGGTTTTTTCTTTTCTAAATTAATTTTCTACTGCTTTATTGCTTATCTCAATTATATTAAGCTCTTCTGCTGTTTTTACAATAGACTTTGCTATTGACTTTGCGTAAGCGTCAAGATTTTCATCAAATAATTTGTTATCCTCATCATCTGTAATAAAACCGAGTTCAACCAAACAGCTTGGCATATTTGACTTCTCGTTGACAACATAATTTACTTTCGCCGTAGGATCATACCCCTGATATCCGTACTGTACTCCCCTGTTCTGACTGATTCCCACCCTGTCAAGACCTTCTAAAATATTCTTAGCAAGCAATGTATCGTCATCGGGAGCGTCATAATTTACCCAGACCTCTACTCCCTGACCTGTATCTGCACTGTTTCTATGCAGAGAAACATAAAGATCGGCGTCAGCATCGTTCGCAATTTCGGGTCTTTGATAGAGTTCAACATAAGTATCCTTATTTCTTGTCATAAGAACGTCTGCGCCTAACTCTTTAAGATGTTTTTCAACAGCAAGAGCCATATTCAAGTCATCATTGCTTTCAAATCTTGATTCATCACCTGAAAGCGCTCCGCAGTCCCCCTTGCCACCGTGACCTGCGTCTATACAGACAAGAAGTTCCTGTCCTTCACTTATAACTTCAGCACCTGTTTTTACAGCCTGAACATTCTTTTTGTCTTGCTTGTCCCCTGAAAAAATACTAATAAGTCCTCTAATACCCATAATAATAAAAATAATAATTAGAACAAAAATGCACAGAGCAATAAAAACTCTGTCCCAATAAATGAAAGTGTTTTTATTTTGTTTTTCCATTGATTTTACCTACACATTCTAAATTATAGTAGCTTTGTTTTGTTCTTTATATATTTTTATATTTTTGTGTGCCTTATATCTTTCTATGGCTAATTTTTCAGTTTTTATAGAAGTGTACGTTCATTACAGAATTCACATTCAAGATTATCCCCAAATCCTTTAAATGATTTAGGAAGATAATGTTCGCAGTTTGTTATGCACTTTTCATTACAGCAATGCACTTTTTTGTATTCTTTACCTATAATCAAATTGGGTTTAAAACAGTTTTTATCCAGCAAAGTAAGAATAAGCGCCATTCTCACATAAACTCCGTACTTTGCCTGCTTAAAATAACAAGCTCTGCTGTCGCTGTCAACATCAACTGTAATTTCATCGACCCTTGGAAGAGGATGTAAAACCGATAAATCGGACTTTGAAAGCATCAGCTTATGCCTGTCAAGAACATATATATCCTTTTGAGCAAGATATTCCTCCTTTGACGCAAATCGCTCCCTTTGGATTCTTGTCATATATAACACATCAAGCTTGTCAATTCCCTTTTCCAACTCATAAATTTCTTTATATTCAATTCCTCCTGCGTCCAAAATATCTCTTATGTAAGACGGTATCTTAAGCTCCGGCGTTGAAAAGAATACAAATTTATTTCCCTTAAAGCAGGACATAGCCTTTACAAGTGAGTGAACCGTCCTGCCAAATTTTAAATCGCCGCAAAGACCTATGGTTAGATTATCAAGTCTACCCTTTTCAAGCTTTAGAGTAAGCATATCAGTAAGCGTCTGTGTAGGATGAAGGTGACCTCCGTCTCCTGCATTTATTATAGGACAGTCCGCTGTAAGAGCCGCTGCCTTTGCCGCCCCAGCCAATGGGTGCCGGATAACCAAAACATCAGCATAGCTGCTTACTACTTTTGCAGTGTCTTTTAGATTCTCGCCCTTAGCAACCGAAGAGGTAGATGGATTATCAAATCCAATCAGCGTTCCTCCAAGCCTGAGCATTGCAGTCTGAAATGACATCTGAGTTCTTGTTGAAGGTTCATAAAACAAGGTAGCTAATATTTTGCCTTCCAGCTTATGAGCATATTTTTGCGGGTTTTCATAAATTTTTTTACCTAAATTTACAACCTGTTCCCACCATTCAACAGGATAGTCATTTAAGTCAATTAAATGAGGGTATTCTGTTTTTACATCATTCATCTTTATTCTCCTTATCCCAAAACAGCCGTTTTACAAATTCATTTTCAAATTCTGTTTTTGTCATAACTTTATTTAATATCTCAATCAAAGCATTTGTTGAAATATGATGAGGTAAATCCAAAGCCATTAAAATTTCCCGCCTTTTAATGGCACTGTCCTTCATACCTATAAAACCCCATTCATAGAAGTCAAGTTTTGTTATACTGTCACCTTTCTTTTCTGATACAGATCCACTGTCTGACAGAACTCCGGCCTTAATAAAAGCATCAATAATTATTTTCTTATCTATCCCTTCAACACCGAGAGTTCCCTCTTTTGACGGTTTATATTTTCGTTTCTCTTTACCGGTAATCTCAGGTATATAAACATTTATTATTTTATCATTTGAAACCAGACCTTTTATGTGATTCCTTATATTAAATCCTGCTGAATCGGAATCGGTAAGAATTATAATCCCGCCATTTTCAGCATATAGCCTGATAAGGTTTACAAGCTCTTTATTTTTGTATATTCCGAACCCATTGGTTACGATAATCGGAGCATCAAATATTGAAGATAGTTTTATCTTGTCATACTTGCCCTCAACGATTATTGCCTTGTCAATATGTATCATTATATCATCTCATCAGCATTTTTGTAATTGTCTTTTCAAGAACAATTCTTGAATCCGTTTTTGAAGATTTTAAATCCAAATCAGCTTCGCTCAGATACTGTATACATTTTCTGATCCTCTCAGTTCTGTAAGAAGAGCAATCCCTGTATGCATTTTGAATTTTAAACTCCAGATTTTTAGGATATGAAAAATCCGCTGCCGCATTTTTAGCCAATCTCTTTGTATCTCTCGCAAGCCTTGCCCTATAAAGATCTATAAATGATGAAGAAATTCCTCCTATTATTGTAACCGTGTCCAGCTGATCTGCATAAAGGCTGTCCAATATGCTGAAAGATTTTTTTGCGTCTCCCTTTGCAATAGCATCAGCCAGCCTGAACGAATCAGTTTCAACCTGTGTTGAACACAGAAGATCTATGTCCTCTCTTGTTATATCACGTCCGTTTGCATAAGCGCAGAGCTTTAAAACTTCATTATTAGTTACGAGCATATCGCAAAGGGTTTTCTGTGCAAGATATACAGCATTGGACTTTGAAATAAAAGACCCTTGTTTTTCAGTCTTTGTTATTATAATTTTTGCCAAGTCATTCTGAGATTTAAACTTAAATTCACATGAAACTCCGTTCTTTGTACAAAATGCAGCAAATCTCCCGGTCTTGTCAAAAAGTCTTGTTTTGGATCTATATACGTTTATCCCGGTTGAATAAATTATAACAACAGTAGTTGGCGGAAGGTCAGACAAAATATCCTTTAAATAAGACATATCGTCTTTCTTCAAGCTCTCAATTTCCAAATCATTTATAGTTATACAAATTCTTTCAGAAAGCATAGGAAGCCCTTCGCATACATCGGCAAGCTCACCTAAATCAAGCGTTTTACCCTCAAACAAGTGCAAATTCAAATCTTGACAGTCCTTTGGAACCACTTTTGATATAAGCCTTTTTGTATATGCTTCAACAGACGCAATATCATGTCCGTAGAAAAAGTAGAGATTGTCAATAGTGCCTGTGCGAATACGCTTAGCAGCTTCAATTTCACTCAACTGCGGCATTATTTCAACCTCCTTACTAAAAATTTTGAATTCTCTTTTAATGTTATATGAAAAGCGTCGCCGTTATCTCTTGTCAAAGATATATCAGTGTTTTCATACAGCAATCTTTTATCATCATATAATATTTTTACGTTTGTGTCAAATAAAGAACTATCCGATGTTTTTGTACATTCAACTGTTGTTCCTCCGTATGAGATCAAATATCCGCCGTCATTTAAAACTTTGATTTTGTATCCGTTTGTATTGAGTTCAGTATTCTCTGCAACATATTTAATATCGTTGTTCGGCATACCCTCGCTTGTCCTAAACGAATTTTTAATATCAACATATATTGAATCTTTATAATTAGAATTTACATTATTAGCATTTTTATTATTAATGAACAGAGCATCTATTGACTTGATACCTTGCTTTTCAATATAGCTTTCAAATGCATCCGACATATTCCCTTTCCCATACAAATCTATTATAACAGCTTGCTCTCCTTTATACAATAGCAAAGCTTTAGAAACCTTGTCAGATAAAAGCAAAAGATGAAGTGTTGTTCTATCAAGAACAATTGACGCCGTTGTTCCGACAACAACTAAAACCAAACTCATAATAACCGGAAGAAATGCGTTTTTAATGCTGTTTCTGTACTTTAACAAAGCTACTGCTGAAATTATTAAAGCAAAAAGCATAAATCCCTTCAAATAAGTGTTTCCAGTTGAAACATAACTAAAAGGAATTTTATTTAATATTTTTGCAGCATACAATACAACCTTTATTCCTAATCCTGAGACAATAAGAAGAGGATTTGCAACAAAGCTTATACCGCCGAAAAATGCAACACCAACCGCAAGAGCTAATGAAAATGAACATATCGGTATCAACAATAAATTTGACAAAGGTGAGATCAATGACACTTCATTAAAACAGAATATACTTATAGGAAGCATACAAAGTGACAGAGTTAATAGGGATGCTATACTTTCTTTAAGCGCCTTAGTTTTTCCTTTAAAATTACATTCATGTATAACTAACGGCGCTGCTACTCCTATTGAAAACGCTCCGCTCATTGAAAGTAAAAAAGATAAATTCCTTATTAAATAAGGATTAAATGCTGAAAGTATAACTGCACATAAACCGAGGGTATTCATAGTATCTGATTTTCTTTTAAACAAATCAGACGCAAACACAACGCTTAACATTATTCCTGCTCTTATAACCGAGCTTGAAGCGCCTGAAAAAACAACAAAAGTTGCTATAAAGACTTCCAAAATAATAAATCTGATTATACGGTTAATCTTTAAAGCTTTTATTAAAAATAATATTATAGCTGTTATGATTACCAGATGAGTTCCTGAAACAGCAAATATATGTCCTATCCCTGTTCTGTAAAGTGAAAGCTTGACCGACTGTGACATTTCTGACTTGTCGCCGCACAGCATAGCGCTTATAAAAGCTCCCTCTTCGCCGGGAAGTATGCTGTTTATTCTGCCAAAAAGATAATCTCTGTAATGCATTATATATCGTCTTAATGAAAATGGATTATCTGTTATTCTTAAATTTTTAACATCAAAACAGTTTAAATAAATACCCTTGGACTTGTAATAATCCTCAGATGAAAAACTTACGGAATTCTCAATTTTCTGCATCGTTCCGCTAAAGCATATTCTATCATCATAATCCATATCCGTCATATCTGCATATACAACAATTTCAGCATCTGTTTCTTGATTTATCTTTCCATCCAGCGTCAGCAAAACCTTATCGGACGCTTTCTCACTGATATCAGTTATTCTTCCGCTGAAATTCACAATCTTACCATTGTAAGAAATTATTTTATTATAAACAAGTTTGGTATATGTAATATTTGAACATACTGCCAATAATACAGGAATAGAAACAATCAGTATAAAAGATCTCTTATTCTTTATACCAATAAATAATAAAGCAGCTATCAAAAGAACTGAGACTGATATTATAACATTCTGTTTAACATTAAAAAATGAAGCGAGAAACAAACCAAAAAGATAAGAAAAACCTATCCACGCCATTTTTCGCTTCATTATAATCACCATTCCTTATTGGAATTTTAAATTAAATTATAAAGGTTATAAATTTAACCTGCCGGCCACTCCAATTTTCTTCCCGCAAGAAGATGAAAATGTATATGAAACACCGTCTGACCTGCAATTTCTCCGCAGTTATTAACCACTCTGAAACCATCATCAAGACCCTCATCTTTTGCTATTTTCGCAATAACTTCATAAATATGAGCTATAACTGCCGAATTTTCCGGAGTGATTTTAGCCGCACTGTCAATATGCTCTTTTGGGATCACAAGATAATGAACAGGAGCCATCGGCTCAATATCCTTAAATGCATATACATATTCGTCCTCATAAATCTTAGTGCTGGGAATTTCTCCTCTAATTATTTTGCAAAACAAACAATCTTCCATTTTTATTATCCTTTCTTTTGTTCAAGCATCTCTGTAACAAAATCAGTTACCATAGATAATGCCTCGTCAATTTTGAATTTATCACCTATTCCCGCCATTGCCATATCAGGGCGTCCTCCTCCTTTACCGCCTGTTATTGCTGCAACCTTTTGGATCAGCTTACCTGCATGGGCGCCCATTTCCAACGCCCTTTTAGAACATACCGCTAAGAATTGTCCCTTTTCACTGCCTGTTCCGGCAAACACCGCTATCACAGGTTCATCAAAGGATTTTATCCTATCTCCTAAACTCTTTAATGTATCAGGTGTTGCATTAGTAAACATGGTTGCCATAAGTTTGATACCGCAAACTGACTTCCAGTTTTCAAGCATCTTTTCCATTTCATTTTCGATAATTCTGGATTTTAATTTAGATATTTCCTTTTCATAATCCTTAACCTTACTGTTTAAAAAGTGTGATTTTTCTACGAGTTCCGATGGATTTTTGATTTTTAAAGCTTCAGCCGCCTTAGTAATAATATTATTCAACTTATTCAGGTGATTATAAAGACCTTTTCCTGTTACGCCTTCAATTCTTCTTACTCCTGCCGCAACGGAATTCTCAGAAATAATTTTAAACATTCCTATCTGTGAAGTGTTTGTCAAATGAGTTCCTCCACAAAATTCAACTGAAAAATCACCCATACTTACTACTCTTACTACATCGCCGTACTTCTCGCCGAACAGTGCCATTGCTCCCAGCTTTTTAGCTTCATTTATAGGCATTTCCTCTACCTTAATATCAATAGCTTCAAAAATTTTCTCATTTACAAGACGCTCTACCTCGTTAAGTTCCTCAAAGGTCATAGCTTCAAAATGTGAGAAGTCAAATCTCACTCTGTCTGCGTCAACAAGCTGTCCAGACTGATGAACATGATCGCCCAAAACCTTTCTGAGCGCCGCCTGAAGTAAATGCGCGCAAGAGTGGTTTCTCATAACAGACATTCTGTTTGATGCATCTACCTTAAATTCTGCCTGCTGACCTGTTGACAACGCTCCCTCTGTTACTTTAATTCTATGAGCAAACTTACCGCCTACAACCTTTTGGGTGTCAAGAACCTCTGCCTTTCCGGTCTTAGTAGTAATAGAACCTATATCTCCTACTTGTCCTCCGCTTTCAGCATAGAACGGAGTTTTAGAGCAGATAACATATGCAACATCACCGCAGCCTATATTTTCAACAAGCTCGTCATCAGTTGCTAGATAATCTATTACTGATGTCAACACATTTGTATCATAACCGACAAACTCAGTATGATAGGTTTTATCGATAGTCTGAAAAATCGTATCTTCAGTGCCCATATATTTAGAGCCGCCTCTTGCTTTCCTTGCTCTTTCCTTCTGTTCATTCATACACTCTGCAAAACCATTTTCATCACAAGTAAGACCCTTTTCCTCAAGAATTTCTCTGGTCAAATCGATCGGAAATCCATAAGTATCTGAAAGAGTAAAACAAGATTCTCCGTCAAGTTCAGTCTTTCCGTTTTCAGCCATATCTTTTATATACTCATCTAATATAGACATTCCCCTGTCTATCGTTTCGTTAAAATTCTTTTCCTCATTCTCAAGAAGCTTTGAAATGTAATCATACTTTTCTTCCAACTCCTCATACTCACATTTAGAGGAATCTACAACAGTTTTAATTATATCCTTGATAAATCTTTCGTTGATGCCGAGCAGTTTCCCGTGTCGAACAGCACGTCTTAAAAGCCGCCGCATAACATATCCTCTTCCCTCATTAGACGGAAGAACGCCGTCTGACGCCATAAACACAACAGAACGTATATGGTCAGTAATAACACGAATAGAAATATCCTTTTTGTTATCCTTACCATACTCACATCCTGCAATTTCGCAAACCTTATCCCTAACAGACTTTATTGTATCAACGTCAAAAATAGAATCAACATTCTGCATCATTGCGGCAAGACGTTCAAGTCCCATTCCAGTATCTATATTTTTCTGTTTAAGAGGAGTATATGTTCCGTCCTCGTGTCTTTCATACTGCGTAAACACAAGATTCCAAAACTCCATATATCTGTCACAGTCACATCCTACTGTGCAATCAGGCTTTCCGCAGCCGTATTCCTCTCCCCTGTCATAGTATATCTCAGAGCAAGGTCCGCATGGACCGTCAATTCCTGCCTCCCAGAAATTGTCCTCTTTACCCATTTTAAAAATCCTATCAAGTGGAAGTCCTATTTTTTTGTTCCAAATTTCCAGCGCCTCGTCATCTTCCTCATAAACTGAAACGTATAATCGCTCAACGGGAATCTCCAAAACCTGAGTGCAATATTCCCAAGCCCACTCTATTGCCTCTTCTTTAAAATACTCTCCAAATGACCAGTTACCCAACATTTCAAAGAATGTTCCGTGACGGGCTGTCTTGCCGACATTCTCAATATCACCAGTTCTTATACATTTCTGACAATCGGTCATTCTCACACACGGAGGCTCATCCTGCCCTGTAAAATAAGGTTTCAATGGAGCCATTCCTGCATTGATAAGCAACAGGCTGTTGTCATTCTGAGGTACGAGAGGAAAACTCTTGACCCTAAGATGTCCTTTACTTTCAAAAAAATTCAGATATGATTCTCTAAGCTCGTTTAGTCCTGTCCATTTCATACAAATTCTTCCTTTTTGTTGAATTAGCAATAATACGGCTTTAAACGCATTGAATGGTTTATTAAAAAATAAAAAAACTTCACCCCAAAAATGGGACGAAGCATAATCCGCGGTACCACCCAAATTGCTGAAATTGCTTTCAGCCGCTCTTTATCTTTAACGCAGACAATACGTTGCGGTTTACCGCAAGGCTCAGGGCAGCCACCGAACAGATTCTTGAAAACTTTCAGCAAGCGTTTTCTCTCTGAGAAAAATCTGATAACGGATAATTCCTTCAACGCCGTAAATATTATATTAATTACCAAAACAATTATATCAAAATATTATAAGTACGTCAAGCCCCGGGACTTATTTTCCTGTTAATAAGAGGCACTGCACCTATTTGAAAAATTTTTATTCTTATGAAATTATCTAGTGCAAGCCCTAATCCCGACATAAATATCCACAAAAATGAAAATGGCAAACATATCTGTCCACTGATATTCATAGGCATTTTTGAATAGTCCCATACTCCGAGCTTAAGCCATATGTTAAGTATTTCTCCTGTTACAAATTCCATAACTGTAATAAATATCGCTGAAATAATACAAGCAGGTAAAAGACCCAGTCCTAATGCTCTCTTATCGTTTAAAATATTTATAAACAGCATACAGATTCCGCCCAAAAGCCCCATCGAAATATGTGTATATCCTCTAGATAAAAGCTCCGTAATTCCATATGCAAAGCAGCCAAATAAAAATATTGTCCATATCTTTAGCGATTCCTTTGCCACTATTCCACCTCCGATTTTTTATCATAAAAATATTTTATCCTAACAATCGGCTTTTAAAAGGTGTAATTTGTGGGTGATTTTCCTTATATTTTAACGGAAATCAATCAGAAATAACTTTATATAAAAGTATTCAAACCAGAATATTTTCGTTTCATATCTCGATAATCCTGTCACACTGCTCGGCTACCTTTGGATCGTGTGTAACTATTATTACTGTTTTTCCCTGTTCAATAAACTTTTCAAAAAGCTTCATTACTTTTTTACCTGTGTCACTGTCAAGGGAGCCTGTTGGTTCGTCTGCCAAAATAAGCTTGCAATTCTTTATCATAAGTCTTGCTATCGCAACACGCTGCTGTTCTCCGCCTGAAAGTGTATAAACCTTCCGTTTTTGTTTATCTCTTAAACCAACTAACTCTAGAGCCTTCTCATCTGAAATGCTTGTTCGGTATTTCTTCTTTATTATTTTAAGATTTTGCCTAACGCTCTTTTTATCAATCAACGCTAAGTTCTGAAATAAAAATCCCACTGTCCTTCTCAAATAATCTCTCTGATTTTTCTTTTTACTTATGTCAATACCGTCTACTATAATTTTCCCGCTGTCAAACGGCTCAAGCGAACCTATCATATTTAAAATAGTTGTCTTTCCCGCTCCGGTTTTTCCCATAATAGCAACAAACTCATTGTCTTTAATCGTTAAACTAAAATCCTTGAAAACTATATGTTCTCCGAAAGATTTGTAAAGATTACGAATTTCTACCATCATAATCCCCCTTTTAATATCTTAGGAACAGATACCTTTTCATACCGCCTGCATATCAATGCAATTATTAAAATCTCAATTATACATATTATAGCATTTCCTATTAAAAGATATTTTGCAGTGCCCAGCAGAAATACTTTAGCAATAATTACAGATGCAATAGTACAAACCGCTGTACTGATAATGCTTGAATAATATAACTTTTTTATTCTCTCAAACATTGAATATCCATTTGCTTTTTTAACCGCAAATTCTACTGCGTTTATTTTATATTCCGTTTTAATTATCATATAGCTGATGCCAATATCAAGCATAAGTACAAAAATGAAAATTACTGTGTTTAAATAAAGCGTACGTTTCATTATCTGCCAGCGGTAAAGATAATACTCATATGCGTTTTCCTTTGTTATCGTTACATTATACTCTTTTTCAAAATTGCTCAACTCATTGTCTTCAGACTTTATCAGCATATTATTAAACCTGAAAAACAAACTTGTCGGAATTACGTTTTGTCCTTCTTTTAAAACATCATCTTTTTTATAAGGCTTCATATCCGCAGTATTTACATATAAAATCACGGGATTTTTAATCCATTCGCTTCGATTTAAATAATCCTGATCAATAGTTATAACTGAAGGCGAATCCTTATACTTTATAACTGAAACATTTTCACTGTCATCTTCAAATTCATTACAAAGATAATCTATATCATCGTCTGATAACATTGCGTCATCAGGTATAATAACCGCACATCCCGTTTTATTCAGTTCATCTACATCTATCTCGGGTATTCTTTCCGCAAGATAAGGAAGAGTATTTTCAAATACCAAAACCGCATTATTGTTTGGATTATATCCAACGCATTTATCTATATACTGTATATCAAACTTTTTGTTGTATAGAAGATAAAATTGTGTTTCTATGTATGTAGTGTCATCATCATTATTATTTACTATACTTAAATAGTTATAATCCTTTCGCTCAAGAAAAAAGCTTTCCTGATTTTTAAGCTTTACAGCCTCATACATAACTGTTAAATTTGAACATAACAATATAGCTGTTAAAACAGAACATACTACTTTTACTAAATAATTTACAGGTTCTGCGATTTTATCAACATCTTTAGAAAATGCCAACCGAACATTAATTCTCAACAAATTCAAATTAGACAGTATATTCAGCGCAATTAATACCGCACACATTAAAAGTGTAATTTTAAAATAAAAAAACACATTTGTGAAGTGCTTTAATATTAGCACAGATAAAACAAAAGCAACAGAAATGACAACACTATCTAATAGAATGTTTTTGAATACAATTTTGCCTATGCTCTCGCCTAAAGATACCCTAATCATTGTTTCTTTTTTACACATAGAGTTCAAAGAAAGTGTCATAAATGAGATTATTACAGACGCAATTAACCATACTATAATTATACGGTTTCCGGCTTCTTTTCTATACCCTGCGTCATCTGCTGACGGAAAACTTCCGCCATACTTATTTATTAAATCTTTTTTGAAATTTCTCACTTCATTTTCAGAACCAATAACACTATATATTGTATTCGAGGCATTTAATATTGAGTCGGGAATATTATAAAAATCATAATAGGAAACAAGTGTTTTTCCTGAAAAAACACTTGGGAATTCTCCCTGTGATATTTCATATTCGCTTTTTATATATTTGAATACAGAATCGTAACCATAAATATCTATGTAAGTTTTAAATATATTTTCTTTTGTATAATTTATAATGCATATCATCACATTGTTTTTATCTGCTGCTCTCTTAATATCGCTAAGCATTTCATCTTTGCTTATACCCTCTTGCGGATAAAAATTTGTTTCGTACATATTTGAAAAATTGTCGGCGTAGCTTTGATAAAACTCGCCGACAAGAGTAAAACAACACATTATAATAATAAAAGATATTATGTATTTAAGGAATTTCATATAATCTCCTTTAAGGATTATTTTACTGGTGAATTTATTCTATTATATCACTGCCCCACATATTTCTGGCTTTACTATATAAAACTCTAATTTCATCTATGTTCTTTTCATAGATTTTTTGAACGTCTTCATCAAGCTCATCAATTGGTTTTCCATTTGCATCAAGATAAATTTCACAGCTTGAATATTCAGTATCATCAGGTTCAATTTTATCTGTAATACTTACGCCATACTCATTATCACGGAACAGCTTTGTCCATATTATCAAATCACAGCTTTTTTGAGTATGAATTTCTCCGCTTTCATCAGAATTTAATACCTTAGTTACAGCAAGATTATTAGTAAAGGAAAAATAAAACGGATCTTCTGCACTATATGTATAATCATCTTCATCACGATAAAAATAAAAGCCCTTATTCTCATCAAATCCTATATCATTTTGATATTTCTTATATTTAAAATACACTCCAAAAAACCAGAGAATATTGTAGATTAAAACCAAAGATAAAATTATACATACGATAGAAATTATTATCTTTTTTGATCTTTTCATTAATCACCAATCCTAAAAATAATAATTTAAACAATGTTTTTAAGTATGTTTTATTTTAACAAAATGTTAAAATCATTAAAATAATCATGAGAAGAAACTTATGCCACAATATTTCCATCGCTTATCTCAATAATTCTGTCACACTGCTCCGCTACCTTTGGATCATGGGTAACTATAACTACCGTTCTTCCCTGCTCATTCAGCGACTTGAACAAATCGATTATCTCTGCCGAGGTCTTTGTATCAAGCGCACCAGTTGGTTCATCGGCAAGTATCATGCTAGGCTCATTTACTATTGCCCGGGCAATAGCTACTCTCTGCTTCTGTCCTCCTGAAAGCTTGTTGCACGGCTTCTTTGCAAGCTCCTCAATTCCAACTGCTTTCAGTGCTTCTAGCGCCTTACCCTTTTTATTCTTGACCTTTTTCTTAGAAAACGACAGCGGAATCATTACATTTTCTATCGCCGAGAAATCCTCTACCAGTGCAAAATCCTGCATTACCATTCCGATTTTTTCATTGCGTATCTTAGCATACTGACGCTCAGACAGCTTTTTTACAAGCGTGTCGTCAATAGTGTACTCCCCATCCTGATAGTTGTCAATACAAGCTAAAATATGCAGAAGAGTTGATTTTCCTGCTCCCGATTTTCCGATAACAGCTACCATCTCGCCGTCGTTGATTTCACACGATACACCGTGCAGTGCCTCGAACTCGTTCGCTTTCTTAGGGTTGTAAACCTTTACAATATTGTTGAGTTTTACCATAATATTTTCCTCCTGTTTTAATTTATCTAAATGCTAATAAAATAGCTATTTGCCAAATAATCGTTTTAATCTTCCTTGTTAAGTATTTCTTTTGGCTGAGTTTTACCTATTATTAATAGTGGCATTATTGCTGATAAAATCAAATAAATAATTACTGCTAAAAGCATTGCCATAATTTCAAAAACACCAATTTTTATTACAGTAAGTGAGTTTTGCATAATGATAAATATAGCTGCAATACTTATAACACTTGCTATTATACACACTATCAGTGAGTACAAGAAAGATATTAACGCACAGTCACGCCATTTTGCTCCGCATATGTAAAATGACGCATAGGTTTTTAACTGACTATTTACTGAAATACTTATAACAGAAACTGTTGTTATTAGCGTCAGAAGAAAGATACATAACGCTATCGGAAGAAGTATGTAAAGCTGTTCATTTATATATTTAAAACTGTTCTCTTTTATTTCATCAAGAGAAGTTGTATATGTCGGAGAGTAATTAATCAATAATTTTTCATATATTTCATCCATATCACTTTCATTCATTCCGTTACACATTACAAAACCCATTCCTCTTACTGAAAAGTCACCTTCATAAAGACGGCTTCGTTCTATTTCAGATTTTGGAATACATAATCCCCAACGAGTTTCAACCTGAGTATTATATGTATAGTACATATCAAAAAAATTATATCGGTTAGGTACATCCGTTTGTGTGAAAGCAGAATATCCTACTATATATTGCTTATTATCCATCATCCCTATAATTTTTACTTTTTCAGATAATTCACCTTCATAGTTATAACAAGTAATTATATCTCCTGTTTTATATCCAAAGGGATTTCCCGGTGTAACTACTGCGTGAATATATCCATCATCAGGCAGATTATTTAACCAATTTCCGCTATGCATTTGTGGAGTATAGGCATTAATCCATTTATCTGAAAGAATTACTGTATCAGGATAGTACTTATATTGTTCCTCATCGCTTATTTTATCACTGGTTAAATTTACTGTGTAAAATCCGTTATATGTAAATTCGCATTTGGCGCCTTTCAAATCATTTTTTATATCATTTTCAGAAATCGAAATATCAATATTGCACAAATACCCAGTTGAATTTATATCATCTGCAAATGGTTTGTAATATGCCATTCTCGATTCAACCATACTTACAAGAACACAAAGTATTGTCATAACCGCAGCAAGTTGAACAACAATAAGAATATTCATAAATTTGTTTCTTTTAAGTTGTCTTAATGCAGATTTTAATATCATTATTTATCACCTGCCCTTAATTCGATGATTGAACGCCTGGAAATGTATACGCTTATCATAATTAATAGAACAATAAAGCTGGATACTGCATATATACCGAAAATTACAAGATACAGCAACGGGCTGTATGCATAACTTATATACTCGAATATATTTGAAAGCATCGGAAGTACCAGCTTATCAAATGCTAATTGTGTAAGCGCAAATATCGGTAGTCCTATTATCATACATTCCAATAGATATGTAAAAATCATTCTCAGCTTTGTACAGCCGCAAATACGAAAAATTGTCAGCGTTTTTATTCTCTTTTGAAGAACAAATCTGTAAAGTACTGCAAAATTCAGTGCAGCAAGAATTGAAATAAGAACCGAGATCATAAGTATAGTGCGGTAATAAAAAAGTTCTGTCACAGGTGATATATCCATATCAGGCACTTTGGCATTATTACCCATATTTTCTGATACTGCATTAACAATTTCATCATACTGCGAACGTGATATATCGGTTTTAAAATTTATTTCAACACTCCAACTATTATCTCTTACACGTAACGGTGTATCATTATAAAATGCAGTTATAGGTGCTATCATAAGTCCATCCATTGCAGAAAGACTCTCATTTACTATTTTAAAATCCTCACCATTTACATTTATACTGTCTGCATTTCCTATGCAGTTTGCTGACCAATCTCCTATATCTATCACGGTTATACCATTGTTTTTTGCATCTTCAGTTCTTAAAACCGGATCAATTGCAATAATTTTATCATATGAATTATATTGTTCATCTGTAAAAAAAGCTCCATTAAATTTTCCATCTTTATATGAAAAACTAAAATCAAAACAATTCATTTCTATTGCTGAGGTAGGAATGACAGCCTCACAAGCAAAATAATCAATATTATTTATTGTTTCTTTTGAAAGACTTCTCACTGTATCAATAACCATTCCAGTAGTAATAGAGGATTCAATAGGACTTTTACTTGAAGTGTGCAGTATGTATAACTGTCTTTGTGCACTTTCACCCTCATTAATCTTTACATTGTAATTTTGATATATACCATAAGAGAAGCAGATTACAAATGCAGAAATTATTATGTTAAGTATTATAAGTATTGAAATCATTCTGTATGATTTGAAATTGTGAAAAATTATCTTGAATATGTTCATAATCTGCTTTCTCCCTATAGTTGAATAAATTAATAATAAATATATCTAGAAATCATATTTAACGTAGTGTCAGTAGGTGAAGTTGATTTTCTAATAATTGAACGATGATATGAACGTGCAACATTAGGAGCTCCTATATTAGCATAACAATATCTAGATGTATTCGCTTTAGCTACGCCTTCAGAAGCATTTGATGTTAGTACTGAATAAGTAGTTGAACTTGCTTTCTTCATAATAATTGAACTTACATACAAATAACGCTTTTTAGACGTTTTATTTGTACCCTTACTATTAGTTACATAATAATTTGTAGTTGTTTCAGAGCCTGCGTAATATAGCTCATTATATTTATTAGTAACTGTTCCACTTACAGCAGACACACTAGTTACCATAGTACTCATCATCATAACTGCCGTAGCCATAGCTGCTACTTTTTTTACAAAATGCCTCATTTGTAGTTCCTCCAATGTTATTAAATTTAGTAGTTGATAGAATGATTCCTAATACTTTAATAAAGCATTAACAGATTATTCCTGCAATACTATTATAATAGAATTTCTCTTATTTGTCAAATTAAACTATATATTGTTTTTAAACTACAATTTTTATTATTACTCTTCTTTAAGCATTTTTACCTGCTTGCTTTTATAATCTCACGAGGTGTTGATCTCCCGATTATCAGCACAGGCATAATAAGTGCCGCAATCAAAGTTATAACTACTATGAACAGACAGCCTATAAACTGCCATTTACCCAGTGATACCACAGTACTGCTGAGAAGTCCTAAGATTTGGGCGACCTTCATTGCCACATATGCCAAAATTGCAGCGGAAACCTCAGAAATCAAAATGCTCAATGTGTTTATCATTGCACACTGACGCCATCTACAGCCGCACATATAGTAAATGCCGTAATTCCTTAGCTGTTTATTTGTATTAACCGCCGACATACTCAAAACGCTGACTATAACAAGCAGAATTATTCCGCCTATTATCGGTGCGAGAACTGTCATCTGATTTTTTATTTCCTTTAAGCTGTTTTCCCTTATTTCTTTAAATTCAACTGAAGTGCCAAGCGAATATGTAGAATTAATCGCATTTTTGTACTCCTCATCGCTTAGACCATCTTTGAATTTTACCATCATTCCGCCCAAAACTGCTCGGCTGCAATTGATCCTGTCAAGCTCCTCTGCCGAGAATAATACCAACGGTATTCCCTCCTGATTAACATCATAGCTTTTAAACATCTCCTTTGCGTCAAGAGCAATATCTGATCTGTAACGAGTTATCATTCCGAAGCTTCTGGTACCGCTTTTCATAATTCCGATTATCTTAATTTTAAAGTTCTTATATCCGCTTTCTGAAACTGGCAAGGATTGAGTGTATATATCACCAACCTTTAATCCATAGTTATTTTCAGTGATAACCGCATGCAAAATATCATTATCTTTGCTGTACTTATCTACCTCAGAAATCCAATCTCCGTCAATAATAATAGGCGTATATAAATCTGCGACATTCTTATAATAAGAATAAGCATTGGCATCATACGGATTTTTCACTCCTGCAAAATTACCCGACTGTGATTGAGCCAACTCATCATCTGTCAATTCTTTACTTAAGCTTACCTGTTCTGCAAAAAGAGCCTCATCGAAATATTCGCTGTATCCTGAAAGTGAATTTTTATCCTTACCTAAATCTGCTACCGGTCTGTGTGCAAATATATACGCTCCGTCATCGCTTAAATAATCGCTAAGCGGTATATAATATCTTAAATTCTGCAAAACACTTGAAACTGCAAATACTATCATTGCAAACACAAAAGCCAGCTGTATGATAATAAATATATTAAACTTAATGTTTCTTACAAATTCTTTAAGTGCATATCTACGCATAATGATCCCCCTTAATTACTGTTTCTCAGTATCAAAACAGGCGTCTTTCTTAGGTGCAATATTATCATAATATTCATTATTACATATGAAACCGCCACATACATTGCCGCCATTATTCCATAAATTTCAAAACTGTATACCTGATTTATAAACGGAAACAGCCCGTCAAGCCACGGAAGTATATATTTATCAAACACAAATGTGCATATTGCCAGTAATGGCAGCATTATTATCATTATTTCCGTCAGATACATTCTTCGAGCCTTGTTCGACGTACATCCGTTAAGACGAAGTATTGCCAATGTATGTTTTCTCTTATCAAATATGTAGTTAAACAGTAATGCAAAGTTTATTGCTGATACTATTGCTATAAACAATGAAATTGCCATATTTGTTTTGTAATAATAAACCTGCTCCGGGTCATATATTTCCAGCTCCGGTGCGGGAGCACTCATTCTGTCAGGAAAATATTTTTCATATATTGCTAATAGACTGTCATATTCTTTTTGGGTTAACCGTCTGTTAAAATAAAAATACGGTGTGGTCTCAACAGGATAATCATCAGGCAAAACTCCCCATGGAACAATAACTACATCAGGACTACTCATTACGCCAATTACTTTAAATTTTTCTCCACTTAATGTTACATAATAATCGTCTTCGTTTTTCTTTGCCAAAGGTGTGTTATCATAATTAAAATCATCATCTCTTAATTTATAATCTTCTTTCATAGGTTCTGAAATAACACAAACCTTTTCATTATTTGCTATTTGATCATCTGTAAACCATTCTCCTTCTTCCCATTCTCCATTCATCATTGTGTTCTTATAATAGTTTTCTGTCGGCTTATATACTCCATTAACATAATCAAACGTCATAGTTACGCTGTTGTCACATTCCATAAACAAATTTGCTATTTTATCTTTAAGCAGATTGCCGACTTCTTCACCTAAATTATATATTGTTTTATATTCAACAGGATGCTTTTTACTTATTCCTAGATCATATCCAAATTCAAACCAATCATCCTCATTTTCAATGATATCGTTATTCAGATTTATTTGATTTGTTTCAGCTTTATAGTTTTGGAAAACTCCGTAGGAGAAAAGCGAAAGCAGAATACTGCTGACCTGGCATATAATAATTATTACAAAAATGGTAGTTTCTTTGGTTATTAAACTTTTAATGTTTTTTATTACATATTTAAGCATGTCGGCAACCTCCAAAAAGATAATAAGTGTTTAACCCACAGTTTTATTAACTACTGACACTACATAACTGGTTGAAGTATTTCCAAAAACATCAACTTCATGACAATAGTAAACATTTGTACTATTGCTTCTCCAATCTGATGTACCTACACCAGATTTAGCTCCAGAGTTAATTAATCTTGTATCAATTGTTTCGCATTTTGTATTTTTAGTAGCTTTTCCTCTAGTCTGAGCAGCTAAAACTGCTTTAATTTGAGTGTTAGTCAAATTTTTCGCATAAGTATTGACAACATGGACAGCTGTATTATGTAGATATTCCATTTTTACATAATCTTTACTATCCTTAACACTATAACTATAACCATTTTTATATGGTTTGTCATAACCCATAACAGTTACAACAAGTGTCGATGCTAGTAATAATACCGCTAAAAAAACTGATAGTAATTTTTTTGCTCTCAATTTATGCAACTCCTTTATAATGATTTAATTACCATGAAATGTTTTATTATGCCAGTAATTCAACTATACCAAAAAAGATTATAAATGTCAATATATTGCTATTATTAGTATCATTATATTTTATTCTTCCTCTTTTAGCATATCCTTTGCCTGCTTGCCTTTATAATTTCACGAGGTTTTGATTTCCCGATTATCAGTGCAGACATAATAAGCACCACAATCAAAGTTATAACTACTATGCACAGACAGCCTATAAACTGCCATTTACCCAGTGCTTTAATTGCTGCTTCTGAGAATCAGTACAGGCGTCTTTCTTAGGTGCAATATTATCATAATATTCATTATTACATATGAAACTGCCACATACATTGCCGCCATTATTCCATAAATTTCAAAACTGTATACCTGATTTATAAACGGAAACAGCCCGTCAAGCCACGGAAGTATATATTTATCAAACACAAATGTGCATATTGCCAGTAATGGCAGCATTATTATCATTATTTCCGTCAGATACATTCTTCGAGCCTTGTTCGACGTACATCCGTTAAGACGAAGTATTGCCAATGTATGTTTTCTCTTATCAAATATGTAGTTAAACAGTAATGCAAAGTTTATTGCTGATACTATTGCTATAAACAATGAAATTGCCATATTTGTTTTGTAATAATAAACCTGCTCCGGGTCATATATTTCCAGCTCCGGTGCGGGAGCACTCATTCTGTCAGGAAAATATTTTTCATATATTGCTAATAGACTGTCATATTCTTTTTGGGTTAACCGTCTGTTAAAATAAAAATACGGTGTGGTCTCAACAGGATAATCATCAGGCAAAACTCCCCATGGAACTAAAACTAAATTAGGGTGTCTATCACTCAAAAATCCTATTACCCTATACTTTTCACCACTTAATGTTACATAATAGTCGTTACCTATTTTTTTCGCTAATGGTGTTCTTTTATAGTTAAAATCATCATTTCTATAAATGTAATCTTCTTTCATTTCATCAGTAATAATACAGACTTTTTCAAGATTTTTTACCTGATCATCCGTAAACCATTCCCCATCTGACCAGTTCCCTTGAATTAAATTATTCTTATAATAATCTTTAGTAGGACTATATCCACCATTAACATAATCAAACGTCATAGTTACGCTGTTGTCACATTCCATAAACAAATTTGCTATTTTATCTTTAAGCAGATTGCCGACTTCTTCACCTAAATTATATATTGTTTTATATTCAACAGGATGCTTTTTACTTATTCCTAGATCATATCCAAATTCAAACCAATCATCCTCATTTTCAATGATATCGTTATTCAGATTTATTTGATTTGTTTCAGCTTTATAGTTTTGGAAAACTCCGTAGGAGAAAAGCGAAAGCAGAATACTGCTGACCTGGCATATAATAATTATTACAAAAATGGTAGTTTCTTTGGTTATTAAACTTTTAATGTTTTTTATTACATATTTAAGCATGTCGGCAACCTCCAAAAAGATAATAAGTGTTTAACCCACAGTTTTATTAACTACTGACACTACATAACTGGTTGAAGTATTTCCAAAAACATCAACTTCATGACAATAGTAAACATTTGTACTATTGCTTCTCCAATCTGATGTACCTACACCAGATTTAGCTCCAGAGTTAATTAATCTTGTATCAATTGTTTCGCATTTTGTATTTTTAGTAGCTTTTCCTCTAGTCTGAGCAGCTAAAACTGCTTTAATTTGAGTGTTAGTCAAATTTTTCGCATAAGTATTGACAACATGGACAGCTGTATTATGTAGATATTCCATTTTTACATAATCTTTACTATCCTTAACACTATAACTATAACCATTTTTATATGGTTTGTCATAACCCATAACAGTTACAACAAGTGTCGATGCTAGTAATAATACCGCTAAAAAAACTGATAGTAATTTTTTTGCTCTCAATTTATGCAACTCCTTTATAATGATTTAATTACCATGAAATGTTTTATTATGCCAGTAATATAACTATACCAAAAAAGATTATAAATGTCAATATATTGCTATTATTGGTATCATTATGTTTTATTCTTCCTCTTTTAGCATATCCTTTGCCTGCGCCCTGCCTATGATTATCGCAGGCATTACCGCTGAAGCTATTATCGCTATGACTATTATTGCGCCGCACGCTAACAGCTCATTTATTCCTACGTTGACAATAGATGATTTTATAATACCGCTTACTGTCATAAGTTTGAATACTATATACGCCAGCAATACTGACAATACGCAACTGTAAAACACATTCCACATCTGTATGAAAATGCACCTTTTTCGTGTCGCTCCCGATACTGTGTATATACCGTAGTTTTTAAGCTGTTTATTAGAGCTTATTGCACTCATACTAAAAACGCTTACTATAATAAGTATGATTATTCCAACTATGAGAGGCATCATCATCATTTTTTGCTCGTTTATTGATTTAAGGCTTGCCTCTCTAATACGTTCAGTTTTTAAGTTCCAAACAGCTACAACATCTTCTAGCTTATTGCCCAAATCAGCATAAATTTTCTCTAACTCGTCCTGACTGTAACCGTCTTTGAATTTTACAAACGACATTCCCGGAAAGCCGCTTATAATATCTGATGTATCCTTTGTTATAAAAAGCAGATCATAAACATTGTCAATAAAATGATCTTTCAAATAATAGTTCAAATATAGAGACTGTGCGTCTACAACTTCACTAGTAAGCTCATAAGGGATCAATACCTTTGCACCGTCACACAACATTCCAACTATTCTGATTTTCATTTCAGGAGCATCTTCAGAAACTATTGTATATTTACCACCAACAACATATAAAGGATTATATGATACTACCGCATTTATATAACCATCAGTTTCTGTGTCATATTTATCAAGCCATTCTCCCTTTTCAAGAAGCGGCTTATAATCATTTATTAATTTGCTATCATAACTGTATATATTTGCATGTGTATTATCATTAATATAATCAGAATATCGATTGATGGAATAAACACTGTCTACATAATCAAGAGCCTTTACCTGTTTTTCAACATTATAATTGGTTAACTCCGTACAAATCCCGTTTCCCTGCAAATAATCTTTTATAGGATTATAAAACTTGTAAACATAATCCACTGAAGAAATACTGTAAACCATAAGGATCAGCACAGCGGTAATCTGAACAATTATAAACAGATTAAATAATATATTCCTTTTAAACTCTTTAAAGCCATATTTAGGCGCTGTAAATTTCATATCTCTTACCTCCTGGCCTTTAGCATATTTATAGGTGAACGTGAAATGCTTGATATTATCATAATATTTTGTATTATATATGTCACCGCTAAATATATAAGAATCAGCAAAGAATATCCCTTTGGCGTATATGCAAGTGAAATATACGGGAACATATCGACTATTCTCGGCAGAATAACAAAATGGAAAATGCTTATGCAAACAGCTGAATTAACTATACTGTAAAACAGCATTTCCAATATCAACATCCTGCGCAGTTTATTTTTTGTACAGCCGTTTATCCTGAATATAGACATCTGCTTACGCCGTAATTCAATAACAAACTTAAATAACGCCGCAATATTGATCGATGAAATTATTGCAATAATTATACTTATAGTCATTTTTGTCTGAAAATTTCTGATAAGCTCCACATCATATACCGGCATATCTGAATTATCCTCAGTGGCTATACGGTCGCCAAAATATTTGTTAAATAAATTTATTACACGGTCATATTCATCCTGGTAAGGAACTTGTTTTATACTTACACTAGGCAGGCTTGTTACTTTAGCGTCAAGCGGCAAAACAGTATAAGGAATATAGTACTTATCAAACATCTGCTTATAAAACCCAACTACTTCAAATGTTCCTTCAGGCAAGTCTATGTATACTTTCCCGTTTTTATCATATGCCTGATAATCATAATCTTCTGGGCTTACCTCATCATCATATTCATAGTCAAGCTCGTCCTCAATTTCCTTATAACATTCAATAGGAGCAACGCATACCTTTGCGGCATTGTCATAATCTTCTTTATTTAGATATCTGCCGCTGTACCAAACTCCGTTCACTTCAAAATTGTGTCCTATATCATACATTTGCCAGCCGTCATTATAAATTAATGACATATAATAGCCGTCGCAGTTAAAACTAACATTGCCAATCTTATCACCGATAGCATCTCCAAGCTCAGTTAAAAAAGAAAAAACCACCTCATTTGAAACAGGATCATCTTCACTAATATCAGATGAAAAATCAAAACTCAGCCATTCCTGTTCATCATTTATAGGCTCATTTGACGCAATATCTTTAACCTGCTGAGAGTAGTTCTGATAAATACCATATGAGAATATTAAAAGCATTAGGCTTGTGATTTCACATATAACAAACACAGCAAAGATAACCTTGCTATGTTTTATGAACTGGCTAATATTTTTAAATAAATATCTCATAAAAGCTTACCCCCCTGAAAATGTTTTGACAAGATTTTTACTGGAAAACAAAGTTATTTTATTTAATTATAACAATTTTATATAAAAAATTCAATAGAATGTGATTTCATATAAATAAAATATAAAAACTAAGGGGATCGTTAATTATAATATAACCGTAAAAAATAATACGCTCTGCATAAAGCAAAGCGTATCTATAAAACAAAGATAATATAACACTTAAAGCAACATTATTTCAAAGTTCCGTCCCAGTTCAAATCATTGCCTTCAGTATCTCTTAGTATGTACATAGACAGATTTCCCGTGAATAACAATGTTTTGTTTTTAAGCTGTTGAATTTCAGAACTGCCGATTGTGATATAAGAATAATAGTAATTGTTTGTAGAGCGTCCCAGTACAATTGAAAGTGGATCGCTTGATGTAGCTGAAATACTTGCAAATGCATTGTTCTCTATTTCTAATGATGTTGTAAAAGGAATATTTAACGTGCGAAGACTTTTACAATTCAAAAAAGCAGATGAACTTATATTCTTTAACCAACACTCACCTTTTCCATCAGGATAGATAGTAAAATCCGTCAGCGAAATACAACCGGCAAATGCATTTCCCTCAATACTGTTAATATAGCATGGCAATTTAACAGTTTTAAGCAGAGAACAACTTGTGAAAGTGCAGTAATTAATCTTGGATAATCCCTTAAGATTGGACAAATTAATATATTTCAGTTTACCGCCGTAAAATGCAAAATTATTAATAACGGTTATACTGCCCGGAACGCTTTCAATTGTTTCAATATTTTGCAGTCCGCTGTTTGCACCCGGCATAGACGCATTAGGATATCCGATTTGCGAAATAGTATAAGATTTTTTGTTTTCTTCATCTATTGCCAGTGACGGAATATCGAAATTCGTTACACTGCTGTCAGGCACACCCATAAATGTTACAGTATTGTTATCTAAGATCTTGTATGCCCCTCCGTTATAGATAAAATCAGCGTTTAAGCTTGACAAAGAAGCATCGTTGTTGTTAAGACTTTTCATAGCAGTGTTTAGATAAATACCTGATGATTCAGCAGATGCATTTAAAGCCAATACAGAAAACAGTGAAAGAATCAAACAGCCGATTGATGATAATTTTCTTAGTTTTTTCATTTTTATACCTCTTAAAATTTTATTTAACCATGGTTATAATTATATTGTATCCCATAAATTAACAAAATTCAATACTTTTTTCAAATTTAACAAAATGTTTACTTTTACTGGATTTTTTGTTGAATATAAAAAGGAGCAACCATAACACTGGTTACTCCTAATATTTCAAACCTCTATTTTATTTGATCATAGATGCAACTTCGTCGGCAAAGTTATCCTGTTTCTTTTCAATTCCCTCGCCCCGCTCATATCTTACGAACTCAGAAACTGTAAGCTTACCGCCCTGAGCCTTAGCAACGCTGTCAAGATATTGCTTAACCGTAACCTTATCATCCTTAACGAATGTTTGATCGAGAAGGCAGTTTTCTTTATAGAACTTGCCAATTTTACCATCAATGATTTTAGCTTTAACCTGTTCTGGTTTTGAAGCCATCTTAGGATCTTCATTCATCTGAACAAGCATAATGTTCTTTTCCTCTTCAATTGCCGATTCAGGAACCGACGCCTCGTCTAAATATCTGGGATTCATAGCAGCAATCTGAAGTGCACAGTCCTTTCCTGCTGTAAGCATCTCAGTATTGTCAGCCGGAATATCTGTATCAAGCTTAACCATAACTCCGATGCTTCCTCCGCCGTGTACATAAGGAACTAAAATTCCTTCAAATCTTTCAAAACGACGAATACTCATATTCTCTCTTATTTTTAAGAATAATTCATCATACAACTCTTTAACTGTCATATCGCTTCCGCTTGCCTTTGATGCAAGAAGTGCGTCTACATCAGCAGGATTACTTTCAATAATTGTATCAGCTACTGTATTTACAAATTCTTTAAACTGTTCATTCTGTGCAACGAAGTCAGTTTCTGAATTAACCTCAACAACAACTCCTACACCGTCCTTAACAACAGCTGTAACAATACCTTCGGCAGCAGCCCTTCCAGCTTTTTTAGCCTGCGTAGCAAGACCCTTTTCACGAAGAATAAGGACAGCCTTTTCTGTATCTCCGTCAGCTTCAACTAAAGCCTTTTTACAATCCATCATTCCGACGCCTGTCTGCTTTCTAAGCTCAGCAACGTCTTTAGCTGTTATATTAGCCATTTTAATATCCTCCTGTTTATTTATGATTAAGGCAGGAGTTTACCCTGCCTGTTTAAATATTTTTATTTTAATTTATATTATTCAGTAACTTCTTCTGCGACCTCTTCAGTATCCTCTGATTCTGTTTCTGACTCTGATTCATCAGTAGGTTCTGATTCATCAGCAGACTCTGGTTCATCAACAGTTTCTGCAACTTCTCCAGCTTCCTCTGTTTCTTCTTCATCAACAACATTATCACTGTTCTGTTCGCCCTGTCTGCCCTCGATAATAGCGTCTGCCATAGCTCCTGCTATAAGCTTAACTGCTCTAATAGCATCATCATTACCGGGAATCACATAGTCAATATCGTCAGGATCACAGTTTGTATCAACAATAGCTACAACCGGAATTCCAAGTTTTTTAGCCTCCAAAACTGCTATTCTTTCTTTTCTTGGGTCAACTACAAATAAAGCTCCGGGAAGCTTATTCATATTCTTGATACCGCCCATGAATTTTTCGAGCTTTTCAATTTCAAGGTTAAGCTTGATAACTTCTTTCTTAGGCAAAAGAGCAAAAGTTCCGTCCTCTTCCATCTGATGAAGCTGTTCAAGTCTTTTAATTCTTTGCTTGATCGTTCTAAAGTTTGTCATCATTCCGCCAAGCCATCTTGCATTGACAAAATGTGCGTCAGCTCTTAATGCCTCTTCCTTAACTGAATCAGCAGCCTGTTTCTTAGTTCCTACGAAAAGAATCTCTTCACCGTTTTCCGAAAGTTCACGTATAAACATATAAGCTTCTTCAAGCTTAGCAACTGTCTTTTGAAGGTCAATAATGTAAATTCCGTTTCTTTCTGTGAAAATGTACGGTGCCATTTTCGGATTCCATCTTCTTGTCTGGTGACCAAAGTGTACACCTGCTTCAAGAAGCTGTTTCATTGATACTACTCCCATGGTAGTTCCTCCTTAATAAATTGGTTTTTATACGTCTGAAATCAGACGGTCCTCCGCATTATCTTAGCATGCACTCTACCTGATTTTTCAGGAACCTAATGCAAATGATAAGCGTGCGAATTGCTTAAATATTATACCATTATTTTCACCTTAATACAAGAATTAATTAAAAATCTATTTAAACAAATTTTCTACCTTAATTCCTTTTGTTTTTGTACAAATTGTACTATTCTGAAATGATACTAAAATAGTATCCTCCCCAATAAGCTGAATGTTATCAAAACTTATCATTATGTCATCCTCATGACCGAATAAGCCAAAAAACTTAGGACGACCATACACAATTATATTTACTACTTCTGAATTATCCGTATCAATTTCAATATCGTCGGCATATCCGATCTTAATACCTGTATTTACGTTTATTATCTCTTTGTTTTTAAGTTCGGCAAATTGACAAATCATATTTTCACACCTTTCATAAATCCATAAACAAAGCGGTATGATCCTCACTAATACTATGTAATTTAAAGCTTGTATAATGCAGAATTAGTTTACTATTTTGATTATTATCGTATATTCACAAAAATAGTAAATATGAATAAGATATATAGAAGCTAAAAACTTCAAATATTATTAAAGGAGGAAACTCAAATGAGCGATTTAAATTGCAATTCAGCCGCATTTAAAGAAGCAGTTTGCATTGAAGCAATGAGGATCTTTGATAGTTGCTCGGATAAAGACTGTATCGAAGATTTAGAAGTTGTGTTCGCTTTGCCTGAAGAACAGGAAATTATTAAAAACGCAACATTCATTAAGTGCAAAAGTGTTGAGGTTGTGAATACGGTCTTTGATATTGAGCCTGTTCCTTTTAACAAGGGATTTTTCTCAGTAGATTTGACTTATACCTTCAATGTTGAAATTGAAGCGTTTACAAATGTATCACTGCCTTCAACAACTCTTAACGGCGTAACGACCTTTAGTAAAAAAGTCATTCTCTACGGCGGCGACGGAAATACAAAATATTTTTCTTCTGATGAAACGACAGAAATCAATTCAAACGGATACTATTCTCAGACGCTTCCGAGAGCTACTGTAAGTGTTGTAGAACCTATTTCACTAGACTGCAAGCTATTACCTAAATGCCGCTATAACCGCTGCGATTGTCCTGTACAGTATGATGATAATAATTCGGGAGAAAACGGTGTTCAAAAGGTTGCTTACATAACAATCGGACTTTTTTCAATTGTCCAGCTTTCACGACCGGTACCAATACTGGTCCCAGCATACGACTACTGCGTACCTAGTAAGGAATGTTCAACTACAACAGACTCGCCTTGTGAGTTATTTGAAAAAATTAAATTCCCAACGAACGAATTTTTCCCAAGATCGCTGGAAGAAACCGAAATGCTCAACTCCCCAAGAGCACAAGAATCAGCATCCGAACAAATAGCTCAAACACAATCAGAAACACATACTGAATAAGAAACGATGACTTTTTAGGAGAGTAGCCTGTATATCTCTGCCAATTAAAATTTGTACAATATTTTGCTAAGTATAATTAAAGATTAGTACAAAAAAACAAAAACATAGACATAAAACCTCTCAATGCATTTGCATCGGGAGGTTCTATTTTTATACAACCGATTCCAATAACACAAGAACGATGTTGCATAGGTTTACATGTTGACCGTATAAGTTTTGTCCAAACATCATTTAATTTCCGGTATCGTATTTATTAACGCATACTTTAAAATACGGCTAGGTATTTTTATCAACTATTTTCATTTCTTTTAGGTTGCCAGTTTTGTTGTGGCGCTCATCAAGAACTTTCTCAACATCACTCCAAGGCAATCCCCTTTCAACGCACATTACCATTAGATGATACATCAGGTCGGCAATCTCGCCTTTAAGTTCAGAATTATCCTTATTCTTAGCTGCGATTATAGTTTCGGCACTCTCTTCCCCAACCTTTTTAAGTATCTTATCTATTCCCTTTTCAAAAAGGTAACAGGTGTATGAGCCTTCTGCTTTTGTTTCCTTTCTGGATTTTACAACCTGTTCTAATATTTTTAAAGTATCCATTAATATTCCTCCACTATTCGTCTATGTATATTTCATTAAAAAAACAGCTATACGAGCCTGTGTGACAAGCATTTCCCGTTTGTCTGATATTCAGAAGCAATGTGTCGTTATCGCAATCGCTGTAAATTGAGACTACCTTTTGCAGGTGTCCGCTTGTCGCTCCCTTGTTCCAAAGCTCTCCTCTAGAACGGCTCCAATACCAGGTATATCCGGTATCTAAAGTTTTCTTTAAGCTTTCCTCGTTCATATAGGCAAGCATTAAAACCGTATTTGTATCAACGTCAAATGCAATTGCAGGAACAAGCTCCGATTTTTCAAAATACTTGCTGAGATTATTAATATCTATTTTTATTTTACTCATTATCGTACACCTTTCAAATACGCATCTTATAACTAAAATAACCTAGGCAATAAGTTGTTGCTGACATCTCTAACAGAGACTCCACACTTTATAAGATATGATTTAACCTCATTTACCGTAAGTTCTTTAAAGTGAAATAAAGACGCTGCAAGAGCCGCCGAACAATTTGTTTTTTCAAAAGCATCACGAAAATCTTCAAGCTTACCGCAGCCTCCTGACGCTATTACAGGAATCTTTACAGCATCACAAACCGCATTGAGCATTTCAATATCATATCCGCCACGAACACCGTCTGTATCAATTGAGTTCAGGCATATCTCACCTGCTCCGAGTTTTTCTATTTTTTTGACCCATTTAATAAGATCAAGTTTATAATCTATTCTTCCGCCATTAATGAAAACCGTCCACTTTCCATCAGAAACCTTTTTAGCGTCTATTCCGACAACTACGCATTGACTTCCGAAGATGTCTGCTGCCTCACGGATAAGCTCAGGGTTCTGAACAGCTTGTGAGTTTATAGAGACCTTGTCTGCTCCTGCTCTCAAAGTATCTCTAAAATCATCAATAGTCTTTATACCTCCGCCCACGGTAAGAGGTATAAAAACCTTTTTGGCTGTGTTTCTGACAACGTCGAGCATTGCACCTCTTCCCTCATGAGAAGCTGTTATATCATAAAAGACAATCTCGTCTGCACCCTGCATATTATAATCATATGCAAACTCGACCGGATCGCCGACTTCCTTTATTCCTTCAAAATTAACTCCCTTAACAACAAAGCCGTCCCTTACGTCAAGACAGGGAATTATTCTTTTTGCCAGCATTTTAATCCTCCGTTCATCATAGGAATATTATTTAATCAGTCGGGAAAAATTCTGCAAAATTTTGAGTCCTATTTTTCCGCTCTTTTCAGGATGAAACTGCGCTCCGTACACAAACTTTCCGTCCCAAACAAAAGCAGGAACCTTATCTCCGTATTCACAATAAGCTACTAAATTCTTATCATCACAATAAGCCTTGAATGAATGTACAAAATATACATAATCATTTCCCGGCAATCCATCAAAAAGCGGACAGTTTTTTATATTGTATTCAAGTTTATTCCAACCCATATGAGGAATGATCAAATCAGGCTCATCAATTCTGTCAACCTTTCCGGGAATAAGCCCTAATCCTTCACATTCTTCAAACTCATAACCCTTATCGAAAAGAAGCTGCATCCCAAGACATATGCCCAAAAACGGTTTTTTTGTTGCCTCATGCTTAATTGTATCTATAAGACCGCTTTTTTTAAGTTCATTAATTGCCCAAGGAAAAGCTCCTACTCCGGGAAGAATTATAGCGTCAGAAGATTCAATAACAGTTCTGTCTTTAGTAAGAACGCTCTCAATTCCAAGCATATCAAGCGCATTTTTTACACTGAAAATATTTCCGGCTCCGTAATCAATTATTGATATCAATTATAACACTCCCTTAGTAGACAAAACTTTTCCGTTTTGGTTCAAGGAAATTGCGATCTTAAAAGCGTGTGCCGCCGCTTTAAACAGTGCTTCACATATATGGTGATCGTTGCTTCCGTAAATCTCTGTTATGTGCATAGTAATTCCCGAATTAAATGAAAACGCCCTGAAAAACTCTTCTGTAAGACAGGTATCCATCTCACCTATTTTTTCGTCGCTAAAATCTGCATTGAACACCAAAAACGGTCTTCCGCTTATATCAAGAGAACAAAAACCCAGAGCTTCATCCATAGGTATATACGCACTTCCATACCTGCAAATACCCGATTTGTCTCCAAGAGCTTTTGCAACCGCCTGACCTAAAACAATTCCCGTATCCTCAACGGTATGATGTCCGTCTACGTTCAAATCACCTGTTACATTTATTTGCATATCAATTCCAGAATGTACTCCGAACGCTGTCAGCATATGATCAAAAAATCCGATTCCCGTATCAACAGTCACCTTGCCTTCTCCATCCAACTTTACGAATACGTTTATATCCGTTTCCTTAGTTTTCCTTGAAATTTCGGCAGTTCTCATAATAGCCCTCCGTTCTTATATAAAAGTTCTAACCTATTAATATACTTTCTAAAGCATAAATAAGCTTTTCCATTTCCTTATCTGTACCTATTGTAATTCTGATGAAATTATTAATTCTAGGCTTATCCCAATACCGCACATAAATTCTTCTTTTTTTTAGCTCCTCATATATTGCCTTTGCAGGTTTTTCCTTATGTGAAGCAAAAATAAAATTGCTCTTTGAGTCAGGAAAGATAAAACCAAGTTTTTTTAAATTCGCCTTTGTTCTTTCTCTTGTTTCAATAATCCTGTTTGTAGTTTCCTTAAAATAGCTTTCATCCTTAACTGCCTCAATGCCAATCTGTTGTGTTATACTGTTTATAGTATAAGAATTAACAGAAAACTTAACATCATTGAGATAACTAATAAGCTTTTTATTTCCTATTGCAAAACCTATTCTCGCACCTGCTAATGAACGTGACTTTGAAAATGTCTGAACAATAAGCAAATTATCATACTTTTTCAAAAGAGGTATACAGCTCTCACCGCCAAAATCTATATAAGCCTCGTCGATCATTACAATTACGTCTGAATTATAACTTATGATTTTTTCTATCTTATCAAGACTCTCGTAAACTCCGGTAGGGGCATTGGGATTTGGAAAAATAATCCCGCCGTTCTCACATAAATAATCTTTTTCATTTATCCTGAAATTATTGTCAAGAGGTTTTCTTTCAAACGGTATATTATAAACATCTGCCCATACATCGTAAAATGAATATGTTATATCAGGGAAAATAATCGGCTTATCCGAATTAAAGAAAGTCATAAATGCCATTGAAATAACATCGTCAGAACCGACGCCCACAAATATCTGCGAAGGATCAACACCATATCTGTCAGCCAAAGCATTGACAAGTTCCTCTGACGAAGGGTCGGGATAAAGCCTTAAACTATCAGCATTGTATTCCTTTAAAATCTTAATAACTCCCTTTGAAGGCGGATATGGATTTTCGTTCGTATTAAGCTTGATTATATTCTTATCCTTAGGCTGTTCTCCCGGAACGTAAGGAGAAACCCTTCTTACATTGTTTTCCCAATTTTTCATTGTAAACTTCCTTTATTCAAATCTCACCTTAACTGCATTTGCGTGAGCGGTAAGCCCCTCTTTTTCTGCTATCTTAACAATGTCGTCCTTTGCTTTTAATAATGCGTCCTCAGTATAGTAAATAAAGCTTGAACGCTTTTCAAAGCTGTTTACCGAAAGCGGAGATGAAAATCTTGCCGTACCGCTTGTAGGAAGAACATGATTAGGTCCTGCATAATAATCTCCCAGCGGCTCGGGAGCATATGAACCCAAAAATACCGAGCCTGCGTTGTCAAGTTTTCCTATATACTCCAATGGATTTTCAAACAATACCTCTAAGTGTTCAGGTGCAAGATCATTCGCAAGCTGCACTGCCTTATCCTTAGAATCGCATATAATTATCGCTCCGAAGCCTGTTAAAGACTCGTCTATTATCTCTTTTCTTGAAAGTTCCTTTATCTGACGCTCCAACTCAGTTTTAACATCATTCGCAAGTTTTTCGCTTGTTGTAACCAGAATAGCCGAAGCAATTCTATCGTGCTCTGCCTGACTCATCAAATCAGCCGTAACGAATTTTGCATTTGCAGTATCGTCTGCAATTACCAAAATCTCGCTCGGACCTGCAATCATATCAATATCAACTGTACCGAACAGGATCTTCTTAGCAGTTGCAACAAATATGTTTCCCGGCCCTACAATTTTATCAACCTTTGGAATTTTCTCCGTTCCGAATGCAAGTGCCGCAACCGCTTGTGCACCGCCTGCTAAAAATACTCTGTCCACTCCGCATATTGCGGCAGCAACTAAAATATCCTTATTTGCTGTTCCGTCTTTAAGCGGAGGAGTGACCATTATAATTTCCTTAACACCTGCAATCTTAGCAGGAATTGCATTCATTAAAACAGATGACGGATAAGCTGCTGTTCCTCCCGGAACATATAAACCTACACGCTCTAAGCCCCTTACTCTCTGCCCGAGAATAACTCCGTTTTCCTTAGTATCAACAAAGCTCTGAGATTTCTGTCTGCTGTGGAAATCTGCAATGTTTTCCTGCGCATTCAATAGAGCCTCAACAAATACAGGGTCAGCCTCAGTTAAAGCGTCGTTTATAACGTCTCTCGGAACTTCATAATACTCCGGTGCTTTTCCGTCAAACTTCACTGTATAATCATTTACGGCTTTATCACCGCCGACCTTTACATTATCGATAATCTCGCTTACAATAGCTGTTACCTTTATATCCGTTTCGCCGTTACGCTCAGCGACTTGTTTTAAAAATTCAAACTCGTCCTTGCCGTTAGCGTAAATCGTCTTAATACTCATTTAGCCATCATTATCCTTTCTTAACTATATTAATCCAGTTAAATATTTGCTTCTACAAGCGAAACCAACTTTTCAATTTCTGCCTGCCTTAGTTTCATACTTACCGTATTTACTATAAGTCTTGCTGAAATAGGAGCAATATCCTCTATTACCTCAAGTCCGTTTTCCTTTAATGTCGTTCCCGTCTCCACTATATCGACTATTCCGTCTGAAAGCTCTAAAAGCGGAGCAAGCTCAACCGAACCCTCTATCTTTACTATCTCTAAATCCATTCCTTTTGCCTCAAAATATGCCCTCGAAACATTAGGATATTTAGTAGCAATAGTTTTTATGTCATATCCGCCGTAAAAGCCGGAACCTTTTTTTGCGGCAAGTGCAAACCTGCATCTTCCAAAGCCTAAATCGACCAGTTCAAAAAAAGAACCGCCCATTTCCATAATGGTATCTTTTCCTACAACTCCCATATCGCATACGCCGTGTTCAACATAAGTAATAACATCGTTCGCCTTTGCAAGCACAACCTCTAAATTAGCGTCGGGAATAGGAAGTATAAGCCTTCTTCCCTTTTCTCTTACAGCTGTACAGTCAAATCCTATTTTCTCCAAAAGACCTACTGTATCCTTTTCAAGTCTGCCCTTTGTTAAAGCGATTCTTATAGGCTTAATCATATATTCAATCTTTTCCTTTCTTTTTTTGAAAGAGATAAAATTTAGTCACTCAAATTAATCTCCTCTATGTCATCAGACACAATATACAACTTTGATATTCCCTTTGCAAGTGCATATTCCTTAGTTTCTTCAAGTGTCTCAAAAAGAGAATTTTCAACTGTGATTCCGCTTTTAGCTAAAGCATTAGAATATCCAATAGCTTTTAAAATGTTTTCCTCACTGCCATAAACAATTGCATCAGCAACCTTTGTTTTAGGCGGGTTACCGCTTTTCAGCAAAAGAGATGAGACTGCATTTACATTTATTCCAAAGCCTGTTGCAGCAACATCAAAACCAAATTCAGAAATGAGCTTATTATATCGTCCACCCGATAAAACAGGCTCGCCTATTCCCTCTAAATAACCTCTAAAGACAATTCCCGTATAATAATCAACTCTGTTTACCGTTCCGAGGTCAACAATAATTTTCCCCTCATATCCCAATACAGATAACGAATTATATACATATTTCAAATCAGAAAGAATCTTTTCAGTCTTTTCATCAGAGAAAAGCTTTGACGCTCTTTCAAATACCTCTTCCCCGCCAAACAGTCTTGGAAGCTGCTTTAATGCTCTTGCAGCTTCACTGTCGCCTATTTCATCAAGTAAATCATTGAGCGCAGGATAATTCTTATTTGATACCAGATACCTGATTTCCTCTGCTGTATGCTCGTCAATATCCAGCTTTGAAATAAGCTCCTTGAAAAAGCCTATTGTTCCTATTTCAAGACGGAATTTGTCTTTTTCAAAAGCTGTAAGCGTTTCCATAGCTGTTGATAAGACTTCAAAATCTGCTTTTCTCGATTCAGAACCGATGAGTTCAATACCTGCCTGAACAATTTCATCAGAATGACCTTTCAGCAAAGCATTGTTTTCATACATTGTCTGAATGTAATATAGACGAAGCGGCATTTCAGCGTCTTTAAGACGTGTGGCAACAAGCCTTGCAATCGGTATTGTAGAATCGGGGCGCATAACTATTAGTCTTCCCTTAGAATCAACAAGCTTATAAAGCTGCTCCTGAGAAATCGTCCTTGAACCCTTGTTGAACACATCGTAAAATTCGATTCCCGTAGTTACAACCTCGCTGTAACCATGCGACTTAAAAATTCCAGCAAACTTATTTTCCACTGCCCTTCTTGATAAACATTCGTCAAAAAGCAAGTCTTTTGTACCCTCAGGCGTAATTAAATCATATCTTTTCATAATTTCTCCGTAAATTTAATACTTTTTATTTTCACATTAAACTTATTATTATATCCCAGACGCTATCACTTCACCTTAGTAAAGTGATAACACGCTAATCTAGTAGCATAATATCATATTAAATTGTATTTGTCAACAGCATTATCAAAAGTTTACAGTTAGTTTACAATCCAACGAGCTGTCAGAGACTCGACGATCAAATCGTGGTTCATAGGCTTGACCGAAAACTTTTAGTCCCATTGTCAATTATCAATTGTCCATTATCAACTACCCCTACCTGCCTTCTTAGAAGCAAGAAACTAGAAGCAAGATGCAAGAATTTATCATTATAGCTAAGTTTAACCGTTAATGTCTTGCCTCTAACCTCTTGACACTAAGTGTTAGCCCGCCGTTGAACAAACTATAACATTTTACAAACTTTCCAAAGATGGCAGAGCCTCCGCCGGCTCGGCTGTGCTACATAGTAAATAATGAATACTGATTGCTTTCGGGAATATCGCCGAAGGCACCGATATCTTTTAGTGTTTCAATAACCGTTTTTGAAACTCCGCTTTGATTTGCAAACTCCTCAACAGATATAAAATCGCCGTTCTGAGCTTTTTCATAAATACTATTAGATGCGTTTGTTCCCACTCCGTTTATGGAACAGAACGGAAGTCTCAGCTTTCCGTTTTCTATTTTGTAGACAGTTGCATGAGATTTGAAAATATCCACTGGCAAAAACTCAAATCCCCTCGACATCATTTCATTGATAAGCATAAGTGTATCAAGAGTTCCCTCTTCCTTTGCAGTTTTGTCATTCTTTAATTTAAGCTCCTGAATTTTGTGCTTAACTGCCGCTTCTCCTTTAATCGCAGTTTCAGCATCGAAATCCTCGCCGCGTACTGTGAATATTGCGGCATAGAATTCAAGAGGCTTGTACACCTTAAACCAGCATAAGCGAATAGCAGCCGTTACATATGCCGCGGCGTGAGCCTTAGGGAACATATATTTTATCTTTAAGCAGCTTTCTATAAACCATTCCGGAACTTTATTATTTCGCATTTCCTGTTTCATTTCCTCAGTCAGCAGCTTAGGAGCGTTACCCTTTCTGGTTATCTCCATGATTTTGAACGAAAGCGACGGGTCCACTCCGTAATATATCAGCTTTGTCATAATACTGTCACGGGTTCCTATTACCTGGGAAATATCACATACCCCATCCTTAATAAGCTCTTGTGCGTTGCCGAGCCAAACGTCAGTACCATGTGAAAGTCCCGAAATCTGCAAAAGGTCAGAGAAATTCTTAGGTTGTGCGTCTAAAAGCATCTGTCTTACAAAAGGCGTTCCCATTTCAGGAATACCAAGCGTTCCTGTCTCGACAAAAATTTGCTCCGGTTTGACGCCCAATGCCTCTGTCGAGGTAAACAACGAATACACCTTATCGTCTGACATAGGTATTTTTGTTACTTCACAACCTGTCATATCTTCCAGATGCTTATACAGAGTCGGCACATCATGTCCAAGTTCATCGAGCTTTAATATGGTATCGTGAAGCGAATTGAAATCAAAGTGAGTTGTAACTATATCGCTGTCCGTTTTCTCAGCAGGATGCTGAACAGGCGTGAAATCATAAACCTCATAGTCAGCAGGAATTACTACCATTCCGCCAGGGTGCTGCCCTGTTGTACGCTTAATTCCGGTACAGCCATTTACCAATCTCTGAATTTCGGCAGGATTTGCTTTTCTTCCGCGCTCGTCTAAATACTTCATAACATATCCATAAGCAGTTTTATCAGCAACACCCGAAATGGTTCCCGCCTTGAAAACATGGTCAGAACCAAACAGTTCTTCTGTATATTTATGCGCCCTCGACTGATACTCTCCTGAAAAATTCAAATCAATATCAGGAGACTTATCTCCGTGAAAACCTAAAAATGTTTCAAAAGGAATGTCATGTCCGTCACGGTGCATATCGGCTCCGCATTTAGGGCAAACCTTAGGAGGAAGATCAAAGCCGGAACCGACAGTGCCATCGGTTATAAATTCGCTGTATTTACAGCTTGGACAGACATAATGCGGTACAAGCGGATTAACCTCTGAAATTCCTGCCATTGACGCTACAAACGATGAGCCTACCGAACCTCTTGAACCTACTTGATAGCCGTTCTCAACCGAATTTGCCACCAATTTCTGAGCTATAATATAAAGCACTGCAAATCCATGCTCTATTATTGAATCCAACTCACGTTTCAGTCTTTTGTGAACAATCTCAGGGACAGGGTCGCCGTAAATTTCCCTTGCCCTGTTCCAGCAAATTTCCGTCAGTTCTTCTTCAGCGCCCTCAATATGAGGAGTAAATGTTCCCTTAGGAAATGCTCTTAGTTCAGGATCGGTCATATCTGCTATCTTATTTGAGTTTGTAACAACAACCTCATATGCCTTATCCTCACCTAAGTATTCAGAAAACTCTTTGAGCATTTCATCAGTGGTTTTCAAATAAAGCGGAGCTTGAAAGTCAGCGTCCGGATACCCCTGACCTGCCTGCAAAATTGCACGGAACGCCGCGTCTCCTTCCTCGAGAAAATGAACATCTCCTGTTGCAACAACAGGTATTCCCAACTTGTCCCCAAGATCAACAACAAATTTATTTATATCTTTAAGATGTTCTTCTGTTGTTATATTCTTGTAGATATCACGGTCGCTCCTTAGCATAAACCTATTATTTTCAATTGATTGAATTTCAAGGTAATCATAAAACTTTGCAATCTCTGCAAGCTGCTCATAAGGCTTACCCTCCAGATAATTTTGAATAAGTTCGCCCATTTCGCAAGCACTGCCGACAAGCAATCCCTCTCTATGCTTTATAAGCTCCTGTTTTGGAATTCTAGGTCTTTTATAAAAATATTTGAGATTAGAATAGGATATAAGCTTATAAAGATTTTTAAGACCTGTTTTATTTTTAGCTAAAATAATCTGGTGATAAGGCTTTTTGATCGTACTCTGGTCAAGAGTATCGCTGTTCACCTGATATGCCTCTACACCATAAATCAGTTTGAAATCTCCGCCGTTCTTTCTTATTTTATCGACAGCATACATAGCGTCAGGACAGCCCTGCATTACGCCGTGATCAGTTATGGCAATAGCTTTATGACCCCACGAAAATGCTTTATTGACTATTTTATCCGCAGGAGATACAGCGTCCATTGCCGACATATTAGTATGACAGTGAAGTTCTACACGCTTGACTTTACTGTTATCCATTTTAATATTTCTGTGTATGATCATTATGTCGTCAGGATTGAAATACTCTTTATGATCAAAGTCGTCTTCACCCAGTGACCCGGAAAGCACAATTGTGGTTCCCTTTTTTAGCTCAGATAGTATTGCCTCCAGCCTGTCCTTTTTAAGCCTTGACCTTTTGTTAGGAGAACCCAACAGCTTAACAGCACATGAGTTTGTATAATCTGTTATATAAATAACTGCAATAAGCATTCCTGACTTGGTTTCTCTTGTATTGACTTCAAAAATATCACCCCAGATAACCGCATTGGAAGTGTCGGCACTAAGTTCATTAAGAGAAATAATACTGTTATCAGGATTTATAACCTTTCCTAAAAGGAGTTTGGCTCCGTTGCCATCTAAGTAGCTATCAGCAAAGTTAATATCAAATGATGAAAATTCTTTTTCCACCGAGTCTTTCTGTGCCGAATTTTGAATAACAGGTTCAGGCATTGGTATATTGGCAATTGCCTCATAATAAGATTTTTCATGCTTTTCCTTATCAGAAGTTAGAACTCCTCCAAAAACTACTTTTACATTCATTGAGAATAAATCATAAATAATTTTCGGCAAGGCGCTTTCAATACCGGCTTTTTGCAGCAAAGCAAATCCGCCATTTTTAAGACTAATATCAAGCGTACTGCTTTCATTGTTATATGTAATATCTGCATCGTCAAAAAATCCATTGACTACCGAAAAGCTATCCTTTAAAAAATTGATAATCTCCGTGAAATATTCTGTGCAAAACATATCAGGAGAATATTTTATATCTAAATCAACACGGGATATTTCTAATGCGGACTTTAAATCGTCCTCAAATTTTTTTGCCACATCATAGTTGATAAGCTTGTCAAATGCAGCAGTGATCTTCATTGAGCTATTATTTTCTTTAAATGACAGCTTTATAATTCTCCCGTTGCTTATATCCGCCGGTATTATTCTTTTGTAATCTTCAAAAAAATTGCATAAATAGTGCTGTTCCATTACATCTATTAAGCCTGAAAGCTATCAAGCTTATCCTCCGTTTCTTTGTGAAAAACTGCACTTATCAATTACAGTTTTTCAATTTCATCAAGCAAAGCGTTCAATGCATTTTTCTCATTAACAGTGTAAAGCTTTTCTCCTTTTTTAAATAGTACCGCTTTACCGTTTCCCCCTGCTATTCCTATATCTGCCTCTTTTGCTTCTCCCGGACCGTTTACAACACAGCCCATTACTGCAACAGTTATATCTTTATCAATATCTTTTGTACATTTTTCAACCTTTTTGGCTAGAGAAATCAAATCTATCTTAGTTCTACCACAGGTAGGACAAGATACAATTTTTACACCGTTTCCTCTGCCTATTGCTTTTAGAATATCCTTTGCCGCATATATTTCCTTAACAGGATTGTCGGTAAGCGATACTCTTATGGTTTCTCCTATTCCATCAAGCAAAAGCGAGCCTATTCCCACTGCTGATTTTATGATCCCCATTCTCTCTGTTCCTGCTTCTGTAACTCCCAGATGAAGCGGGTAATCACACTTTTTAGCAAGCATCCTATATGCTGAAATCATTGTTTTTACATCAGATGACTTTATAGATATGACTATATCGTCAAAATCAGCATATTCAAGCATTTTTGCATGGTTTAAAGCACTCTTTACAAGCGCTTCGGGAGTAGGAGCGCCATATTCAGCAAGCAACTCCTTTTCAAGAGAACCTGAATTTACACCGATTCTTATTGGTATTCCCTTTAATTTGCAAACAGATGCAACTGCCTTAACATTATCCATTCCTCCTATGTTTCCCGGATTTATTCTTATCTTATCAACTCCGGCTTGCACCGCTTCTATTGCAAGCTTATAGTCAAAATGAATATCTGCAACCAAAGGTATGGATATTTCCTTTTTTATTGCGGGGATGAGCTTTACAGCATTCTTATCAGGTATTGCCGCACGAATTATTTCACATCCTGCCTGCTCCAGCTCAACAGCCTGAGCAACACTGCTGTTTATATCCTCCGCAGGAATATTAAGCATAGACTGTATATATATTTTCTCCCCGTCAAGGCTTAAATTACCAACCTTGACCGATTTGCATTTTCTAACCATTTTTGTCCTTTCAATATATTAACCAATCCTTAGTTATTTACATAAAATTATCAATTTATCAACTTTATAATATCATTAAATGTTACATAAAGCATAAGCAGCATTAAAAGTGCAAGTCCTACAAAGTGAACTATTCCCTCTTTTTCCGGACTTATAGGTTTTTTTCTTATACCCTCAATTATCAGAAAAACTAATCTGCCTCCGTCTAAAGCAGGCAGCGGAAGAAGATTGAATATCCCTACGTTAATTGAAATAAGCGCTGCCATTGAAAATAAATTTTGAAAAAGTTCATGCCAGTTGATACCCGATTCAGTAGTTTCATTTGATACTACATCGCTTATAGCAGATACTATTCCGACCGGGCCTGATAAGTCATTTATTTTATATTGTCCTGTTATCAAATCCCCAAGTGATACCCATATAAGTCTTGCATATGAAACGCTTCTTCTCCACGACTGCGAAATTATACTTTTAAAGCCCCTTTCAATAGGCTCAACTTTAAAATCTATATGAAGACTGCTTGTTTTTTTACCTTCAGCGTTCTCTGCTTCATTAATTGAAAACTTAACATTTTTTAGATTTTTCCTGTTTCCGTTCCTGATAACTGTTATATCAAATACTCCGTCCTTATCAGACTGAAGCTGATATGCAAAGTCCGTATCTGTAAATATGTGCATTCCATTTATATTTACAACTCTGTCACCGATCTTAAGTCCGCTTTCCTGTGAGGACGCATTATCCTCAAACCAAGAAATAGTCGTGCCGGCATAAGTATCTGACATTGAAGTCATTATTAATATAAAAATAAAACCAAGAATTAAATTCATCAAGGCTCCTGCAATGACAATAATAATTCTTTTTACAACACCCTTTTTACAGAAGGCTCTTTCATCTTCACTTGAAGTATCCTCACCCTCCATAGAGCAATAGCCCCCTATTGGAAGCAGTCTTAACGAATATTTTGTTTCACCGTACTGCTTTGACAGAAGCTTAGGTCCCATGCCGATTGCAAATTCATTAACCCTTACGCCGCATTTCTTTGCGACAATAAAATGTCCCAGTTCATGAACCATAATTATTATTCCGAATACCAGTACTGCAATAATTATACTAACCATTAAAACCTCTCATACTTAGTTAAATTTTGCTCAAAACATACTCTCTAGCAATTTTATCAGCTTTTATTACATCTTCTAAACACTTTATATCATCAGGTTTGATGCTTTCCAATGCTGAGGTTACAAGTTCTCCGATTTGCAGAAAAGAAATTTTCTCGTGTAGAAAAAGTTCTACTGCCTGCTCATTTGCACCGTTTACAACAGCAGGCATTGAATTTCCAATAGTTATTGCTTTTATACATGCTCTTAAACAATCAAAGGTCTCATAGTCGGGCTTTGAAAAAGAAAGCGTACCATAATCGGTAAGCGACAAAGCTTTTTCATTACAATATATTCTTTTAGGATAAAGCAGCGCATACTGTATAGGAAGTTTCATATCAGGCACACCCATCTGAGCAATCACAGAACCGTCCTTATATTCAACCGCCGAATGAACAACGCTTTCTCTGTGTACAACTATTTCTATTTGTTCCGGTTTTAAATCAAACAGCCACATAGCCTCGATAAACTCAAGTCCCTTGTTCATTAGAGTAGCAGAATCAATGGTGATTTTATTGCCCATAGACCAATTTGGATGTTTTAATGCCTGCTCTATACTAACATTTTCAAGCTCTCTTTTCGTTTTGCCGAAAAAAGGTCCGCCCGATGCTGTAAGTATTATCTTGTTTATCTCATTCATTTCATTGCCCTGAAGGCACTGAAAGATTGCAGAATGTTCGCTGTCTACCGGAAAAATCTTAACTCCGTTTTCAATTGCTTTTTTGATAACAAGCTTTCCTCCTGCAACTAATGTTTCTTTATTTGCCAGAGCAATATCAACACCCTTATCAATTGCTGTAAGAGTAGGCTTAAGACCTACCATTCCGACAACTGAATTGAGTAATATATCAACTCCGTCGAGCATCGCAATTTCGCAGAGTCCTTCCATTGAACAAAGGACTTTTACATCAGTTCCGCTTAAATTATCTTTTAACTCTTTGTATTTGCTCTTATCATAAATACATACATATTCTGCATTAAATTCTCTTGCCTGCTCAGCCAAAAGCTCAACATTACTGTTTGCTGACAATGCTTTTATTCTAATTTTATGCAGTCTTGCTATATCTAATGCCTGAGTGCCAATAGAACCGGTAGAACCTAAAACTGATATGGTTTTCATTACTTTTATAATTATGCCCTGTAAAAGAGCATACCTCCCTTAAAAATAACAACTTATGCTTACTTAATAAAAAACTCAATTAAACACTTAATAGGGGTAAGCTTATATGCTCGCCCCTATTTGATCTCTATTTACAATTAGTTATAATATTAAAAATACTGAGTGCAATAGTCATAAAAGGTGCAACAAATAATACGCTGTCAAATCTGTCCATAACCCCTCCGTGACCGGGCATTATATTACCATAATCTTTAATACCTGTCTGCCGCTTTAAAAGTGATGCAGTTAAATCGCCGAGAAGTCCAATCAAAGCGCAAAGCATACCCAATACAAACAATAGAATGTAATTTAAACAGATATCTGCTGAAACTATTTTTGTATATACAAAACCTATAATGATAAATATAAGTCCGTTAGTGATAACTCCGCCGATTAAACCCTCGACAGTTTTCTTCGGGCTTATGTTCGGACAAAGCTTATGCTTACCAAAAAATGTTCCGGCAAAATATGCTCCGCTGTCTGCAAGCCATGCGCCGCAAAGAGTCAATATTAAATAAAACAGACCGTGCCTGCCGCCGATACTATGAATATATAAAAGCGTTGACATTGCAACAGCTATAAATCCTGATACAAAAATCATAAATGAAAGCTTTTCATACTTCATAGCTTTATAGTATCCAAGAAATGCTGCGAACATAACAAGAATAAAAGTAGCAATTATATAATACATTATGTTTTCATTAAGCTTTATAAGATAATTTGAAAAAGGTACCGTTAAAGCGAAAATATAGCATACAATCTGCGATACCTTGAATTTTAAACAATCCTCAGCTTTAAAGAGTTCATACAATGCAACCTCTATAAGCAATGCAACGGCAATATTAAGCACTATTGTGTTGTGAAAACAAAGTACGGCAACAGCAATAACAATTGCTACACCAGCAGAAATAATTCGTGTAAGCATATTTATTATTTAGCTCTTAAAGAGCATTCCTCCTATTTGAATTTATAAGTCTGTTTTACATAATCTCAACATTACTTGAAATCTCATTCTATAACAATAAGTAACATTATATTTTAAAAAGATTATATGCCTCCAAATCTTCTGTTACGTTTACTAAAGGTTTCTATGGCATTTTTCAAATCCTTTTCTGTAAAATCAGGCCACAGAATGTCAGTAAAATAATATTCGGCATATGCCGATTGCCATATTAGAAAATTTGAAAGCCTCATTTCACCGCTGGGTCTGATTATTAAATCCACAGGAGGAATTCCCACTGTATAAAGGTTATCCTCAATAAGTTCTTCATTAATTTCATCAATACCAAGCTCTTTATTTTTAACCTTCTTTGCAATTTTCCTAACGCTTTGGCAAATCTCGCTCTGACCGCCGTAATTTACAGCCAATATTACCGTCATCGAATCAAAATCACGTGAAATTTCCTCAGCATGCTTCATCTTTTCTTGCAAAACATCAGAAAGTGCTGACCTGTCTCCAATAAAAATAAGCCTTATATTTTCCTTTTCAAAAGATGAAACATCGTCCAGATAATCTTCAAACAGCTTCATTATGGCATCAACTTCATCCTTAGGACGTTTCCAATTTTCTGTTGAAAAAGCATAGAACGTCATATATTTAACACCCATACTTTTCCCGGCAAGAGCAATTTTTTTAAAAGTCTTTGCGCCCTCTTTGTGTCCAAGCTTTCTGGGCATCAGACGCTTTTTTGCCCATCGTCCGTTACCGTCCATTATAACTCCTATATGAGTCGGTACCAAAACATTATCCGTAAAGTCCCGCTTTTTTCTCTTTAATCTCACGTATGAAACCTCCGATAATAAAGCTTTGTAATTAAAATCAGATTGATAAAACTTCTTTTTCCTTTTCTGCAACTATTTCATCAATATTTTTAGTGAATTTATCAGTGAGCTTCTGCGTTTTATCCTCAGCATTTTTCAAGTCATCTTCAGTGAGCTCCGAATTTTTCTTCATTGCCTTCAGCTTTTCATTAGCATCACGGCGAATTGAACGAACTGCAACCTTTGCCTCTTCACCGTATTTCTTCAAATCCTTGACAATTTCCTTTCGCCTGTCTTCTGTAAGTTGAGGAAACGTCAGTCTGATAACATTTCCGTCATTTGCTGGATTTATTCCTATATCAGATGCCTGAATAGCCTTTTCAATTTCTTTTAATAAACTCTTATCCCAAGGCTGTATAACTAAAACTCTTGCCTCAGAAACTGAAACGGCAGCCATTTGATTTATCGGAGTAGGAGTTCCGTAATAATCTACCAATACCTTATCCAAAACAGCCGGATTTGCTCTGCCTGCCCTTATTGCTGCAAATTCGTTTTTAAGATTGTTAATTGTTTTACCCATTTTTTCCTCAGCTTTATTAAGTACTTCTTTCATATATATTTCTCCTTTATAATTATATATTTTGTCAATATAGACATATTTACTACTTTATAACCTTTGTGCCGACCGATTCTCCCATACAAGCTCTGTAAATATTTTCAGGGTCAGCTAAATCAAACACATAAATCGGAATATCATTATCATTACACATAGCCGCAGCAGTAGAATCCATGACCTGCAATCCTTTAGACAATATTTCATTGAAAGAAAGCTCATCATACTTTACTGCGTCTTTATATTTATGAGGATCCTTATCATACACTCCGTCAACCATCGTTGCTTTGAAAAATATATCTGCTTCAATTTCAGCAGCTCTTAAAGCTGCTGCCGTATCTGTTGAGAAAAATGGATTTCCTGTTCCGCAACCGAATATTACAACTCTTCCCTTTTCAAAATGTCGCATAGCACGGTTTCTGATATAAGGTTCAGCTACCTGAGGCATTGAAATAGCCGTCTGAACCCTGACCTCCAAACCGCAGTTTTCCAAACCGTCGGCAACCGCTAAAGCATTCATTGCAGTAGCTAACATTCCTATATGGTCAGCCCTTGTTCTGTCCATCGCACCGCTCGAACGTCCTCGCCAGAAATTACCTCCTCCAACTACTATACCTACTTCAACTCCTGCATCGACGCACTTTTTAATCGCCTTACCGAACGAGGTTATAACATCATAATTAAGTCCCATTTGCTTCTCTCCGGCTAAAGCCTCGCCGCTCAGTTTCAAAAGAATTCTGTTATACTTCGGTTTCACAAGAACACATCCTTTATTAGTATATTACCATTTAACAGTATACCATAAAGAGTATAAAAAGTAAACATAAAATTTAGCAAATCATATGAGTATTTGTCTTTGTTCATTTTATAATTAAAAAGGACAAAACTATCTTAATATAATTGAAGTACTTCAAACAATATAAGAAATTCGTAATGTATCAAAAGTATTAAATCACAAATACGAAAAAATCAAAACATCTGACACAAAAAGGACTCAGGTAGAAATACTGTTAGATAATAAAATACAAGTATAATATATAGAAAGTAGGATATGGGATACCAATTAATGATTAACGTACTATGCGTTGTATTATATAAACTTATCATTATATACAAAAACAGCGACTGAGCAAAAGCCCAGACGCTGTCATTTGTTTGAACAATACTTTAAAATATTTTACCAAGAATATTTATCATGGTTAATGCAAGTCAGAAAGTGGCATCTGTTTTTTATTTCATTCTAACCGATGCCACTTATTATCCTACTGACTTACAAATTTAGGAAGGTTTATATGAAATCATATTTGATTAATATATTAAATGTATTGTTACCGATACTAATAAGAATATAGAATTAACTATTAAATAAGTAAAAAACTGTTTTAAATATTTTGCTTAATATTTAAAATCGCTTTATATCTTAAATTTAATTAAGATATAATTGCGTATTATTAAAAAATTAATACAACATAACGTTGTTTATATTTAATATGTTTAATTAGAAGTTAAATATATTTATAAGACTTAATAATCTCCATAATCATTAATATTGATTCTACTATAATCGCTGACATCGCAGAACATGAAATTTCAACAAATCCAAAAAGATACATAACTAATGATATACCAATTTCAGTACATAAAACTATCCTGGATTTCTTTTTAAACAATAAATGTTCATCTTCATCAAGACGCTTATTTTCAGAATCTATGGGAGCAAACTTCCATATTATTGCTGCAGAAACAATTGTTAAAACAGCTAAAGGAATTATTATAAAATGATAAATACCAATGGATTTTATTGCAATTAACACCAAAACGACAGTTATCAAAGATTGAATAAAGCATTGAGATTTTGTGCTTGCGTGATACCCGCCCGCAAAGGAACGAATCGGATAAAACAGAAGAAAGAAAACTAAATACTCCCAAAAGCTATTTAATATAATTGAAACAATAAGTATTGCAATGAAGAAAGTTATTTTTAATATAAATAATTCAAGACCGTATTTTACTATTTCATATTTGTTTTCATCCACATTTTCATTATGTGAAATAAAATCCATTATTTTATTTAAAATTCTTTCCATAACTATGTACTCGTTGCGATAGTTTCTACTCATTGCGATAGGAAGATAAATTCCATCTTCCTATCGCTTATAAGTAAATTGACCCCTACTTTTTCAATTGTTTTAAAACCTTAGGCTGTTTTGGTTGATAAAGGAAACATGCGCAAGCTTGATTGACATCATTTTTAGCTGCAGCCATTCCAATATTACGTACTGCCTTAGCGACTTTAGTTTTTAATGCCTTTTTTGTCATGTTAATCACTCCTTTTAAATATCCTGATTTTAGTATAATAAGTCGAATCGCAATAATCAATAGAATTTCCCTGAATGCAAAGAAAATTGCCCTGAACGCAAAAACCTGTGAAATAAATTTATTTCACAGGTAGTTTTAAAGTTTATTCAATAATTTGAACCGATTGGTATAGTCAACTGTGATTTGAAAATGCTTTTATCATATTCAAAGAAAAAAACTCCATTATATTTCTCAGCCACAGAATTTAATATTGATAATCCCCAACCGGAGTTACTGCTATTCTTAGTAGATTTCAATATATTATTTTCTTCTTTTACTATTCCGTTAAAGCTATTCTCAAAATAGATAACGAGCATATCATTTTTCCTGACTATAACAACATTTATATAACGATTTCCCTTATCTATTTTACAACAAGCATCGATCGCATTATCCCATAGATTTGCAAAAATAGCTGTTATATCCAAATTATCAAAAAAGTCCATATCTACATCTTCAATATTGAGCTTTACATCTATATTTTCATTTTCTGCAACAGATAGCTTTTGGCTCATAACAATACTTAAAATCTGATTTGAGCATTGAAAGCCGCCGAATAACGAATCAACCTGTCTTTCGATCAAAGTACTGTATTCTTCAGATTCCTTACTATTAATATTACTCAAATCTTTAAGAGTAGCCAAATGCTTCTTTATATCGTGAATCGTTCTTCTGGACTGATCATACTTTTTGCATATTTCTGTATAATTCGCCAACTGAAGCTCATTTTGTTTTCGTATTAAATATAATTCCATTTTATCCTCATATAATCGAGATATCTTTTCGATTACATATGTAATCATAAAATTTATCGCCAAGAACCCTATAAGCAGTATTATTGCCATTATTCCATCAAAATTACTATCAATTTTTAGAGCGTAACTATACACAACAGCTATTTCAAAAACCGTTAAAAGCAATAGTAAAACAATTTGTGTTGTTTTTATTTTAACTATGTTGTTTCTAGACAGGATATAAATATATATATTACACAGAAGAAACATTATCAACAAATTCAAAGCACAGCCGAAAATAATATATTTATCATTTGTCAGTACATTTTTAAGGCTGATGCTTTTAATAACCGACCACACTGCAACAGACAAAATATCAGTAAAAAATAATATAAGAACAAAAATAACATTATACATAAACATGCGTTTTATTTTTCCCTTGCACATAATATAACTCAAAATATTTATATGTGCAAAAAGGTAAACAGAATTCAGCACCTGTGAAAGATTGAAATAAAAAACTATTCTGCTGAACAAAATATATAAAATTGATGAAACAACAAAAGCAATTACACAAAAATGATTGTTTTTTAATTTTAGATGATATACTTTAATAAAAAACCTAAAAACCAACATATTCATCATTAAAGTTGTAATAGTTTGAGCAAGTATTTTGAAAATCTCCGTACTCATTTTATCATCATGACTTTGCTATGCAAAGGTCTCCTTTCTGCTTTCTACAAGCTGGATCCAGTAAAGAGCTCCTTCATATTTTGTCAAAAGAGCATAGGCTTAATTAAAAATCAACTTACACCCTAATTTCTTATCATTGTCTTCAAAATATTCTTTGAAAGCTTTTTCATAAACTCGTCCTTTTTTCTTTGCGACAGCGGCAAATAATCCCCGTTATCCAAAATTATCAACCTATCGCTGGTTACGGTTTTAACAAACTCTAAATTAACTATACAGCATCTGTGAGGCATATAAAATTGATCTTTATCTAACTTTTCATAAACGTCGCTCAGATTTTCTTTAACGATGAAATTTCCCTTTAATGTTGTACTTATTTCAAGTTTCTTTTTATCTCTTATGTAAAAATATCTTATTTCATTCATATTTAATAATACTAAACCTTCATTTGAATTAAAAGATACCCTTGACGTATTCTGATTATAAACGGTTAAAAGAAAATCATCCATAACAGATTCAATAGAATTTTTATCTATCGGTTTAACTATAAAATCAAATGCATGGACTTTATATGCTCTTCTCCAATAATCAGTATAGCTTGTCATATATACTATTGAAACATTAACATCATTCTTTCGTATATGCTGCGCTGCATCAATACCATTCATCACCCTCATTTCTACGTCAAGAAAAATAATATCAAATTTTACTTTGGAATTTATCAAATCTACCCCGTCATAATACGAATATATTTTATAAGTAAGCTTTTTGTAATCACAATATCCGGAAACCAAATTATAAATGAAATCAACTACTTTTTTCTCATCATCAACAATTGCAATGCGAAGCATAATTCAACTCCTTAAACATAACAACATATGTAGTCTTATCTTAAATTTCACAATTTTTGCTTTTCAATATGTCGATAAAAAACAGATTTTGATATATTTTAAATGCTGAATAAAGTATATCACATGATTTATTATTTGTAAAGCAGGGCTGTATAATAGTTCGTAATTTGAAATTATAATCGAGCAATGCTTTATCATATCCATTTATTTTATAAGTTAGTGTCTGCTTTGTAAAATAAGTGTAAAACAAAAAATCCCGGCATAGCCGGGGATGTTTTTCACATAAATATTATTACTTAAAATCAGCGTGCTATATCATAAATCTTACTAAAATTGATAAGATATAATTTGTTTTTACCCATTAATTTAACATCTTATAACACGTCCATAAACATTTTGTCTTATTGAGTTTTATTATTTGCATAACCTGACATCAATTAAGATTAAACTAATTATACTTAAAAATCATGCAAATTTATTTTTTAATGTACAAATAACTTACTAAACAATTAATATTTACAGAAATAACAATTGTTATAAAATAATATCAGCTAATAAAATAGCCTTATCATCATTTGAACAATCTTTAAAACATCTTCAACGGACTTACCAAAGAAATATTTCTTGTGATAATATAATCAATTAGCAGATGTAAAGCCGATGTCTTTTGAAGAATATAGATAAACAAGCATTTTATCATAATATTTTGAATTTTTTCCACCACTTTCGGAAGCTTTTTCATATTCCAGCACGATATGCTTAAACCTCTTGTTGTTATTCTTGTTGATCAAAAATTCGCTCTTTCTATTGTTTACTGTTTTTGTAAAATATCCTTTGATTATTTCCATAATAATATCTTTCTCATAAATATTCCGTACTTCATTTTCATCTAAGCTATTCAATTTATCGTATTCAATACGAACCATACCTGCACCAATATTAGATACAATCCCATTTTTATAATTATCCAACTTTTTTTGCTCATCAGTTTTATGATAGGGACCATCAAATTCTACAACTGCAACTGGGATATAATTCATTCTATTTTTGTATTCATATACTTCTTCAAATATAAAATCAAATTTCATCCACTTATGCTTATTCTTATAATACTCTCTAAATTCCTCATTTTTTACTTCAACATAATTGTCTAATGCCTGTTGAGGAGTTAATCGTATTTGCATAAATTTATCTAAACCGTAATCTTTCAAAATATGATTTAATATCAAACATATTTTTTCTTCACTTTCACTATCAAAGCGGCTTTTCCTTACTTTTGCATAAATTCCTTGCATAAAATATTTATCATTATCTATACTCATAAAAATCATTCTCCATTGTATTTTATCTTATAAATACCGCTTAGTACCACTGGAACACATCCAATTATGGGGAGCCTTGTTGTTATGAAACAAAGAATTATCGGTTTCTTATCACGAACAGAATAACAGCCTTTTATTCTACGAGATGCTACTTATTCCAAGTATTTTTTGCCAACTATATTTGCCACTTTAATGAGCTTTCTCTATGTTCAAACCCCCAGCTTGTGGAGCAACTTCTCCACATCAGCGGCTTTCAGAACCTTGCCCATAGATACCACCTGCTCATTGACTACAATGGCGGGCATACTCATAACGCCATAGGCCATGACCTTTTCCATGTCGGTGATATACTCGACTTCCAAATCCAGCCCCATGTTCTTGACAGCCTGTTTCGCATTTTCATACTGCTCATGGCAGGACTTGCAGCCAGCCCCCAGCACCTTGACACAGCAGATACCGTCCACGGTTTTCCCGCAGCACTCGCTCGCCCCCTTGACCTCAGTTGCTTCACTGGCAGGCGCAGCGCCGCCACAGCAGCAAGCGGGAGCCTTTGTTTCTTCTTTCTTCTTTCCAAACAGTGACATGATAAGTACCTCCATTTTTTATTTGACGCTTTCAAAGCGTGGTTTCAAGATTTTGTACTTGACGGGAACCAGCCCTTTGTCCCGTTTGCTATCTTCACCAGAAACAGCATGACTGGGACTTCTGTTAAAACACCAACCGTCGTAGCGAGGGCTGCGGGGGACGTTGTTCCGAACAGAGCGATAGCTACAGCCACCGCCAATTCAAAGAAGTTGGACGCTCCGATCATTCCCGCAGGAGCGGCTATGTTATGCGGCAGCTTCAATATCCGGCAGGCAGTATAGGCGATTGCAAAAATCAAGAAAGTCTGCAATACCAGCGGAACGGCGATCAAAACAATATGCAGCGGATTTTCCAGAATGACGTTGCCTTGAAAAGCGAAAATCAAAATCAAAGTCAGCAGCAGGCCAATGGTCGTCACGCTGTCGAATTTATGAACAAACACGTTTTCAAAATATTCCTTGCCCTTTTTCCCTATGACGATAGTTCGGGTAGCCATACCTCCCAGCAGCGGTATCACGACGAACAGCACCACGGAGAGGATCAGCGTATCCCACGGCACGGACACATTAGAAACACCCAGCAGGAATTTTACAATCGGGACAAATGCCGCAAGGATAATAAGGTCGTTTGTCGCCACCTGCACCACCGTATAGGCCGGGTCGCCGTTTGTCAGCGTACTCCACACGAACACCATAGCGGTACAAGGCGCCGCGCCCAGCAGTACGGCTCCGGCAAGATACTCCGTCGCCAACTCCGGAGCGATAAAGCCCTTAAACAGCACAAAGAAGAACAGACTTGCAATGCCGTACATGGTGAACGGCTTTATAAGCCAGTTCGTTATCCATGTTACAAATAATCCCTTTGGATTTTTCCCCACATTCTTGATACTTCTGAAATCCACCTTCATCATCATCGGATAGATCATCAGCCAAATGAGAATTGCCATAGGGATCGACACCTTGGCATACTCAAATCGATTGAGAAAGTCAGGTATCTGCGGCAGGAATTTCCCAAGCAGGACACCCGCCGCCATGCACAGAATAACCCAAATGCTCAGATACTTTTGGAATACACTAATTCCGGCTTTTTCTTTCTCCATAAATCACACCCCCTATATCAGCAAAGACTGAAATGCGTTGAAGAAGTAGCCGACGATAATAATACCGCCCGTGCATATCCCAATAAAAATCCCCAGCAGCTTCGGCTTGACCGCCTTGCGGAGCATAATCATAGACGGCAGGGACAAGGTAGTGACGCCCATCATAAAGGACAGGACGACCCCCAGCAGCGCCCCTTTTGCCAACAGCGCCTCCGCAATCGGAATGGTGCCAAAGATGTCAGCATACATCGGGACACCGGCAATCGTGGCGATAACAACTCCAAAGGGATTATTGTCACCCAGCGCCGTCACAATGAAATCTTCGGGTATCCAGTTGTGAATCAGCGCCCCGATACCTACGCCAATCAAAACATAAGGAGCTACTTTCTTTGCGGTGGAAACGACCTGTTCCCACGCATATTTCAAACGGTCTTTGAAGTGCAGTTCCTCCTGCGGAACGTCGATAGCTTTGCCGTTTCTGATATATTCCTCCACGTATTTTTCAAGGTGCAGCTTTTCAATCAGCGTTCCTCCCGCAACCGCTATCACCAGTCCGAGAAGCACATACACGATTGCCACCTTCCAGCCGAAAATGCTCATTAAGAGTACAAGGCTGCCGAGGTCTACCATCGGAGAGGAAATCAGGAATGAGAATGTCACACCGAGGGGCAGTCCCGCGCTGGTAAATCCGATAAACAGCGGAATGGACGAACAGGAACAGAACGGCGTCACAGTCCCCAGCAGAGCGGCGACACAGTTTGCGCCGACCCCGTGAAATCGTCCGAGTATCTTCTTTGTCCGCTCCGGCGGGAAATAGCTTTGAATGTACGATATAATCAAAATCAGAACGCCGAGCAGCACCATAATTTTGATCGTATCGTAAATAAAGAACAGAACGCTGCCGCCGATTTTTCCCGTCGTATCCAGACCGCAGGCGTTCAATCCCCAAGAAATGAGCCTGTTCAACCAGTCCATACCAAGGACTTCATTCTGAAAGAAATCCCATGTGTTTTTCAAATGATCCATATAATATCCTCCTTTTCAGATTGTTAGATTGAAATATATCTATGTATTAGGTTTTAAGATAGCCGGCCGGAAAAGTGAGTTGGTATTTTCACTTCTCACAGCACGGCTAATCTTTATCTGTGTCGGTCACTGTCGTAAGCTCCTGCAAGCATTTCACCGCTGCGGCGGCTCCCTCCGGCGAGATGGAATAGTACGTCCATTTTCCCTCTTTGCGTCCCACAACGATTTCCGAATCGCAGAGTATTTTCATGTGGTGGGAAAGAGTGGGCTGGGTGATATGCAGATCGTCCAGCAGGACACAGGCACATTTTTCGCCGCCTTGGAGCAGTTGCAGGATTTTAATACGGTTCTCATCGCAAAGTGCCTTGAATACCCCTGCTATCTGCTTTTCTTTTGTTTGCAAACTTGTTACCTCCCATAGACGATTTTCTATCTGTCTATATTATATGCGACGTATTGAAATTTGTCAATGGGTGCGGCTGTAGTTTTACACAAAAAAATAACTGGCATTATCTGATACATATTTTATACCGTAATTTGTTACATAGTTGTGATGGTGGATTGTATGCAAAAGTGACTACCTTATGGGTCGATAAGATTCGGGAAATTTACACTACGATAGGACGGGAATGTTTTTCATCATCCAATATAGATACCTCGGCTAATGCGGCAGAATGTGTTTTAATTTTCTGTATTCATGCCATTTTAATGCTTGATAAATAGAAAAGAATCTGCCGAATTTTACGTATACCTTGCTCATTGTATGACCACAAAATAAAGAAGCATCCCAGACCGGATATGTACGGTCTGGGATGCTTTCATTTTTCTGGTGTCAGAGTATCAATAATATCTTGCCTTTTATATGCAAAGGCAGCTTTCGCCATTGACTTTCTTCCTACCCCTTTAAGGATATATCGTTGAAATGTAATAGGACTAATGGAAAGCTGAGTGCAAATCGCTTCAACAACAGACTGGTCAATATCGGTGTCTGTATGCAGTTCAGCAATTTCAGCAGGTGCTTTTCCGTGGCGCTTTGGTTTTTTAGAAATCTGGTATAGCTGCTCCTGTTCAAGCTCGTCAGTTTTATATTCAGCGGATCGCTCATATTCATCACATAGCTGGTTGAACGCAACCTTTGTGATTTTCCCCACTAAGGTATTGGCCTGATAATAAACAATATTCTCTGGAACAAAGTAATTCTCATAGTACCAATATAACTGCTTGAATTCGTCAGTCACAATCAAATCCTTTTTCTTCCTGCCTTGTCTTGACGGTATACTGGAAACTGACATCTTTTCTATATTCCCAATGACATCTATAGGATTTTTGCAGTAGTGCCAGCTATAATCCACTGTGCTAAGTTCTTCGTTATCTAAGACCAGAACCCCCACATCCTTGTCACATAGCATAGAGTAGTTTTCCTGTATCTCAGATATAGTAGTCCCCAAATCTGAGATGGAAGGGATCACAATACATCCTATCGGATTGCGTCGGAGAAGTAGATTATGTTCAAAGGTATCAATAATTTCCAGTAGTTGCTTTCTCTTTCGATAAGAGCCGGTGATTACATCAATTACAATATTGTCAGGATTCATCATGTGGCTGATCAAGTCATATACTTTTGTCTCTTTCAAACGGTTCTCAAGTTCTTTTTTATTCTTCTGACGGATGCTTGTGGTAACAATGCAGCCGTAACCGATGATTTCTTCATTTTTTAATCGCTCTATCATAGTCTCACTCCCTTTCTATCCTGTATTTTATCATCAATTCAAATCACAATCAATAGTTAGGCTAAAAAAAGTGAAAAAATTTTTCAAAAAGGTATTGACATAGGCTGTTTATTGTAGTATACTATTAAATACAAGATAGGCTAAAAATAATAGCATAGCTGATCTGAGGATTTTATATCATGAATTATGAAATTAAATCCAAATCAAAATTAAATAGCCGTCCAGTCAGTTATACATTTCGGGGAAGTAGGCCATGATCCGGTTGGGGAGCCTGCCAAGAAATGAATCAACGATACAGCGCCAAGACAGGTTGCCTATTAGGAAGCTAACTGGATGAAACGGCAACTTCCATAACAAAACATTGAAAACTTTCTATTTCCAAATAAAAATCTTGTATTGACGAGAAGACGGGGTGATGTTCAATGACATGAATTCTGAAAGGAGGAGTTGCAATGATGGAAACCGTCATTCATTATGG
>CANPWL010000008.1 GCA_947584375.1 uncultured Clostridia bacterium | reverse complement strand
TATAGCAGGTTTTCAGAAAGGTATGGTATTTGATTATGAAGTTACGTCCTGATGAGATTACAAGTATAATCAAAGAACAAATTAAGAACTATCAAAGTGAAATTCAATACGCTGATGTTGGAACAGTTGTAACAGTCGGTGACGGAATTTCCAAGATACACGGTCTTGACAACTGTATGTCCGGCGAATTGCTCGACTTTGGCAACGACGTGTTCGGAATGGCTCTTAATTTGGAGCAGGACTTTGTCGGAGCGGTTTTGCTCGGCGATGAAGAAAATATAAAAGAGGGTACGCTTGTTAAGAGAACCGGTAAGATAGTTTCTGTACCTGTTGGAGACGAGCTTATCGGAAGAGTAGTGAATGCACTTGGTGAGCCTATTGATGGAAAGGGTGCGATTCTCACAAAAGAAACAAGACCTGTTGAGTGCCCAGCATTTGGTATTATTACAAGAAAGTCTGTCGACAGACCGCTTCAGACAGGTATAAAGTCGATAGATTCAATGATCCCGATTGGCAGGGGACAGCGTGAGCTTATTATAGGTGACAGACAAACAGGTAAGACAACTATTGCTCTTGATACGATAATAAATCAGGCAGATAAGGATGTTATCTGTATTTATGTTGCCATCGGGCAGAAAAGTTCAACTGTTGCAGATGTTGTAAACATTCTGACTAAAGCAGGAGCAATGGATTATACGGTTGTTGTTAGTGCGTCAGCTTCAGAGCTTGCACCGCTTCAGTATATAGCACCGTATTCGGGATGTTCGATCGGAGAGCATTTTATGCTTCAGGGTAAGGACGTTCTCTGTGTCTATGATGACCTTTCAAAGCATGCGGTTGCTTATAGAACGATGTCTCTGCTTTTACAAAGACCAACGGGACGTGAGGCATATCCGGGAGATGTATTCTATCTTCATTCAAGACTTCTTGAGCGTGCCTGCAATCTCAACGAGGACTACGGCGGAGGTTCATTGACAGCACTTCCTATTATTGAAACACAGGCAGGAGATGTTTCGGCGTATATTCCTACAAATGTTATCTCAATTACTGACGGACAGATATTTTTAGAAAGCGAGCTTTTCCATTCGGGCGTAAGACCTGCCGTAAACCCTGGTATTTCGGTATCCAGAGTCGGCGGAGCGGCTCAGATAAAGGCAATGAAAAAGGTTGCCGGTTCGCTTAAGCTTTTGTATTCACAATACAGAGAGCTTCAATCTTTTTCTCAGTTCGGTTCGGACTTAGATAAGGATACAAAGCGCAGACTTGATCAAGGCGAGAGAATAGTTGAAGTTCTAAAGCAGGACAAGAGTACGCCTATTAAGGTTGAAGATCAGGTTGTTATTATTTACGCTGTTGTAAATGATTATTTGAAGGATATTCCTGTTAATAAAATTAAGGAATTTGAGTCTGAACTTTATAGCTATATGGATTCTCAGGGTTCAGATATTATTAGTGAGATTTCCAAGACAAAGGATCTTTCAAAAGAAACTGAGGAAAAACTGAAAGCGGCATTGACAAAATTTGTAGAGGACTTTAAGGCGTCCGAGAAATAAAGTTTACTTAAAGAGCAGGTGATAATGTGGCTACGGCTAACATTAAAGACGTAAAGCGCAGAATAAAAAGCGTGGAGAACACTATGCAGATAACAAAAGCAATGGAACTTGTTGCAACCTCAAAGCTTAGGGGAGCAAAGGAAAGGGCGGTTGCTTCACAGCCTTATTTCAATACGCTTTATGAAACTATGTGCGAGATTCAGCAGGACAGAGGATTTAAGTCGATATATACAAAAAAGGAATTTTTAAAAACTGTTCTGGTTGTAGTTTTAGCAGGTGACAGAGGTCTCGCGGGTGGCTTTAATCACAATGTACTTAAGCTTGCTGAGGATAAGATTAAATCTCTTGAGCAGGACGGAAGAACTGTTATGGTTTTTCCCATTGGGAAAAAGGCTGTTGAATATTTTGAAAAGCGGAAATATGAGATATATAATAAAGACTATCAAATCAGCGATAATATTACCATGAACAAGTCTTTAAGTCTCAGCGAAAGCATTATATCAGGATTCAGAAACGGAATATATGATAAGGTTGAACTTGTATATACTACATTTGTTTCAACTCTTGTACAGAATGCTTTAAGCGTTACTGTTTTACCTATTGAAAGCAATGATCTAAATGATAATGATAAGGAACAATATGATTCAACAGATCCGGATAAGCCTAAAAAATCTGCGTTGACGCTCTATGAGCCGTCAGCCGAGGAGGTTTTTGACGGACTTATACCAAAATATATTTCAGGACTTTTATTCTGTTCAATCATTGATTCTTATGCGTCAGAACAGGCTGCAAGGCGTACGGCTATGGAATCGGCAAGCGATAATGCAAATGAGATGATTGACAGCTTATCTCTTTTATACAACAGAGCAAGGCAAGCTCAGATTACTCAAGAGTTAAACGAAATAGTCGCTGGTCAATTGGGTAATAACTAGAAAGGTGGCAGGAATAGTGAATGATAAAAATGTCGGAAAGATTGTGCAGATAGTCGGCGCGGTTGTCGACATTCAGTTTGATAAGGATAATCTTCCTAATCTTTTGCATGCTATTGAAATTGATAATAACGGAACAAGATTAGTTGTTGAGGTCGCACAGCATATAGGCGATGATATTGTAAGATGTATTGCTATGAGTTCAACTGACGGACTTGTAAGAGGTATGGACGCTGTTAATACAGGAAAGACGATTTCGGTTCCGGTAGGAAAGGAAACACTTTCAAGAATGTTCAACCTGTTGGGAGAGCCTGTTGACAACAAGCCTGCACCGGAAACTGCGGAGAGATGGGAAATCCACAGAAATCCACCGTCCTACGAGGAACAGGCGGCTTCTAATGAGGTTTTGGAGACAGGTATCAAGGTTATCGACCTTATTGCACCTTACTTAAAGGGCGGTAAAATCGGTTTGTTCGGCGGTGCCGGAGTAGGCAAGACCGTTCTTATCCAGGAGCTTATTAACAATGTAGCAAATCAGCACGGCGGTATTTCTGTATTTACAGGTGTTGGCGAGAGAACCCGTGAGGGTAACGACCTTTATCACGAAATGAAGGAATCGGGAGTTTTGGATAAAACCGTATTGGTTTACGGTCAGATGAACGAGCCTCCCGGAGCAAGAATGAGGGTAGGACTTTCCGGGCTTACAATGGCTGAGTATTTTAGGGATGTTGAGGGACAAGACGTACTTCTATTTATAGATAACATATTCAGATTTACTCAGGCAGGCTCTGAGGTATCTGCGTTGCTGGGACGTATGCCGTCAGCCGTTGGTTACCAGCCTACGCTTGCGACTGAGATGGGTGCTTTGCAGGAGAGAATTACTTCTACAAGCAAGGGTTCTATAACTTCGGTTCAGGCTGTTTATGTTCCTGCCGACGACTTGACCGACCCTGCTCCTGCAACGACATTTGCACACTTAGACGCAACTACCGTACTTTCAAGAAACATTGCTTCACTTGGTATTTATCCGGCTGTTGATCCGTTGGAGTCGAATTCCAGAATTCTTTCTCCTGAGATAGTTGGTAAAGAGCATTATGAGGTCGCAAGAGAGGTTCAGTCGATTCTTCAGAGATACAAAGAACTTCAGGATATTATTGCGATTATGGGTATGGATGAATTGTCCGATGATGATAAAATTACGGTAAATCGTGCAAGAAAGGTAGAGAGATTCCTTTCACAACCGTTCTCGGTTGCGGAACAGTTTACGGGAATGAAAGGCAAGTATGTACCAATTAAGGAAACAATTCGAGGATTTAAAGAGATCATTGAGGGCAAGCATGATGATATTCCTGAGTCTGCATTCTTGTTTGCGGGAACTATTGATGATGTTGTCAATAAGGCAAATGCAAGTAATTAGTCATAGATCTTAGAAGGGAAAGGTGTGAAAGATCCACACTTAAACGGTGATTTATATGAAACCTTACAAATTGAAAATTGTCACACCCGAAAAGATTTTTTTTGATGGTGAAGCGGAACAAATTACTATAAGAACTACCGAAGGCGACATTGGCATACTTGCAAATCATATAAAGTATGTGTGTAATATTGTAGCAGGTCCTTTAAAGGTAAAGGATATTAGCGGCGAACGTGAGGCGGCGCTTTCAGAGGGGATACTAAAGGTATCTGATGAAGGCGTAACTGTTTTAGCGAGTACTGCCGAGTGGGCAAACGAGATAGATTTAGAGAGAGCTGAAAGAGCTAAACAGAAAGCTGAGAACATACTTTCTGACAAATCAAGAGCCGATGAATTTGACAGAGCTGAAATTAAGCTGAAAAGAGCGCTGACGAGAATCAGTGTAGGTAAACGGTATTTATAAAGTAACAAACCCCTTGGTATATCCAAGGGGTTTTATCGTAATTGTATTGGATTACTTCATAAAGGTAAAGGATTTGAGTTCAAATAAACATCGTTCCTTTAACAAATTTCCTGTCCAATCTGACGGATAATCAGTAGTGATCTTAAAAAACAAAGAGTGACGTCCGGTTACTTTTGAAACTCTGGAAGTTATAACAGTATCATCATGTCCTATTTTGCAGGAGCCTATTTCTTCACCGTTTTCATTATCGATAAGTATGTGCATAACACATTCACAACCGCAGCCATTTATTTGTGCTGCAAACTGCATAGTTTTATTTGAATAATCATTACCGAAATCAAAGTATTTATATCCGATCACACATCCGTCTTTAATGTTGGTTATAACACGTTCAAAGACATTTTTTTCAGTAATTAGCGCTCCGCCTTTAAGAACACATGCAATGTCAGCGGGCGTTTCACGATAAGGTAAGAGAGAATTTTCAAAACCGAGCGAAGTCATCTCAACTATCGGAATTGTTCCGTCGGGTAATATCTCAATCTTTTCTACACAGCCTCTTCTGGAGGTTATTGTTCCATTTGTCATACGATGATAGAAAATGTACCATTGTCCATTAATGCAAGCAATAGAGCCATGATTATTTCCTGCCGGATAATCAACGCCGTTATCTATTATATAACCGCGGTATTTGAAAGGTCCTGTTGGTTTGTTTGATGTTGCATAGGCAAGTCTGCTGCCTATCTTAGGAGAATAAATCAGATAATAAGTTTTTCCTATCTTGCGTATAGACGCGGCTTCAAAGAATAATTTTTCCTTTTTATCAAAACCGTTCTTTTTGTCTGTATTACATGGGATAATATGTTCAATACAGCTTCCGTCTAAAATTTCGTACATGTTTTCAGGGTTTATCTGAGCCATAAAAGAACGTTCAAAGCCACAGTAAATGTATACTTTTCCGTCATCATCAACCAAAACTCCGGGATCAATAAACCAACCGTTGCAGCAAATCTCATCAGAAATCGTATATTTGTATTTTGATAATAATTTAAAAGGACCTTCCGGTCTGTCACTGACAGCAACACAGCCCTTAGCATTGATTATATATGCATAAAGATAATATTTGCCGTCTTTTTCAATAACGTCAGGTGCGTAAAGCTGATTATTAGTTGTTGTCCAGTCGGTATCAGATTCGTGGTCATAATCAGACTGGGTGTGAAATATATCTCCGTGACATATCCAATCGTTGAGGTTATAAATTGAAGCGCTCCAGCATTTTAAAACATAATCACAGAATTTATCTGATCCGGCATTATCGTGAGAACCATATACATAAACTCTGTTGCCGAAAACTCTGGGTTCACCATCAGGTATGTATTCCCAGTTAGGAAGATAAGGGTTAGCCATTTTATATACTCCTTATTTAATTATTTTACTACTGTTACCTTTAACAGTTTTCCTAAATGCCATGCAATACTTTGCAGGTTAGAACTTGGTTGTATATCGGTGAATCTTTTGTGGATACTATTTTCTTTCCGATTAAAATATAAATATTTTCAGATTTATATTTTTATTATATACGCATAAAACGAAACAGTCAATTGATTAACAAATATTTTACGTGTTTTTTACTATAATAAGCGGTTATAAAATAATTAATGATATTAAAAAAGGTATATATAAAAACTGAGAACTATTTTAAAATAGCTCTCAGTTTGTTGGTTAATATTATTTAACTGTTGTATTTAGTAGTTTGGTTTAAAATTTTATGTTAAGATTAATATCCAATAAGTATTAATTACGAATACTTATACTTGTTGTTTATATTGTTGTAATGATTCAAATAATATCAACCTTTATTACTATAACATAAAATACAATATTATTTTGTCGAATTTTCTTAAAGGACCTTTGAATCAGTGTTTAGTCATCTTGAAGAGCGTCGTAGCCCTGTTCGCCGGTACGAACCTTTATTACGTTTTCTATATCGTAAATAAAGATTTTACCGTCGCCTATGTGACCAGTATAAAGAGCTGACTTAGCAGCGTCAATTACAGTGTTTACAGGAACCTTGCATACAACGACTTCAGCTTTGACCTTAGGAAGAAGGTTAGCTTCAACTTCAACTCCACGATAGAACTCTGCCTGTCCCTTCTGCATACCGCAGCCGAGTACGTTTGTAACAGTAATACCGGTTACGTTGATGTTTTCCATAGCGGCAATGAAGTCCTGAAGCTTCTGCTGTTTAAATACAACAACTATCTTTGTGATCTTAGGATTTCCGACGGTGTAATCCTCAACTTCTACGGCTTTATTTACAGGAACTGCTGGTGTAGGAGGAGGCGTGATCTTTTCAACGCTGTGTGCGTCGTCTGAGGTATAAGCTGATATAGCTGAAACTGCCGGAGCAAAGTCAGCGTAAGATGATACAAGACCGTGCTCTGTGGTGTCAAGACCGATAATTTCCTCCTGCCTTGTTGCCCTTAAACCTACGATAGCCTTGATAAGGAAGAATACTATTGTCATAGTAACGGCTGTCCAAGCTGCAACTGAAACAAAACCGGTAAGCTGCTTGCCGAGAAGTGAAAATCCTCCGCCGTAGAAAAGACCAACTAAATCATTTCCGGGAACAGAATCTGTTGCAAAGAGACCAACAGCCAGAGTGCCCCAAATACCGTTGAACATATGAACTGCAACAGCGCCGACAGGGTCGTCAATGTGTAAAATATAGTCTAAGAACCAAACGCCGAATACGACCAAAAGTCCGGCTACAAGACCGATTATAATAGCGCCAGTGCAATCTACTACATCACAGCCTGCTGTGATACCAACAAGTCCTGCCAATGAGGCATTCAGACACATTGAAACATCAGGCTTGCCGTATTTGATCCAAGTGAAAATCATACAAGCAACAGTTGCAACTGCCGGAGCAACCGTTGTTGTCAGGAAGATAGAACCTAACTGCTCAACGCTTGTTGCAGCAGCTCCGTTGAATCCGTACCAGCCGAGCCATAGAATGAACACACCCAAGGCTCCGATAGTGAGGTTGTGTCCGGGAATAGCGTGAACCTTGATTTTGCCGTCCTTAGTTTTTGTGAACTTACCTATACGAGCACCGAGGATTTTAGCTCCGATAAGAGCCGAGATACCGCCGACCATGTGTATAGCGCAAGAACCGGCGAAATCGTGGAAACCGAGATCTGCCAGCCAACCGCCGCCCCAGATCCAGTGTGCCTCGATAGGGTAGATAAGAGCAGAGATAATTCCCGAATAGATACAATATGAAAGGAACTTTGTTCTTTCAGCCATAGCACCCGAAACGATTGTTGCAGTCGTAGCGCAGAATACGAGATTGAATACGAAGTTTGACCAGTCAAAGTTCTCATAGGCTGTTATAATATCCAATCCGGGCTTACCTATAAAGCCGACCAGATCCTCGCCTAACAAGAGGCTGAAACCGATAAAGATGAACATTACCGTACCGATACAGAAGTCCATCAGGTTTTTCATAATAATGTTTCCGGCATTCTTTGCTCTTGTAAAGCCTGTTTCTACCATTGCAAAGCCTGCCTGCATCCAGAATACTAAAGCTGCACCAATCAGAAACCATACTCCGAATATCAGTCCGTTGGTTTCAGACATTACATTTTCCAGTATGCTGCTGCTTTCAGCTAATGTTACCATAATAATCTCTCCTTTATTTGTTGGTGTTTAATAATAAATAAAGGTACAAATTCCACAGGCGGTTAGCCTATGAATTTGTACCTCTTTGTACGAAAATAATTTAATTGTACTGTATTACACGTAGAAAAGCATTTTTCCGTAAGTCGGATAAGGCCAATATTTCTCGCCGACAAGTGTTTCAAGCTGATCGGCTGGGGCTCTTAGCATACCCATTGCGGTGAGAACCTCGTCATGATAGAAAGCAGATGCTTCTTTCATATCTTCAATTCCCGAAGCCTTAACAGTGATATCCTCAAGCTTTTGAAGGTTATCATATGCTTCTTTTTCTAAAACTGTAAGCTTTTTAACTAAATCTGTCTCATAAGCAGGATCAGCACCGCACTCTTTGGCAAGTTTAGCAGTTTCGCTTAACTTTCTTACATATGATGAAACAGCCGGGAGAATATCCTTTTTAGCCATATCGATCATAGTAAGAGCTTCAATATTTATAATCTTTACATATTCCTCTAAAAGAATTTCAACTCTTGAATGGATTTCAGTTTCAGTATAAACACCGTGTTTCTCAAATACTTCAATGTTCTTTGGATCTGCAAAGTGCGGGATAGCTTCAGGAGTTGATCTTAGATTCAAAAGACCTCTCTTTTCAGCCTCCTTAGGCCATTCATCGCTGTATCCGTCGCCGTTGAAAATTATGTTTTGGTTTTCCTTTATAGTTTGCTTAATAAGCTCGTGAAGTGTACCTTGGAAGTCCTCGACGCCTGTAAGCTTTTCGGCAAACTCGTCTAATACATCTGCAACAATTGTGTTAAGTACTGTGTTAGGACCGGCAACAGAAAGTCTCGAACCTGGCATTCTGAATTCAAATCTGTTACCCGTGAATGCGAAAGGCGATGTTCTGTTTCTGTCTGTATTATCTTTAGGGAATGACGGAAGAACATCAACGCCTATTTGTAAATCAGCAACGCCGTCGTTATCATAATCAACATCATTGCAGATAGCGTCAAGGATAGCAGTGAGCTCATCGCCGAGGAAGATTGAAATGATAGCAGGCGGAGCTTCATTGGCACCGAGTCTGTGGTCATTTCCTGCCGTTGCAACAGAAAGCCTGAGTAAATCTTGATATTTATTTACAGCCTTGATAACTGCTGTAAGGAAAAGCAGGAACTGTGCGTTTTCAGCAGGTGTTTTACCTGGGTCTAAAAGGTTGATGCCTGTGTCGGTTGAAAGCGACCAGTTGTTGTGTTTACCGCTTCCGTTAACGCCTGCGAAAGGCTTTTCGTGAAGAAGACATTTAAAGCCGTGTTTTTTAGCGGTTTTTCTCATAGCTTCCATAGTAAGTTGGTTGTGGTCTGACGCTATGTTTGTAGTTGTAAAAATAGGAGCTAGTTCATGCTGTGCAGGAGCAACCTCATTATGTTTTGTTTTAGCTGTGATACCGAGCTTCCATAGCTCTTCATCTAAGTCCTTCATATATGCTGAAACTCTCATCTTTACAGAACCGAAGTAGTGATCTTCAAGCTCCTGACCTTTAGGAGCAGGAGCGCCGAACAATGTTCGTCCTGTATAAATGAGGTCTTTTCTCTTAGCATAATCCTCTCTCTCAATAAGGAAGTATTCCTGCTCAGGTCCGACAGTAGAAGAAACTCTGTTTGCCTTAACTCCGAACAAATCTAAGATTTTAAGAGCTGATTTTGAAACAGCGTCCATAGAACGCAGTAAAGGAGTTTTTTTATCAAGCGCCTCACCTGTGTAAGAACAGAATGCAGTAGGAATACAAAGAGAACCGTCTTTTATAAAGGCAAAAGAAGTAGGGTCCCACGCTGTATAACCTCTTGCCTCAAATGTAGCTCTCAACCCGCCTGATGGGAATGATGAAGCATCCGGCTCACCCTTTATAAGCTCTTTTCCGCTTAGCTCCATTATTACTCCGCCGTCAGAGGTGGGGGAGATAAAGCTGTCATGTTTTTCGGCAGTCAGACCTGTCATCGGCTGAAACCAGTGTGTAAAGTGGGTTGCACCTTTTTCAACTGCCCAGTCCTTCATTGCGTTTGCCACAACATTTGCAACAGACAAATCTAAAGGTTCTGCGTTGTCAATAGTTTTCTTTAATGCTTTGAAAGTTTCCTTCGGCAGTCTTTGTTTCATAACCTTAAGGTTAAAAACATCTTCACCGAAAAGTTCAGGAATATTGCTCATCTGAATTTTCCTCCATTTCAAAATATAAATTACAAAAAAAGGCACTGCGGACATTTAATGTCCACAGCGCCTTTGCTGTTTACAATGTTAGTATATTCTATTTGTTTTCATTTGTCAAGTGTTTTTTGTTTAATTATTAATATTTGTTTGTTTTTTCAAATGAAAAAGCCGCAAGAGAGAAAGTTTTAGTTATTTTCAATAATTTATCATACTTAAATTAGTTCAACAGTAATATATTATATTATAGTATATCATAAAGTTGCAAGTTTGATAGGCAAAACTTGCAAAAATTATAAAAACGGAGCATATTTTTTTATCGTTACAAATAAAAATGAATTTTATTATATATTTTTGTGCAAAAAAGCTTGACAAGCAAATTGTGTTGTGATAAAATAGTGAAGGTTAATATTCGGGACAATGGTGTTCACTAAGCTGTGGTTTGCTGCGGCTGTTTTGTGAATGCTTTTTTTATCTCAATTTAATCAAATAACACTGAATATTCAATATACAATATTAATAAACGAGTAGGAGGAAACTTGTATGCTGAAAGAGGGAGATATAAGAATTCCATCAGGCTGTGCGATATCCGGAATGATATCAACGAGCGGGAAGAAAATCAACGGCTCAAAAATTGTAAGATCAATTGCAACTATGCACGATCGTTCCAACGGTTTGGGCGGAGGTTTTGCAGGATACGGAATATATCCGCAGTATAAAGACCTCTATGCTTTTCATGTATTCTATGATTCAAACAAATCCAGAGAAGAATGTGAAAGATTCTTAGACAGACATTTTGACATTATCAACCTTTCAAAGATTCCTGTTAAGCCTAATCAGACGATTACGGCAGAACCTCTCATCTGGAGATACTTTGTAAATCCTCTGCCGACAAAGCTTACTGACAGTCAGCTTGATGAAAAGGAGTTTGTTACAAGAAGCGTTATCAACATAAACTCTAATATAGACGGGGCTTATGTGTTTTCCTGTGGAAAGAATATGGGAGTATTCAAAGCAGTCGGTTTTCCGGAGGACGTCGGAGATTATTTCAGATTGGACGAGTACGAGGGATATGCTTGGACTGCACACGGAAGGTATCCAACAAACACTCCCGGATGGTGGGGAGGAGCACACCCTTTTGCAATGCTTGATTATTCAATAGTACACAACGGAGAGATTTCAAGCTATGATGCAAACAGACGTGATATTGAGATGTATGGTTACAAGTGTACTCTTCAGACAGATACCGAGGTTATTACATATATAATAGACTATCTTTTAAGAAAGCAAAAGCTGTCTTTAGAAGATGCTGCAAATGTTATTGCCGCACCTTTCTGGTCTACGATAGAGAGTATGCCTAAGAAAGAAAGGGATAAACTCAATTATTTAAGAAATGCCTTTCCGGGTCTTCTCATAACCGGACCGTTTTCAATTATTCTTGGCTTTGAGGGCGGGCTTATGGCGCTTAATGATAGGCTTAAGCTGCGTTCAATGGTAATAGGCGAGAAAGACGATATGGTTTATATGGCAAGTGAGGAGTGCGCCATAAGGGTTATTGAGCCTGAACTTGATAAGCTTTGGTCACCAAAGGGCGGAGAACCCGTTATAGCGACATTGCAGCCAAAGGCAATAGCAAACCTTTAGGATCAGAAGGCAAGAGCTTGAAGGCAAAAGGTTAGAAATTTGAAATTAATATTAGAAGTATAATATACTCAAGAAGTTCTAACCTCTTATATCTAATATCTAATATATAAACGGAGGTTTATTATGGCAATAGATTTTTTATATCCCGAATACGAAGTTGTTAGGGATAAAGATAAATGTATAGGCTGTCGTGTGTGCGAACGCCAATGCTCAAACGAAGTTCATTCTTATGATGAAGATTTAGACTGTATGGTTTCGGAGAATGCGAATTGCGTATGTTGTCACAGATGTGTTGCACTTTGTCCTACAAGGGCACTGAAAATTGTCAAGACCAACCATACATTTAAAGAAAATGCAAACTGGAAAGGTGAGCATATCTCTGAAATTTATCGACAAGCAGGAACAGGCGGAGTTTTGCTTTCATCTATGGGTAATCCTAAAGATTATCCTATTTACTGGGATAAGATGCTTATAAATGCGTCACAGGTAACAAATCCGTCGATCGACCCGCTTCGTGAGCCTATGGAAACAAGAGTTTTCTTAGGTTCAAAGCCTGAAAAGGTTGAGTTTAATTCAAAGGGCGAGATAAAGAATAATCTTACACCGCAGTTAAAGCTTGATATTCCGATAATGTTCTCGGCTATGTCATACGGTTCTATAAGCTACAATGCCCATGAGAGTCTTGCAAGGGCGGCAGAGGAGCTTGGAACATACTACAACACCGGTGAGGGCGGACTGCATAAGGACTTCTACAAATACGGTTCTCACACTATTGTGCAGGTAGCGTCAGGACGTTTCGGAGTACATAAAGATTACCTTAATGCAGGTGCGGCAATTGAGATCAAAATGGGACAGGGTGCTAAACCCGGTATCGGAGGTCATCTTCCGGGAATAAAAGTCGGTGATGATATATCAAAAACCAGAATGATTCCGGAAGGTTCGGATGCTATTTCTCCTGCACCTCACCACGATATATATTCCATTGAGGATTTAAGACAGCTTGTTTATTCCCTTAAGGAAGCCTCTGACTACAAAAAGCCAGTTATTGTTAAAATAGCTGCGGTACACAATGTTGCGGCAATTGCGTCAGGTATTGCAAGAGGCGGAGCAGATATAATCGCAATTGACGGTTACAGAGGAGGAACAGGTGCCGCTCCGACCCGAATAAGAGATAACGTGGGTATTCCTATTGAGCTTGCATTGGCAAGCGTTGATCAAAGACTTCGCGAAGAGGGAATAAGAAACAAGGTTTCAATTGTTGTCGGAGGTTCTATACGTTCTTCGGCTGATATTGTTAAAGCTATTGCGCTCGGTGCGGACGCTGTTTACATCGGAACTTCAGCTCTTTTGGCGCTTGGCTGTCATCTGTGCAGAAGCTGTCAGCAGGGTAAGTGCAACTGGGGTATTGCGACCCAGAGAGAGGACTTGGTAAGACGTCTTAATCCTGACATTGGTTACAAGAGACTTGTTAATCTCCTTACTGCATGGAATCACGAAATCAAAGAGATAATGGGTGGTATGGGCATAAACTCTATTGAATCACTTAGAGGTAACAGGCTAATGCTGAGGGGCATTGGCTTAACCGAGAAGGAGTTACTAATTCTCGGCATAAAACACGCCGGCGAATAGCAGGGCTGAGCCCTGCACGCAGTCTGCCTTTGGTAAACTTGAACAAGGTTATAGTTCGAGATACGGCAGGTTGTAAAAAGTTGAAATGTAAAAAACTATACTGATGTTTGTTCTGCTGATTTTGGTAAGAATGAATAAGATTACGGTTTGTGCAGCGGCGGACTGTACAAATGGGAATGGATAGCGCACAATGGATAATTTAATTATCCATTATCCATTGTCAATAATTAATTGAAATGTTGAGGAGGGTGTAGACTTATGAAGCGGATTTATGTAGATGAAAAATGGTGTTTAGGATGCCATTTGTGTGAATATAATTGTGCTTTCGCAAATTCAGGTAAAGACAATATGGCAAAGGCGCTTAAGAATGTTAAGATCAATCCCAGAATACAAATCGAGGAAAAGGATGGAATATCCTTTGCTGTATCATGTCGCCACTGCGAGGAACCATTATGCGTTAAAGGATGCATAACAGGTGCTTTGTCGGTCGTTGACGGAGTTATTCAGATAGACAGAGAAAAATGTGTTGGATGTTACACCTGTGTTTTGTCCTGTCCTTATGGTGCGATAATGCCGTCAGATGACGGAGTTGTTCAGAAGTGCGAGCTTTGTTTGAAAAATTCACATGGAAAGCCTGCGTGTGTTGAGGGCTGTCCTAACAGAGCAATTATTTACGAAGAGAAAGAATAAGGAGGCAGGATAAATGAGTAAATATGTAATTATCGGTAACTCGGCAGGAGCTATCGGCTGTGTTGAGGGAATAAGAAGCATTGACAATGATGGAGAAATTACCCTTATAGCGTCCGAACCTCATCACACATATTCAAGACCGCTTATTTCTTATCTTCTCTATGGAAAGACTGATGAGCAGAGAATGAAATACCGTTCCGACAGCTTTTATAAGGATAATAAGGTCAGGAAAATGTTGGGTAAAACTGTTGTATCGATAGATAATAATGCAAAAAAGGTAGTGCTTTCAGACGGTAAGGAGGTTTCTTACGAGAAACTTATGGTAGCAACGGGGTCTGTGCCTTTTGTACCTCCTATGGACGGACTTGATAAGGTTAAAAAGAGGTTCAGTTTTATGACGCTTGACGATGCGCACAAGCTTGAAAAGGCAATCACACCGCAGAGCAAGGTGCTTATTGTAGGAGCAGGACTGATAGGTCTAAAATGTGCAGAGGGTATCAATGATAAGGTTGAAAGCATAACTGTCGTTGATTTGGCAGACCGTATTCTTCCTTCTATATTAGATAACGAGGGTTCGGTTGTTGTCCGTAAGCATATTGAGTCGAAGGGCATAAAATTTTATCTTGGTAACAGCGTAAAGACTTTTGATAAGGGCAAGGCAACGCTTGTCAGCGGTGCTGAAATCGACTTTGATATTCTTGTTCTTGCCGTAGGAGTTCGTCCGTGTGTTTCACTTATAAAAGATATAGGCGGTAAGGTAAACAGAGGAATTATTACTGATGAAAAGTGCAGGACTTCATTGGAAAATATATATGCAGCAGGAGATTGTACAGAATCGTATGATGTATCAAGTAATAAGAATAAGGTTATGGCATTGCTTCCTAACGCATATATGCAGGGCGAAACAGCAGGAATAAATATGGCGGGCGGAAACGCAGTCTATGATAACGCGATACCAATGAATGCAATAGGTTTCTTCGGACTTCATATAATAACGGCTGGAACGTATGAGGGAGATAGCTATGTCAGCACCGGTAACGGAAATTATAAAAAGCTGTTTTATAAGTCAAACAGACTTAAAGGATATATAATGATAGGAGATGTCAAGAGAGCGGGAATATATACTAGTCTGATAAAGAAGCGTACGCCGCTTAGCTCTATTGACTTTGATCTGATAAAGGAAAAACCTCAGCTTATGGCATTTTCAAAAAAAGTTAGAAAAGAGTTTTTGGCAAAGTAACGAAAGGAGGAAAGCTCCTAACGGAGTGTGAATATACTTATGAATATTATGGCAGGAGATATGCATTTTCAGCTTCTTAACAAAAAGCTGAAGGCTTGCAAGGATAAAACCATCACCATTGACAAATGTCTGGGACAGAGATATATCGGTGCAGGACGTTCAAGCGGAGATATTATTATAAACGGCACTCCCGGCAATGCTCTTGGCGCTTACCTTGACGGAAGTAACATTACCGTTAACGGAAACGCTCAGGATGCAACCGGAGATACAATGAATGACGGCACAATAACGATCAAAGGTTCGTCAGGCGATGCTACCGGTTATGCTATGAGAGGCGGAAAAATTTTTGTCAGAGATGATGCAGGATACAGAGCAGGTATTCATATGAAGTCATATATGGATAAGACTCCTGTACTTGTTATTGGCGGAAAGGCAGGAAGCTTTTTGGGCGAATATCAGGCAGGAGGATATATTGTGGTACTCGGCTTGGGATATGAAGACGAGCAGATCGTAGGTTATTTCTGCGGAACAGGAATGCACGGCGGAAAGATTTTTTTAAGAACTGACAGTTATCCGGCTGACTTGCCAAAGCAAGTCAAGGCTGAAGTTGCCGAAAAGTCAGACCTTAAAGAAATTGACGGATATGTAAGCGAATACTGTAAGAAGTTTGGAGTTGATAAGTCAAAAGTTATGGATCATAAATTCTTTGTTTTAACTCCCGACACAAAAAATCCATATAAACGCCTTTACACACCGAATTAAATATTGTATAATTTAAGGAATAGTTCAGTTAAGTCTGTATATTCCTTAAATTTATATTCAGACATAAAAAGCTTTAATATATATTTGTATATTTTAAAATCTTATTACAGAAGTTATGATATTCCGATAGGAGGATTAAAAATGAAATATACTCAAAGAGATGTTTTGCAGTTTATTGAGGAAAATGATGTCAGATTTGTTAAACTTGTTTTTTCGGATATGTTCGGTAATCAAAAAAACATATCTATAAACAGCTGTGAGCTCAGACGTGCTTTTGCAGACGGAATTAGGTTTGACGCATCGCATATTGAGGGATTTATGAACTTTAACCGTTCGGATCTGCTTTTGTTTCCCGATCCTGACACGCTTGCAATGCTTCCATGGAGACCGCAGCACGGCGGAGTTGCAAGGCTATACTGCGACATAAAAAATATTGACGGAAGCGAGTTCGGCGGAGACGGCAGAGCTATTCTCAGAAACGCTGTTGAAAAGGCTAAAAGACTAGGATATACATTTAAGTTCGGCACATCGTGCGAATTTTACCTGTTTAAGTGTGATGATGACGGTAATCCTACAAAAATACCTAACGATTATGCAGGTTTTTTGGATGCGTCTCCGCTTGACAGAGGAGAGAATGTAAGGCGTGAGATTTGTCTGACTCTTGAACAAATGGATATAATTCCTGAATCCTCAAGGCATGAGTGCGGTCCCGGACAGAACGAGGTTTATTTTAAATACAGCGATCCGTTAAATGCCGCTGATAATTTACAGACTTTTAAGTCGGTAGTTAAGAATATGGCTGATAAGAATGGTCTTTACGCATCTTTCATGCCTAAGCCGATTGCTGATAAAAGCGGAAACGGACTTCATTTCGGAATTTCTATGTTCAAAAACGGCAAGGAGCTTTTTGAAAACTTTTCAGATGAAAATATGGGTTCTGGCGGAAGTGCTGTGGCAGGGATTCTTAACAGAGTTTCAGATATGACTGTATTTCTAAATCCAATTGTTAATAGTTTTAAGAGATTCGGCGAATATCTTGCACCGAAATATCTTACTTGGTCACACCAGAATCACTCTCAGCTTATTTTGGTGCCTATGGATAAGGATAATTCTGCTAGGGTAATTCTGCGTTCACCTGATTGTGCGTGCAATCCGTACCTTGCAATTGCTTTGTTAATTTATGCGTGTCTTGACGGAGTAGAGAATAATGAAAAGCTGTGTAATTCGGTTAATATAAATCTGAGTTGTGCGGATGAGAACGATTTGAAGGGAATAGATACGCTTCCAAACAATTTGAACGAAGCTGTAAAGCTTGCTGAAAACAGCAAATTTTTATATTCTTATATGCCTAAAGAGATTGTGGACTTTTTTCTAAAATCAAAGAAACAGCAGTTTGATAATTATACTAATACAGACGATAAGGACGCTTTTGAACAGGTGTATTTTCTAACTCTTTAGAGCAGCGGTGACGTTGCATCCGTTCTGCCCGTTGAAAGTTTGTATAAGGTGTTACTTTGTAAAACGGCAGGCTGGTATCTGGAGACAAGTATCCATATGCAAGGGGTAAAATAAGTATTAATTCTAAAGCGGGAAGGAGGCGAAACAGTTTGGAGAGTGTTCTTATAGTATCTTCAGGAGATAAAGCAACTGATTTGATTGCAGGTTTGTTTAAAGGAGATTCAATGCCCAGGATAACCATAGCAAAAAGTTCTTCGGAAGCTAAGAGAATACTGTCAAATGCAGAGTTCGATTTAGCGGTAATAAACGCTCCGCTGGGTGATGAATACGGTAATGAGCTGGCTGAGATATGCGTTGAATCAACAAATTCAAGTTGTCTGATGATTGTAAAAAGCGAGCATTATGAGAGCGTAAGCCAATCTGTTGAGCCTATCGGAGTAATGACTATACAGAAGCCTATAAACAAGGCTTTATTTATACAGGCGATAAGATTTATAAATGCGTCAAGGAACAGATTTTCAGGACTTAGAAATGAAAATCAGAAACTTCATAAAAGAATAGAAGAGATGAAACTTGTAAACAGAGCAAAGTTTGTGCTTATGCAGTATTTGGGATTTGACGAAAACCGAGCTCATAAATATCTTGAAAAGCAGGCAATGGATAAAAGAATTACAAAACTTGAGGTTGCAATAGAAATTATAAAAATTTATGAAAATTAATAGTTTTGACATAGACAAAATTAGCTTTATAGTGTATACTTAATTAGATAACTAAAAACAGTAAATTCTAAAAAACAATGCAGAATTTTGCGTTTGATTTGTGCATAAATTCGGATATGAGTAAAACCTAAGCGCAAATCGCAATACAGAATGGGAGGATTAAGATGCAAAAAGCGTATCTAATGTTAGAAAATGGAACGGTTTTCGAGGGTAAAAGCTTTGGTCATACCGGTGAAACTGTTGGGGAAATTGTTTTTACAACAGCTATGACCGGTTATTTGGAAACTTTGACTGATCCGAGTTACTACGGACAAATTGTTGTTCAGACTTTTCCTCTTATCGGGAACTATGGAGTTATTCCTTCTGATTTTGAAAGCGCACGTCCTTTTGTTAAGGGATACATTGTTAGAGATTGGTGTCAAGAACCCAGCAACTTTCGTTGTGAGGGCGATCTTGACACTTTTTTAAAGCAACAAGGTATAATAGGTCTTTACGGAATTGATACAAGGGCGCTGACAAAAATAGTTCGTGAATCGGGAGTAATGAATGGTAAGATCTTTATGGAAGGCACGACTGATTTTGGGCTTACCGAGCTTAAGAATTATAAAATTGTTGACGCTGTAAAGAACACTACATGTGAGAGTGAAATTACATACAGACCTGATGGAGAGATCAAGTACAGAATATGTCTGCTTGATTTGGGAGCAAAGGCAAATATCTGCCGTGAGCTTGTAAAGCGTGGCTGTGAGGTAACGGTTATGCCGAGTTATACCGAGGCTGAGAGGATATTTGAACTGAAACCGGACGGCGTTATGCTTTCAAACGGACCGGGTGACCCTGCTGATAATGTTGACATAATTGAAGAAATCAAGAAAATCTGCGATAAGAAGATTCCTATCTTTGGAATTTGTCTTGGACATCAGCTTTTGGCTTTGTCGCAGGGAGCAAGAACAGAAAAACTCAAATACGGTCACAGAGGAGCTAATCAGCCTGCAAAGGATGAAAAAACCGGAAGAGTTTATATAACCAGTCAAAATCACGGATATGCGGTTGTGAACGACAGTCTTGGTGATAATGCGATACTAAGTTTTACAAATGCTAATGATGGAACCTGTGAGGGCGTTGACTATAAAAATATGCCTGCTTTCTCAGTGCAGTTTCACCCTGAGGCTTGCGGAGGACCGCTAGATACAGGCTTTTTGTTTGACAGATTTATGAAGATGATTGAAAGCGGCGAGCCGCCGCAGACTCTCGGTCTTTAGAAAGTTTAAATATAAAACGGTATACTTGTATCTAGTAATGCTGATTTAGTAAAATATAATTGATACGAAAATAAAATCTTATAATTGCAGAAAGGAAAATTTCTATGCCTTTAAATAAAGATATAAAGAGAGTTCTGGTTATTGGTTCCGGTCCAATAGTTATCGGTCAGGCGGCTGAGTTTGACTATGCAGGAACACAGGCGTGCCGTGCTTTAAAGGAGGAGGGACTGGAGGTCATTCTCATAAACTCTAACCCTGCAACGATAATGACAGATAAAGCAATGGCTGATAAGATTTATATTGAGCCGCTGACACTTGAAACAGTCAAGAGGGTAATCAAGAAAGAAAGACCCGACAGCGTTCTTTCAACACTGGGCGGACAGACGGGACTTACTTTGTCAATGGAACTTGCAAAAGAAGGCTTTCTTGACGAGTATAATGTAAAGCTTTTAGGTGCAAATCCTGAAACAATTGACAAGGCTGAGGACAGACAGATGTTCAAGGATACTATGGAATCTATCGGTCAGCCGTGCATTCCGTCTAAGGTGGTAAATACAGTAGAGGACGCTGTTTCATTTGCTAATGAAGATGGTATTGGCTATCCGCTTATTATCCGTCCTGCATTCACGCTTGGCGGAACAGGCGGAGGAATAGTAAATAACGAAGAAGAGCTTATTGATATTGCAAGAAACGGACTTTATCTATCGCCGATAACACAGGTTTTAGTAGAGAAGTGTATTGCCGGCTGGAAAGAGATAGAGTTTGAGGTTATGCGTGATAAAGAGGGAAATGTTATAACAGTATGTTCTATGGAGAACTTTGACCCTGTTGGGGTACATACCGGAGATTCAATAGTTATTGCACCGACGGTTACTCTTGCTGATAAGGAGTATCAGATGCTGCGTTCGGCGGCACTGAAAATCATTGACGCTCTAAAGGTAGAGGGCGGTTGTAACTGCCAGTTTGCTTTGAACCCTGATACTTTTGAATATGCAGTAATCGAGGTAAATCCCAGAGTATCTCGTTCATCTGCTCTTGCTTCAAAAGCTACTGGTTACCCAATAGCAAAGGTTGCAGCTAAAATAGCTATCGGTTATACTTTATCGGAAATTAAAAACGCTGTAACTGGAAAGACATATGCTTGCTTTGAACCTGCACTTGATTATGTAGTAGTTAAGCTTCCTAAGTGGCCGTTTGATAAATTTGTGTATGCTAAAAGAACTCTTGGCACGCAAATGAAAGCTACGGGAGAAGTAATGGCCATAGGAACTACCTTTGAGCAAGCTATTATGAAGGCAGTAAGGGGAGCTGAAATAGGTCACAGCTCGCTCTTGTCAGAAAAGCATATGGAAATGAGTGATGAAAAAATCAAAGAGAAGCTCCATTGTTGTGATGACGAGAGATTATTCGTTGTTTATGAGGCAATGAGACGTGGAGTTACAGTTGAAGAGATTCACGATATAACAAAGATAGACGAGTGGTTCTTGTATAAGCTTCTTAAGCTGATTGATGTTGAAAAAGAACTCAGAAGAGGAGTTTTAACAAGCGAACTTTATTTGAGGGCTAAAAAGCTTGGATATCTTGATAAGGTGATTGAAGAAATATCCGGCTGTACTATTGAGCAAAAGAGGTATGCATCCTTTAAGATGGTTGATACCTGTGCAGCTGAATTTGCCGCACAGACTCCGTATTTTTATTCTACCTTTGATGATGACGATGAAGCAGAACAGTTTATCAATTCATCTAAGGAGGGAGAAAGAAAAACTGTTATAGTTTTTGGTTCCGGACCTATTAGAATAGGACAGGGAATTGAGTTTGACTATGCATCTGTTCAATGTGTGTGGGCGCTTAAAAGGCAGGGCTTTGACGTTGTAATTGTAAATAACAATCCTGAAACAGTTTCAACTGACTTTGATACGGCTGATAGGCTTTACTTTGAGCCGCTTACAGACGAAGACGTAATGAACATTATCAATATAGAAAAGCCATACGGCGTTGTTGTTGCTTTCGGCGGGCAGACGGCTATTAAACTGACAAAGCATATGGCTAATAACGGTGTCAATATTCTTGGAACGCCTCCTGACAGCATTGATGCTGCTGAGGACAGAGAACGCTTTGATGAGCTTTTGGAAGAGCATAAGATAAAGCGTCCTCAGGGATTTACAGTTATGACAACAAAGGAAGCTTTAGAAGTCGCTAACAGAATACACTATCCTGTTCTTATGAGACCGTCTTATGTTCTTGGCGGACAGAATATGATCATCGCTTTTAATGATGACGATATAAAAGAGTATATGGCTATCATTCTTGCACAGGAGATTGAAAACCCGATACTTATCGATAAATACTTAATGGGACCTGAAATCGAGGTTGACGCTATATGCGACGGCGAGGAGATACTCATTCCGGGAATTATGGAGCATATCGAGAGGGCAGGAGTTCACTCAGGAGACTCAATTGCGGTATATCCTGCGTGGAATGTTTCAGATAAGCTTATGGAAAGAATAGTTGATTGTTCAAAGAAGCTGGCTGTCTCTCTAAAAACAAAGGGACTAGTGAATATTCAGTATCTTATCTATCACGATGAGCTTTATGTAATCGAGGTAAATCCGCGTTCGTCAAGAACTATTCCGTACATTTCAAAGGTTACGGGAGTGCCTATGGTTGAGCTTGCAACAAGGGCTATGCTGGGTGAAAAGCTCAGTGATATGGGCTATGGAACAGGACTTTACCCTAACTCTCCGTATATTGCCGTCAAGGTTCCTGTGTTCAGCTTTGAAAAGCTTATTGACGTTGACAACCATTTAGGTCCTGAGATGAAGTCAACGGGAGAAGTTTTAGCTGTTGCAAATACTCTAGAGGAATCTCTTTATAAAGGTCTTATCGCCGCAGGTTACACTCTTGAAAAAGAGGGTGGAGTGTTTATAACAGTAAGAGATTCAGACAAGCCGGAAATCGCAGAAACGGCAAAGGCTTTTCAGGATTTAGGCTTTGAAATTTACGCTACAAGGGGAACAGCTAAAACCTTAGAACAAAACGGTATAAAGGCTATTGTGGTTGATAAAATCCACGAAGGTGAGAATAACACATTAAAGCTGATTGAAAGCGGAAAGATTCACTATGTTATTTCCACATCCTCAAAAGGAAGAAACCCTGAGCGTGACAGCGTTAAGATAAGAAGAAAAACTGTTGACAGAAATATTCCTTGTCTTACTTCTATTGATACGGCAAACGCTATTGCGTCAAGTTTAAAGAGTAAATATTCTGAGCTTTCAACCGAACTTGTTGACATAAACGATATGAGAAAAGAAAAACAGAAGCTTGAATTTTCTAAGATGCACGGCTGCGGCAACGATTATATTTATTTCAATTGCTTTGATCAACGTATTGACAACCCGGAGGGACTTAGTATACGTCTTTCAGACAGACATTTTGGAATCGGCGGCGATGGGGTTATATTAATAAGACGTTCTAAGGTTGCAGATGCTAAGATGAGAATGTTTAATCTGGACGGCTCAGAAGGGAAGATGTGCGGAAACGGAATTCGCTGTGTTGCCAAGTTTATGAGAGATAATGGTCTTGTTGATAAGGACGAGATGGACATCGAAACATTAAGCGGAATAATCCATGTTGAACTTAAAAGACACTACGGAGAGGTAGTGGGAGCTAAGGTCACAATGGGAAAGGCAGAACTTGACCCGAAAAAAATTCCTGTTGCTCTGAGCGGAGACAGTATTATTGACAGAACAGTAACCATCGATGAAAAGGATTATAATATTACCTGCGTTTCTATGGGAAATCCACACTGTGTTACATTTATAAACAATGCGGACACATTTCCAATAGAGGAGATTGGACCTAAGTTTGAGAGAAATGAAATTTTCCCTGAAAGAGTTAATGCTGAATTTATTCAGGTTATAGATAATAAAACTCTTAAAATGAGAGTGTGGGAGAGAGGATCCGGCGAAACTTGGGCTTGCGGAACAGGAGCTTGTGCAGCTGCTGTTGCTGCTGTTCTAAACGGATATTGTGAAAAGAATACTGATATTACGGTTAAGCTTCGCGGAGGAGATTTGGTTATAAGATATACGGATGACGGAACTGTTTATATGACAGGCGAGGCTGTAACAGTATACACAGGAACGGTTATAATATAAAATTTACTGGAAATGGAGATAGATAAAATGGCATTAATGAATGATAATTTCAACAATCTTGTTGCAAACTATTTGTTTGCAGAAATTGCAAAGAGGGTTAATGATTATACAAAGGCGAATCCAAAAGCTGATGTCATAAGGCTGGGAATAGGAGATGTTACACTTCCTTTGGCTCCGGCTGTTATTGATGCAATGCACAAGGGCGTTGATGAGCTTGCAAACAAGGATACTTTCAAAGGCTATCCTGATTATGACGGATATGAATTTCTAAGAAAGGCAATTTCAGACTATTATAAGACAAAGAACAATGTAGACATTGCACCAAACGAGGTTTTTGTATCAGATGGGGCAAAGTCAGACTGCGGAAATATTGTTGATATTTTTGATAAGGACAATACAGTTTTGGTAACAGACCCTGTATATCCTGTGTATGTTGATACAAACATCATCAGCGGAAGAAAAATTTTATACGCTGATTCAACTGAAGAAAACGGCTTTGCCGCAATGCCAGATAAGAATATAAAGGCTGATTTGATTTATCTGTGTTCGCCGAACAATCCTACCGGCTCAGCTTATACAATGGCCCAGTTAAAAGAGTGGATTGAATATGCAAAGAGTCAGAACGCAATAATTTTATATGACGCGGCATATGAAGCATTTATAACAGAGGAGGATATTCCTTGCAGTATATACGAGGTTGAGGGAGCAAAGGAGTGTGCAATAGAGTTTTGTTCGCTTTCAAAGACGGCAGGATTCACAGGAACCAGATGTGGGTATACTATTATTCCTAAAAATTTGAAGATGAAGAATAAGTCAGGTGAGGACATTTCGGTTTACGATACATGGTATAGGCGACAGGCAACTAAGTTTAACGGAGTTTCTTATCCTGTACAGTGCGGAGCAGCCGCTGTTTTCTCTCATGAAGGACAAAAACAGATAAAAGAAAATATAAGCTATTATCAGGAGAATGCAAGAATCATAGCAAACGCTCTTGACGAGCTTGGAATTTATTACACAGGCGGTAAAAATTCGCCTTATATATGGTTAAAATGTCCTAATAATATGGACAGCTGGGAGTTCTTTGACAAACTTTTAAATGAAGCTAATGTTGTCGGAACGCCCGGTGCAGGTTTTGGAAAGAACGGTGAAGGATATTTCAGGCTTACAGCCTTTGGGGACAGGGAAAAGACAAAGGAAGCAGTTGAAAGAATTAAAAAGCTGAAATTTTAGTTTAATAAAATAATAAAACCTCTCATAGAAGATAATCTTCAACGAGAGGTTTTTAATTATAATGAGAACTTATTTTTTATTTCTTGATTTAAAATTTATAAATAAAACGCTTGCTCCGAAGACTATCATAACAGCACCGATTATCAGTAATACGGTTTCAGCAGTGTTATTGTCACTTTCAATAGAGTTTGAAATAGCGTTTTCTGCGTTATTTCCGTTGGTGTTTTTGGATTCTGATTTAGAATTATCAGTTTTTAGGTTTGTGCTATCATCAAATGTCTTGCTGTCTGAATCTGAATTTTTTTTGGTGTTTTCCTCAATTCCATCTGGTATTTCAATTTCACAGGATTCAACAAGTCGGTTAAGCTCATTGCCTTCATTGTCTTTAAGAGTTACAAATTCAATAGTTACACCTGCAAGTTTTTCATCAGAGTTTTTTATGTCAAAAAACAGCGAGCATAATTTTCCGCCGGCACTTAAATCGTTATCTTTTTTGCTGTACTTTACATTTATTCGACCTTCATTAGCAAACTCTTCACTTGAAAAGCCGTCTATTGCAAAATCATAACCGCTAAGTCCTATTATGGATGAATTGTAAAGAATATTAAACTCTGCTTCAGAAATACCGGGATTTCGGTCGCATACTAAAATCACTTCAGCCGAATTGTTTTCAGGCTTTTCAGCAGAAAGAGTAAATCTTATTTCTTCATCTGCAAACGAGGGAAAGGCGGTTAAAATGCCGGTAAATAAACAAGCGGCGATTAAAATAATTTTTTTCATATAAATCTCCTGATATTAGGTTTTCTTTTGTTGGACTAAGTATATTAAATATATAACGGTTTGTCAATATTATTAATTGACATAAGAAGTCGAATAAAGTATAATTGTAATAATATAATATATTAAGTGATTAAATTTACAACGATTCAATATATTTTTAAAATTAGTCTTGCGGAAGGAACGGTGTTTATGTCAAAACTGAACAAGAAGATGGTTTCTTTTAGTATGATACCTGTTATTATATTTTTATGCTTTGTTATGTTTGTGATATTGCTTGCATACCTTTTCTTCGGAAGAGCGTCGATGTCGGCAGGAGATAAACTGGATGATATGATCAAGTATACAAATCAGTATAGTGAAAGCTTTTTAAACAGAACAAATTTTCTATATTTGTATGTTGACTCTTCAAATGTAGATTATTATTCCGATTATATGAATGAAAACATCGCAACAGGGGATATGAATACTGCAAGAAATATGCTGCTTGCTATTGGTATTAATGAGGATGAGAAAGCCATACTAAAGCAGATTGACAGTGCTTGGAAAGAATATATTGATCCTGCTGAACAGAAAGCTTTAAACAAAATGATACAGGAGGCTGATCAGAAAAAGGCAAGGGAATTTATATCAAGCAATGAATATACTTCCTGCATAAAATATATTTATAATTCTCAGAAAACTCTCAGCAATTCTATTATAAATAGACTAAGGGAAGAAAAGAAAAACTACGAGTTGTGGCAGTCGGTATTTCAGATTGTATTGATTTTTATTACGTTGATTATCATTGTTGTATCATTTGCAGGCAAAGCCCGAATAAAAAGGCTTGGTATTATGGTTGAAAACGAGCGTGAAAGTCAAAAAGAGATAAGATTTAAAAATGAAGTTTTAAAACGTCGTGAAATGAGAAATGCAAGACGAAAAAGATAAAAATAACACCTTATGAGAGAATGGATCTTTCATAAGGTGTTTTAATTATTGTACGTTGAAATGTTTATTGGATTATGTTATTAGTTTGCTTCTATTATGCTGGCAATAGTTGATATAACTAAAATACCGATATATACAAGTATCATAGGATTTAAAAAAATTTCAAGCCGCTTTCTGTTATCGGAAAGTGATGATTTTTCATTTTCGATTTCTTCCTTAATACTAAAAAGCTGTTTGCCTTTTAATATTGCAATTGTAATTCCCAAAAGTACAATTGCATATACAAGGAAGTTGTATATTACTGTAATTACCATTGAATTTGCACTAGAGTTTATGTTTACAAGGCATGGCAGCATATTATTAAGTGAGTGCATAATTATTGATGGTACTATTGAATCCGCTTTAATATCAACAATTGCGAATATAATTCCTATTGCAAAAGCTCCCACAGCCTGCGGAATGTTTTTATGCATAAGAGCAAATAAAACAGCCGATAGAATTATAGCATTTTTTCTGCCAAAGGGGGACAATGCCTTTAGTGTAAGACCTCTAAATACAATTTCTTCAGAAACAGGTGCAACAACAACAAGATAAAGTATTGTTAAAATAATTGCATAAAAGTTTGTTTTGTCAACTGAAAAGTCGGCTGTTGGTATTGTTGTTCCGTTTACGCTGAAAAATTTAGTAATAACTGATATTATAGTTGTAAAAATCGTATTTATCAGCAGTCCGACCGGATATGCTATAAGACCAATACGTATGTTTTTGCGATTTATTTTGACCGATTTTAAAACTCTTATTCCCAATAAACGAGCCGTTATAATAACAAAAACCAGTGAAATCAGTATTACAAAGCAGGAATAAGACATTTTAAAAGCAGATGAATATATAACGCTTTCCTTGCTATGCAAAAACTTATTTACAACAATGGGATTAAAATTAATACTTTTAACAGATATTGCGTAATACATATAAACAAAAATCTGTTTTGCGATATACATGAACAGCAGGTCGTAAAGTATAAAAAGCAAGCCAAGTTTAGTAACGGTGCTTCTTAATGCATTTTTTTCAATTTGCTGTGCATTTTGCAGCTCGGTTGTTGTGAAATTGTTCATATATCAAATCACCATTTTCATAATAAAGTATTGAAAGTCAGAAAGAGTATTTTAGATTATTATATGAAATTAATCAGCTTTATTATCTCAAGCTGTCAATAGCGTCAAAGATTTTTTTTGCAACATACGGATTGTTCATTGTGTAAAGATGAATACCGTCAACGCCGTTTGTTATCAAATCAACAATTTGATCAATTGCATATGCTATTCCTGCGTCACGAATAGCTTCAGGGTTATCACCGAAACGGCTCATCATCTTTGAGAATTTTGAAGGAATACTCGCTCCGCAAAGTGAAACCATTCGCTCAATCTGATTTTTGTTGACAATAGGCATAATTCCTGCTTCAATAGGAACATTTATGCCGGCAAGTCTTGCTTTTTCTACAAAATCATAAAAGCATTTGTTGTCAAAGAAAAGCTGTGATATTAAATGCTCAGCCCCGTAATTCACTTTTGCTTTTAGGTGCATTATATCGTCATAAAGCGAATCGCATTCAGGATGACATTCTGGATAGCAAACTGATGAAATGGAAAAATCCCAGTCGCTTTTTATGTATTGTATAAGTTCGTACGCATAGTGGAAATCACTCTTAGGCTCTATATCGGGTTTTTTATCTCCTCTTAACGCCAAAATGTTTTCTATTCCTTTATCCTTAAGACATGAGAGAATATAATTTATATCCTCTTTAACAGAGTTTACACAGGTGAGATGTGCAAGCGGAGTTATATTGTACTTTTCCTTAATTATAGAGCATATTTCAACCGTTGATAAGTCTGCGGTATTTCCTCCTGTTCCGTATGTACAAGAAATAAAATCAGGTTTTACCTCAGAAAGACCGTCTAGCGTTTTGTATATGGTATTAATTCCGTCCTGAGATTTTTTAGGAGGAAAAACCTCAAGCGAGAATACAGTTTTATTTTCCTTAAAAAGTGAACTTATCTGCATTTTTTTATTTCCCTTCATTATTAATATAATCCATAGTATAACACATTTATGTGCAAAATTTCAAGTAAATCAGCATATTTAGATAACTGCAAGCTATATTTTCATAAAAGATAAATACAATAATTATTATAAACTTGACACCTCTGTCGAAATATGTTATTATAACAATACAATATCAAAGGACGTGACAATAGTGTGCAGAATTACTAATCCCATTATATGTAAACGGGGGGGGGCTTAAAAGCTTAACCTTTATTAACTTTGCACAAAATGATTCTTTGAAATATAATATTGAATATAGGGCGTAGTATGCTTATAAGGCGTACTGCGTCTTTTTTGCGTTTATGGAGGTGGTAAGCAAATTATTCTTTTGGCAGAGCATAGCAGACGCTTTGCTTAGATTTACATTCCAAGTCTGCAAATAAAAAACTTAAAATCAGGAAAATATTTAGGAGGAAAGAAAAAATGAATGTTAAAAAACTATTGTCATTGTTAGCGGCAGCAGCAATGGCAGTAACTGCGGTTACTGGCGCAATAAGTGTGTCGGCTGAAACAGTAGCAACAGGAGAATGCGGGGAAAGTGTGAATTGGACGCTTGACTCAGATGGCGTGCTTACTATATCAGGTGAGGGACCTATGGATCAAGGTGATCTTCTTTTATATACTCATTGGACATATTCAGAATATGCAGATAAAGTAAAAGAAGTAGTATTTGAAGAAGGGGTTACAACAGTTGGACAATGTGCTTTTTCGAGCCAAATAGCGTATGAAAATTATTACCCTAATTTAACAAAAGTAACATTTGCTTCTACAATTGATGAAATTGGTACAAATTCATTTAAAAGGACAGATATAGAAAGTATTTCATTACCTGAAGGCTTAAAATATATTGGTGAATCTGCGTTTTCGGAAACAAAGATTAAGTCAATAAACCTTCACGAAGGAATGACAATTGGTGGCTCTGCATTTCAAAGATGTAATTCACTTAAGGAAGTAATAATACCTAGAAATACTAAATTTTCATTAACATCCATTGGAGGAATGGGAATGGGTCGCGCACCTTCGACATTTGCCGATTGCACAGGACTTGAGAAGATAGTTATTGAAGATGGATATTTAATAACTGACTCATGGACTAACGTGCAAACTCAAAATGGAGTTGCGGAGAACCTTTGCGCCAATTGTACTTCATTAAAGACAGTAATAATTAAGGGCGAAATTGAAGGTATAATGCCATCCTCATTCAACGGATTCGGCGGACGCTGCCCTTCACTTTCTGATATTTATTTCTATAATACAGGTTTAACTAAAATAGAAGCAAAAGGTACAGCTAATGGTTACGGTGATTCTATCGACACAACCAACAACCCAACTTTCCATGTTATTAAAGGCAGCAAAACAGAACAAACCCTAAAAAACGCAGGATATCTAACAGACGATAACACTGTATATCTAGCAGATACAACCGCCCTAGAAACAGCAATAGCAGATGCAGATGCAATAGATACAAGCAAATATACAGATGAAACGGTATCCGCTCTGACAACGGCAGTTGAAAATGCAAAAGCTGTTTTAGAGAATTTAGACGCAACTCAAGAAGAGGTTGACAAAGCGGCAACTGCAATTGAAACTGCAATTAAAGCACTTAAACTGAATAATTCATCAAACTCGCAGCAGCAAACACCTAATAAAAACTCGCAGCAGCAAACACCTAATAAAACCACACCACAGACGCCTACAACAGCAAGACCGACTAAGTCAACAAGAAGTGCTGCTCAGGTGAAGAAGGATAAGTCAGCGGCTAAAAAGGCAATGAAGCAGGCAAAGATAACAAAGCTTACGGCCAAGAGCAAGGCAAAGAAGATAGCAGTATCTTGGAAGAAGGTCAAGAATGCAAAGGGCTATCAGGTACAGGTATCGGCAAAGAAGAACTTTAAGAAGGTAATCTACAATAAGAGCCTTACAAAGAACAAGCTGACAATAAAGAGCTCAAAGATAAAGAGCAAAAAGACCTACTATGTAAGAGTAAGAGCATATGCTACATACAAAGACGCAAACAATGCAACGAAGAAGATATACAGCAAGTGGGTCAAGAAGATAAGGAAAGTAAAAGCAAAATAGCAACGGCGAGCCGCCGTAGGCTCTGCCGCCTTTGGAAAATTAGATAAAGGTTAAAGATAGTGCAACGGCGGATTTAACTATGATTAAAGTTATTAATTCTTAGAAAATTCAGCCTGCCGTTGTACTAAGTTAAACATTAATCAAATTATCCAAAGGCAGAGGTTCAATGATGATTAACGATAAGCGTTCGGAGGGATCCGAGCGCTTTTACTTTGTAATTGACAAAATTTCTATTATGCATAAGAATTGCATTGGTTGATTAACTTTTTATATTGTGTTATAATTATTTAAAAAGATTTTCTTGCAAAAGTCTTGCAATGCTTAAATCAATAATTATCAAGGTGAATTGGAGCGGCTTTATGATAATATGCAATGCAAAAATATATACAATGAATGATGATGACAATATTATAGAAAACGGTTATGTAGAATATAAAAACGGAAAGATACTCAGAATGGGTAAGGGATCACCTGATAACACCGGTGATGAAATAATTGATGCAAAGGGAAAATCACTATTTCCGGGATTTATTGACGCACACACTCATCTTGGACTATTCACAAGCGGTGTGGGGATTGAAGGAGAAGACTTTAACGAAGATTCTGACCCTATAACCCCTCAGCTTAATGCAATAGACGGAGTTAATCCGATGGACTCGGCTTTTGAAGATGCAAGAAATGCAGGTATATCAACTGTTGCTGTTTCCCCCGGAAGTTCTAATGCAATATGCGGAAGTATTATAGCAATCAAGACTTACGGCAAGCGTATTGATTCAATGTCACTTGGCAATGTGGGTATGAAAATAAGTTTAGGAGAAAATCCGAAGATGACTTATATAGATAAAGATTCCACACCGGTAACGAGAATGGCAATTGCGTCGCTTATACGAGAGGCTTTAAATAAGGCACAAAAGTATATGGAGGACAAGGAATCAGAAGAAAACAATCCTGAGTTTGATGCGAAGTGTGAGGCGCTGATACCGCTTTTAAAAGGAAAAATCAAAGCACATTTTCATTGTCACAGAGCCGATGATATATTCACAGCGATAAGAATTGCAAAAGAGTTTAATTTGCAGTATGTTTTAATACATTGTACTGAGGGACACCTGATAGCAGACGAGCTAAAAAAGGAGAATGCAACAGCGGTTATCGGACCGATTATATGTGACAAGTCAAAGCCTGAGCTTGCAAATCTGACTCCGAAGAACAGTTTTATATTGAACTCTTCAGGAATTGAAGTTTCAATATGCACTGATCATAGCGAAGTTCCTATTCAATATCTTCCGTTGTCTGCGGGGATTGCAATTAAACACGGACTGACATTTCAGGAAGCTTTAAAAGCTGTCACAAAGATTCCTGCAAAGCAGTTAGGATTGTTTGAAAGGATAGGTTCAATAGAAAAGGGTAAGGACGCAGACTTTGTACTTTTCAGTACAAATCCTTTTGAGGTTATGAGCAGTCCTGATATGGTAATTATAAACGGAGATGAAGTATAGATGAGAGAAATAAGTGTTAATGAAGTTGAAGAAAAGGTTGCAGAATTATGTATAAAAGCAAATCTGCATCTTCCAGATGATTTGGAAAACTGTATTAAATGCAGGTTTAATGAGGAAAAGTCTGAAGTTGGCAGGAATGTTTTTACAGATATTATTGACAACATAAATGCGGCAAGAGATGAGAATATTCCTATTTGCCAGGATGCAGGCATGGCGGTTATTTTTTTAGAAATAGGACAAGATGTTCATTTCTTTAACGGCGACTTATATAATGCAATAAACAGAGGTGTTGCAAAAGGATATACTGACGGATATTTGAGAAAGTCAATAGTGTCAGATCCTCTTGAAAGAGTTAATACTAACGACAACACACCTGCGGTCATACATACTAAGATAGTAAAAGGCGATAAAGTTAAAATAGAGGTCGCACCAAAAGGCTTTGGAAGCGAGAATATGTCAGCTTTGAAAATGATGACTCCTTCAGCAACTATTGACGAAATAGTGGATTTTGTAGTTGATGTTGTTTCACGGGCAGGCTCTAATCCTTGTCCGCCGATTGTAGTAGGAGTAGGTATAGGTGGAGATTTTGAAAGTTGTGCATATAATGCCAAAAAAGCATTGTGCAGACCTGTATCCATCAGAAATCCTAAAGCTATTTATGCAGATTTGGAGGACAAAATTCTTAATAAAATAAATAAGCTTGGTATAGGTCCTCAGGGCTTTGGAGGAACTGTTACGGCATTGGCGGTCAATATCGAGCAGTCTCCTACGCATATTGCAGGGCTTCCGGTGTCGGTTAACATTGGATGTCATGTTACGAGGCATGCTGAAACTGTAATATAGAATTATATAATAATGAAATTGTGTCGGACATTGTTTTTAAGTTTTATAATGAACTGTCCGACTTTTCATAAAAAAAATATTGACAAGGTGCAATTTATGTGATAAAATATTTTAGTAACATTTTGCCGGTGTGATGGAATTGGCAGACGTGCTGGACTCAAAATCCAGTGGTGGAGACACCGTACCGGTTCGACCCCGGTCACCGGCACCAGCAACGGTGACGTTGCATCCGATCCACGCATTTGTAAGTGTGTGGATTTTTTGTTTTATGCTCGCGTTAGCAGTTACATCTTTACTGTCAGTATTTTCGGCAACGGTGACGTTGCATCCGATCCACGCATTTGTAAGTGTGTGGATTTTTGTTTTATGCTCGCGTTAGCAGTTACATCTTTTTGTTAAGTATTCACAGATAGGTGTTTATATTAATTAATAAAAACATACTTGCTATCATTGATTTTACAGTATATAATTAAATTAAGATATTAGAAAGGAATTTTATTAAATGGCTTTACTTTTGCTGTTTTATGGGCTTAGTAATGAATTTGAAGAAGGGAAAGCGTAAATGGAATACAAACAGATTCAGCAGATTGCAAATGATACTATTAAATTTGCAAGGAAAAACATTAAACCCGGAATGAAATTGCTTGAAGTAAGAGAAATGTGCGAGGAAAAAATGTTAGAACTTGGAGCAGATTCATTTTGGTATTGGGATATTGGTGCATTTGTATTTGCCGGAGATGATACAACGGTCTCTGTTTCAGGAAAACAGTATATTACCAGCAATCGCATTATTGAAGAGAATGATATTATAACCATAGATCTAAGTCCTCAAAAGAATAATGTTTGGGGAGATTATGCAAGGACAATCATTCTTGAAAATGGTATTGTTGTTGAAAGTACAGATGTAAAAAATGCTGAATGGCGAAATGGTTTGATGATGGAAGATAGATTACATAACGAATTATTGGATTTCGTGAAGCCTGAAACCACATTTGAAGAATTGTATTTCCATATCAATGAAATGATAACAAAGCATAGATTTATTAATCTTGATTTTATGGGGAATTTAGGTCATTCTATTGCTAAAAATAAGGATGACAGAGTGTATATTGAGAAAGGAAATAATCAGAAGCTCAGTGAAGTTTCCTATTTTACTTTTGAGCCGCATATTAGTGTTGCGGGCTCAAAGTACGGATATAAAAAAGAAAATATTTATTATTTTGAAAATGGCAAACCAATTGAATTATAGATTTATAAAATATGAGGTTAATTAATGATTAAGGCGGTTGTTTTTGATATTGGGGAAACATTAGTGAGATATAACAAGCCATTGAATTGGTCAAAGTTATATCGTCCGGCACTTAGAAAAATGGCTGATGATTGCAATATTAAATTTTCAGAAAATGATTATGAGAATGCTATTTATGTTTTAAAAAAATATAATACGAGAATAAAGCCTAGAGAAAAGGAAGTTTCTTCAGATACTATATTTAACGAAATTATTGAGGTTACAAATCACGATATAAGTAAAATAGAAGAATTTAAGGGTTCATTTTATTCATTTTTTCGAAATGACGCTGTGATTTTTCCAGAAGTTGAAGATACTTTGAAAAAACTCAATGCAAAGAGAATTGTAGTTGGAACATTAACCGATGTGGCTTATGGAATGGATAATAAGTATGCTCTTGAAGATATAGCTGTAATTAAGAAATATATTCAATACCCATATACATCAAACGATATAGGATATCGTAAGCCAAATGCTAAAGGTCTGCAATTGATTGCAAATCAACTTGAAGTAGATACAAAAAATATAATATTTGTTGGGGACGAAATGAAGGACATCCAATGTGCCGGAAATGCCGGGGCAGTATCTGTTCTTATAAATCGTAACAATGAGAAAAAGAACTTTGGTCAGGATTATGAGATTTCTAACTTACAGGAGTTGTTAGGAATAATAAATAATTTATAAAAATTTCGATTAAGATATAGAATATTTGTTTCGTTCAATTTTTTATCCTTAATCATAAAATCACCCTTTCTGCTAAACATTTTATTAAATGTCAAACAGAAAGGGTGAAGTAGTATAATGTCTATTCTATTAAAGTTTAATTTGAAAGCAGTGTTTTATCGTTGTCAAATTCAGAACCGCTTACTTCTTCAAATTTGTGAAGCAGAGTTTCAATGGTCAATTGTTTCTTTTCATCACCGGAAATATCTAAAATCACTCTGCCTTCATGCATCATTATAAGTCGATTTCCATAAGTAATGGCATCATGCATATTGTGTGTGACCATCATAGCTGTCAGGTTTTCATTTTTAATGATTCTGTCGCTTATTTCCAGAACCTTTGCTGAAGTTTTAGGATCAAGCGCCGCAGTGTGTTCATCTAAAAGAAGCAGCTTTGGATTTTGAAGTGTAGCCATTAAAAGCGTAACGGCTTGTCTCTGTCCGCCCGAAAGCAATCCGACCTTTGATGTCAGGCGATCCTCCAAGCCTAAATCAAGTACCTTCAGCATCTCTCTATATTTTTCTTTTTCCTTGCTGGTTACACCGAACTTTAAGGTTCTTCTTTTTCCTCGACGTGCCGCTAATGCTAAATTTTCTACAATTTCCATAGTTGCAGCAGTACCGGTCATAGGGTCCTGAAACACACGACCAAAGTATTTAGCACGCTTATGCTCAGGCATATTTGTTATATTTATACCGTCAATAACAATAGAACCGCTGTCAACCAAATATGCTCCGGTAATCATATTCAAAAGTGTTGATTTACCTGCGCCGTTTCCTCCGATAACTGTTACAAAATCACCGTCAGCCAAGGTTAGGTTGACGCCGTTAAGCGCTTTTTTTTCATTTATAGTTCCGGGATTAAAGGTTTTATAAACATTTTTTATTTCAAGCATTAGGCACATCTCCTTTGCTTTTTGCGGTTAATTTAATTTTTCCTCCATACTTGTTTTTCCAATAAGGTATGCCTAGGAATACAGCAACAACTACCGCTGAGAACATTTTTAGATTGTTTGCGTTAAGACCTAGTTTCAGAACGATAGCGATAACAATATAATAAATTATACCGCCGACTACGCATGCAAGCAGCTTCAATGCAAAGTTTTTGAATATTTTACTTAATAATACTTCGCCTATGATAACAGCAGCCAATCCGATAACAATAGCGCCTCTGCCCATATTGACATCTGCATTACCGCTGAACTGTGCCAACAAACCGCCTGACAATGCAACGATACCGTTTGAAAGAATCAAACCAAGTATTTTTCTTGAATCGGTGTTAATTCCGTTAGCTCGTGCCATTGCTTGATTTGCACCGGTAGCACGAATAGAATGTCCCAGTTCAGTACCGAAGAAATAGTATAGCAAAGCAATAATGACAGCAACAATAACAGCAATTACAATAATAGTTTTTGTTATTGTATTTATGTTAGAGGAAACGATCAAATCATATTTTCTGCCGCTAATAGGTGTGTTAGCCCTACCGTCCATAATCAAAAGATTGATAGAATATAAAGCCAGCTGAGTTAAAATACCGGCTAAAATTGCAGGTATTCCGAACTTTGTGTGTAGTATACCTGTTATAAGACCCGCAAGACAACCTGCAATAAAAGCAGCAACCATTGCTATGTAAATATTAACTCCGTTAACTGTCAAAACAACAAGAACTGATCCGCCGGTAGCCAGCGAGCCGTCAACTGTAAGATCGGCGAGATCCAGCACTCTGTAAGTGATATATACGCCGATTGCCATAATGCCCCAAATCATTCCCTGCGCGATGGGGGATGGCAATGATTGTAGAAATTCTATAAACATCTATAACAAAACTCCTTAAATATGAAATAAGATATAATAAAGCGATAAGAAATCTTACCGCTTTATTTAGTAGTTAATAATATATAATGAAATTAATCCATTTCTATTTGTTCATAGTCTTCAGGTATTGTTAGTTTCAAAGCTTCAGCACGTTTAGCGACATACTTTTTAGTCAAATCAGTAGAGTACTCAATCGGCATTTTTTCCGGTTTTTCACCATCATTGAGAATTTTGTATGCCATTTGACCTGCACGGTAACCTATATCATAATAGCTGATAGAAAGTGTTGCAACACCGCATCCTTTGCATATTCCTTCTTCACCAGCAAATACCGGGATTTTAGCAGGTTCAGTAATATTGTTGATTGCCTCAGTGTTAGAAGCAGCTGTGTTGTCAGTAGGAATATAAAGAATATCAGATGCATCGACAGCAGACTGTGTTACAGATGTAACATCATTTGTGTCAACAAAAGTATATACCTTACAAGTATAGCCGAGAGCCTCTAACTCAGATTTCATAATGTCAGCCTGATATTTTGAGTTTGCTTCATTAGAGCAATATATAATGCCAACATTCTTCTTGTCAGGGCAAAGTTCTTTAATCATTGCAGCCTGGTCTTTTAGAGGAGCAAGGTCAGCAGTACCGGTTGCATTTATTCCTGTTGTACCTTTCCAATTATCGATTTGAAGCGCAGTTGCATAATCGGTTATTGAAGTTCCTACGATCGGAATATCTTCTGTGGCAGATACAGCAGCTATAAGTGAGTCTGTTGCATTAGCCATAATCAAATCCACATTTGAAGAAACAAACTGTGAAATAATTGTAGTACAATTTGTTTTTTCACCTGATGCGTTTTGTTCATCAAACTTAACCTTGTCGCCCAACTTTTCAGTCAAAGCATCTTTGAATCCTTTTGTTGCAGCATCAAGAGCCTCGTGCTGGACCAACTGACAAATACCGATTGTGTATGTGTCGGCAGATTCTTTTTCACCGCATGATGTCATTGCAAATACCATAGATATTGCCATAGCAACAGCAGTTATTTTCTTAAACGTCTTCATAAATAATAATCCTCCATAATAATATATACGATACAAGATCGCTAATTTTTGATAAAGACAGACTTAATACTGTTATCTTTATCATTTATTATATTATATTACCAAAATTATACCTTGTCAATTGACATATTTAACGAAATTGTAAGTTTAAGCACCTTTTAAACATCTAAATAATGGATTGGATATATTTTATGTTTATAAATTCATTGCTAATAGAGCGTAAAACAAACAGATAACACAAAAGCGTTCAGGAGAAAATTCTGAACGCTTTGTTGTGCACAGTAAATTTAACGATTTCAGCTGTTTTATAGTTCGATAATAACCTTTCCGCCGAAGTTTGGAGTTATCTCTATTGATTTGTCTGAGCCTGCAACAGTAATTGTGAATGAAGAATCCGTATCAGTATATTCACATTCAATCTTGCTGCCGTTTCTTACAGCTGTAAGTTCAAATACTTTATTTGCTTCCTTATCATAAACAGGGCAGACAGAAGATTTACCGTCCTCAAGGTTGTAAATTGTAAAGTTTGTACCCTCAACATAATCGTATTCAAAATCACGCTCAAAATTACCAAACGGAATAATAGAATTAGGTTTAGCAAGTGCAGGAATTTCAAAGTAATTGCATTTATGTCTGTACCATTTACCGCCTTCAAGAGTTTTTCCTGTTATAATGTCAGTCCATTTTCCCTCAGGAACATAATACTCAGCCATACCTTCGTCGTTAAGGATAGGAGCGACAAGAATATTATCACCGAACATATACTGTCTGTCGAGAGTCAGGCAGGTTGGGTCATCAGCATAGTCAATAACCATAGCCCTCATCATAGGAACACCGACATTATGGGTTTTAATAGCTTGTGCGAAGATATAAGGCATCAGCTTTCCTTTTAATTCGGTAAAGAATTTAAGAACGTCGCATGATTCCTCATCAAACAGCCAAGGCACTCGGTAGCTTTGGTTTCCGTGAAGTCTAGAGTGAGTAGAGAATAAGCCAAATGCAGCCCATCTTTTATAAATATCAGGAGTAGCGGTAGCCTCAAAGCCTGACATATCGTGGCTGAAGAATCCAAATCCCGAAAGTGAAAGCGAAAGTCCGCCTCTGATTGTCTCAGCCATTGAAGAATATTCAGCAGAGCAGTCTCCGCCCCAGTGAACAGGGAACTGTTGTCCTCCTGCTGTTGCAGAACGTGCAAACAGGCAAGCTTTATTTTCTCCGTAATAATCTTTAAGTACATTGAACACGGTCTTATTGTAAAGGTGAGTATAGAAGTTATGCATCTTTATAGGATCAGAGCCGTCATAATAAACTATATCTTTAGTAGGTATTCTCTCACCAAAATCTGTCTTAAAGCAGTCAACACCCATATCACACAGAGCCTTCAGTTTTGATGCATACCATTCACAAGCAGCAGGGTTTGTGAAGTCAACAAGTGCCATACCCGGCTGCCATTCATCAGCTTGGAATATGTCTCCGTTTGTCTTTTTAACGAAATAACCTTTTTCCATACCTTCGTCAAACAGCTTTGAACGCTGTGCAATATATGGATTGATCCAAACGCATGTATGAAGTCCTTTATCTTTATGAAGACGTTCAAGCATTGCAGGAGGATCAGGGAACTGAGATTTATCCCATTCAAAGTTACACCATTCAAACTCTTTCATCCAGAAACAGTCGAAGTGGAATACCTGCAAAGGAATATTTCTTTCAGCCATACCGTCGATAAAAGAAGTGATAGTTTCTTCATCGTAGGTTGTTGTAAATGATGTGGTAAGCCACAGACCGAATGTGTATGCCGGAGGAAGTGCCGGTTTTCCGGTGAGATTTGTATATCCCTCTAAAACCTCTGTAAGATTTTCTCCACCAAATATGAAGTATTCAAGCTTTTCGCCGGGAACTGTAAATGAAACCTTTGAAACTGTATCGGAAGCTACTTCGTATGAAACCTTATCAGAACTGTTTACGAACACACCATAATTTCTTGAAGACGTATAGAAAGGAATACTCTTGTAGCTTTGATCTGAACAAGTACCGCCGTCAGCGTTCCATATTTCGACATTCTGACCATTCTTTGTGAACGTAGTAAACTTCTCACCAAAGCCGTAAATATATTCGCCTACTGAAAGCTGTAACTGCTCGCGTAGATATGTTGTGTGCGGATCCTGAGGGTAACTCCAGAAAGTGTCGTCCTCTTGTTTAGCAAGTCTTGCATTAGCCTTGAACTGGCTTTCCTTGACTAAAGTAGTAGCTCTCCATGCGCCGCCGGTCAGCAATTTATCGCCGTAGTAGTACTGAACACTCCAGTTATCCTTGCTTATGACAACCTTAGTCTTTCCCGTGATAAGCTCAACGCTGTTTTCATTCTCGTTAATAACCGGCTTGTATCCATAGTCCTCTTTAAGTTCAAAATGAGGTCCGTTGTCTACGGTGCCTTTGTAGTGGGTTATGTTTACCTTGATGCAGTTTTCCATAGTTGATGAATAAGTGATTTCAAGGTTTGGACCGCCAAGCGTCATAGCTCTGTTATATATTTTTGAAGGTGTTGCTACGACCTTGATGGCATTTTCTGTGGTTTCAATTATGTAAGCTTCGTTTACATAATTTACGTTATAGCCACGTTCTGTCAGCCAAAATCCATCGGAAAATTTCATAATTTGTCCTCCTGTTTAATATTTTAATTAGAAAATACTTATACAGCCCATATAGTATTTTCAAAATTCCGAACTAATGACATTATACTTTTTGTCATTGATTATATTATAACATATAATTTTAATAATTAATAGTCTATTTTTAACTTATTTTTGTCAATTATTATCCTCAAGAAGATATCAGACGTTTCTTAAAACTTTAAAAATTCATAAAAAAGCTTATATGGGGAATAAAACAAAATTATTTTATTATTGTCCGGTTGATTAAAAATATTTAGAAAAAACTTCTTGACAATTTTATCTTTATACATATGGTAATAGTATAAAAGCTCTTGAAATCACAAAGCAAAAAAGATCTCAAATGTTTTGCTTGAAGAAATGGACAATTTAAAACAAATGAAACTGTTCAGAATTCTGAACGCTTTTTCCTTTGACTTCTTTATGCATTATGAAATTTGTTGCTTTAGTTTTACTCTTATGCTATAATTAAAAAATAGAAAAGATTCATTCTTAAAGGAGATTTACTTATAATGAATATAGATAAAATATTAAAGGAAATGACTTTGGAGGAAAAGGCGTCATTATTTTCGGGCGATGGCTTTTGGCATACAAAAGCAGTTGAAAGGCTTGATATTCAAGGAATAATGGTGTCTGACGGTCCTCACGGGCTTAGAAAGGTAATTGAGGAAAAGGATTGTGTAAGTGATGAAAGTATTAAAGCTGTGTGTTTTCCCACAGCTTCTGCACTTGCTTGCTCGTTCGACAGAGATTTAATTGAAAGGCTGGGAAAGGCGCTTGGAGATGAGTGTCAGTCAGAGGACATAGCTGTTATTTTAGGTCCGGGAGCTAACATAAAGCGTTCTCCGCTGTGCGGCAGAAACTTTGAGTACTTTTCCGAAGATCCGTATTTATCGTCGGAAATAGCAACTGCATACATCAAGGGAGTGCAGTCAAGGGGAGTTGGAACATCGCTTAAGCATTTTGCACTAAATAATCAGGAACACAGAAGAATGAGTATATCCGCAGAGGTAGATGAGAGAACTATGCGGGAGATTTATTTGGCTTCCTTTGAGGGAGCAGTAAAGAATGCAAAGCCGTGGACGGTTATGTGTTCGTATAACAGAGTGAATGGTGTACATTCGTCGGAAAACCCTAAGCTTCTGACTGACATATTGAGGGACGAGTGGGGATATAAAGGTCTTGTGGTTAGTGACTGGGGTGCAGTTGATAACCGTGTAAACGGTATTAAGGCAGGACTTGATTTGGAGATGCCTTCGTCTATGGGAAAGAATGATAAGTATATAGTTGACGCAGTCAAACTGGGAAAGCTGAGTATTAAAGATGTTGATAAGTGTGCAAGACATGTTTTGGAGCTTCTTGACAAATATGAGGACGGAAAAAAATCTAATGTTATTTGGGATAAGGAAAAGCATCATAAGCTGGCATCAAAAATCGAAAGCGAATGTATGGTTCTGCTAAAAAATGATGATAACATTCTTCCTCTTGATAAGAAAAGAAAAATAGCTTTTATCGGAAAGTTTGCCGAGAGCCCTCGATATCAGGGCGGCGGAAGTTCACATATAAATTCATATAAGATCACATCTGCTCTTGATGCCGTAAAAGATATTTGCAGTGTATCATATGCGGAGGGTTATATAACAAATGAAGATAAAACAGATGAAAAGCTTTTAAGTGAAGCAATTAGCATAGCAGAGAACAGCGATATTGCTGTTCTTTTTGTCGGTCTGCCGGATATATTTGAATCGGAGGGGTATGACAGACGTCATTTAAGACTGCCTGAGTGTCAGCTTGAGCTTATAAATAGGGTTAGCGAAGTAAATGAGAATATTGTAATAGTACTTCATAACGGTTCAGCGGTTGAGATGCCGTTTGTTGACGATGTAAAGGGCATTCTTGAGACATATCTGGGCGGACAGGCGGTCGGTCAAGCTGTGGTTGACATTTTATTTGGAAAGAAAAATCCATGCGGTAAGCTTGCCGAAACATTTCCCAGGAAATTAAGTGATAATCCGTCTTATCTGAATTTTCCCGGTGAGGGCGACAGAGTTCGCTATCAGGAGGGCATTTTTGTCGGATACAGATATTATGATAAAAAAGATATAGAACCTCTTTTTCCGTTTGGATACGGTCTTAGCTATACGACGTTTGAATATAATGACATAGAAGTTTCAAAGAATGAGATGAATGATGATGAGGAACTGACCGTTACTGTAACGGTGAAGAACACAGGTAAAGTGAAAGGAAAGGAAATCGTTCAGCTATATGTAAATGACGAACAGTCTGGCGTTATACGTCCTATAAAGGAGCTTAAGGGCTTTGAAAAGGTAACACTGAATCCGGGCGAAGAGAAGAGAGTAGCTTTTGTGCTTGATAAGCGTTCGTTTGCATATTACAATACAGAAATTTCAGATTGGTACGTAGAATACGGAAAATATAATATTCTTGTGGGAGCGAGTTCAAGGGATATAAGGCTTAAAACGTCTGTATATGTTACACCTACAAACAACATAAGAGTTGAGTATACGCTGAACAGCACAGGCGGAGACGTTATGTCAACCGATATAGGGAAAGAGCTGTTTAAGGAGTTCTTAAAAGATGTAAATGTCGGTTTTGAAGGCGGTCCCGAACCAATTGGAGAGATGTCTGAGCAAATGTCACTTGCTATGTATAATGAACTTCCGCTTAGAGCGATGGTCAGCTTTTCTAACAATGAGAATATAACAAGAGAAAAGCTAAGTCAGTTTGTTAAGAAGCTTAATATTATACTAAACAGTGACTTATATTAATTTAATTAGAGGATGGTTTTATGAGAATAGGTCATGGATATGATGTGCATAGACTTTCAGAGGGCAGGAAGCTGATTTTAGGCGGAGTTGAAATTCCGTTTGAAAAGGGCTTGCTTGGGCATAGCGACGCTGATGTTTTAACTCACGCTGTTATGGATTCTCTGCTTGGTGCCTGTGCTTTAGGAGATATAGGAAAGCTTTTTCCCGATACCGATGTAAAATACAAGGGCGCAGACAGTATTATGCTTTTAAATGAGGTTTACAAGGTTATAAAGAATAAGGGATATGAGGTTTTAAATATAGATTCAACCATATGCTGTCAGGAACCTAAGTTAATGCCTTATATTGATAAAATGCGTATGAATATTGCAAATGCTTTGGAATGTAAAACAGACTGCATTTCCGTTAAGGCTACTACTGAAGAGGGACTTGGATTTACAGGATCAGGAGATGGGATAACTGCATTTGCGGTTTGCTTAATAAATTAAGAGTGTTGAACTAATTAAGGCGGTGAGAAAAATCTTACCGCCTTAATCTTAGTATATGACATATGCTGGCAGGCAAGAGCAGCCTGCCTTATATTCTGTTGTTATTATTTATTCGTTAGAAATCATTTTGCTCATATCATAAAGTCCTGAGGATTTACCGTTTATAAAAATTGCAGCATTTACAGCACCCACAGCAAAGACTTCCTTAGAGTGCGCCTCATGTTTAAGAGTAATTACCTCGTCACGTCCTGCAAAAATAATTTCATGTTCACCAACTATCGTTCCGCCTCTTATTGCGTGCATACCGATCTCTGTTTTAGAACGCTTTTTTCTAACCGAATGACGGTCATAAGTAAGCGAGTAGTTGTTTCCGAGTTCTTCGTTAATTGTATCAGCAAGCATAAGCGCTGTTCCTGAAGGAGCGTCAATCTTCTGATTGTGGTGTTTTTCAACAATTTCAATGTCAAACTGATCTCCGAGGATTTGAGTTGCCTTTTTAGCAAGCTGTGCTAAAAGATTTATTCCCAGCGACATATTGAATGTAAAAAATACAGGTATCTGTGAAGATGCTTTTTTAATTTTTGCAATTTGATTTTCCGTATATCCTGTTGTTGCAATAACAAGGGGTGTACCGTTTGTTTGACAATAATCCAAAAGCTCGTCTAAAACGCTGGGATGAGAAAAATCAATAATTACGTCAGGCTTTGTCTTTAACTCTGAAACCTTTGAAACAATAGGAAAATCAGAATATGTATCAGTTATCTTGTCGATCCCTGAGACTATTTTGCAGTCATCTCTTGAAGAAATAACATCGCAGATCACCTTTCCCATTTTTCCGTTTGCACCGCATACAGCAATATCAGTCATAATATTCGTCCTTTCAAAAAAGGGCAGACTGTATGCCGCCCTCTGTTTTTTTTATTATGTTATTTTACAAGTCCGATTTTCTGCATTTGAGCAGTTAGTTTATCAATCTTAGATTGAGGCATTTTGCAAAGAGGAAGTCTGCATTCGCCGACTTTAAAGCCCATAATGTTAAGAGCTTCTTTTACAGGAATAGGATTTACATCCATAAACAATCCGTTTGTAAATTCCAAGAGTTTAAGGGCAAGTTGGGAAGCTTCCTCATATTTATTTTCAAAGCAAAGCTCACAAATATCGTGAGTTTCCTTAGGCATACAGTTAGAAAGTACAGATATTACACCCTTTCCGCCGAGTGAAAGTATAGGTACTATCTGATCATCGTTTCCGCTGTAAACATCTAAATCATTACCGCATGCTGCACGGATTTGCGCAACTCTTGATATATCTCCGCTGGCCTCTTTGATAGCTGCTATGTTCTTGTGTTTTGAAAGCTCAACGCAGGTTGAAACAGCTATGTTTGTTCCGGTCCTTGACGGAACATTATACGCAATAATAGGAATGTTCACAGCATCTGCAATAGCATAGTAATGCTTTATTAACCCCTCCTGCGAGCATTTATTGTAATAAGGAGTAACTACAAGCAGTGCGTCAGCGCCTTGTTCTTCAGCGTGTTTTGAGAGAGCAACCGCATACTTTGTATCATTAGAGCCTGTACCCGCAATAACGGGAATCCTTCCGGCAGCTTTTTTAATTGCATAAGTGATACAATCTTGATGTTCTTTGTCAGTCATTGTAGCACTTTCACCTGTTGTACCGCAAATGATAATAGCGTCGGTGTGATTTTTGATATTAAATTCAATAAGCTCGCCCAGCTTGTCAAAATTAATAGAACCATCTTCATTCATAGGTGTTACAATGGCAACACCTGCACCTTTAAAAATTGTTTTTTTCATAGCTTATTACTCCTTTCACGAGTAAAATTTTATATGTTAATCAAAATATCCTTTTGCAGCCAAAAGTTCAGCTAAAAGAACTCCGCCGCCGGCAGCACCTCTTAGAGTGTTGTGAGATAGGCAAACAAATTTATAGTCAAACAGTTTATCCTCTCTGAGCCTTCCTAGTGTGACCGCCATTCCGCCCTCTAAATCTCTGTCCAGTTTCGGCTGAGGTCTGTTATCCTCTTCAAAATAGTTTAAAAACTGCTTAGGAGCAGAGGGAAGTTTAAGTTCTTGAGGAACACCGCTGAACTCTTTCCAAGCTTTTAGAATTTCATCTTTTGACGGTTTTTTATCAAAGGATACAAATACTGCCGCAGTGTGACCGTCCTGAACAGGAACTCTCAGGCACTGTGTTGTGATACACGGAGTTTTTGCGTCAACGATTCTGTCGCCCTCTATTTTTCCCCATACCTTTAAAGGCTCGATTTCAGACTTTTCCTCCTCGCCGCCGATATATGGTATTACATTATCTACAATATCAGGGAAAGTCTCAAAGGTTTTTCCTGCACCGCTGATAGCTTGATATGTGCATGCAAGAACATTCTTAACTCCGTATTTCATAAGCGGATGAAGTGCGGGTACATAGCTTTGAATAGAGCAGTTAGATTTAACTGCAATAAAGCCACGCTTTGTACCGAGTCTTTTTCTCTGAGCGTTTATTATCTCTATGTGTTCAGGATTTATCTCAGGAACGACCATCGGAACGTCAGGAGTATGTCTGTTTGCCGAGTTATTTGAAACTACCGGACATTCAGCCTTTGCATAGGCTTCTTCTAATGCTCTTATTTCGTCCTTTTTCATATCTACGGCACAGAACACAAAGTCGACCATACCTGCGATTTTTTCAAAGTCTTTAGCTGCATCGAGAATAATCATATTCTGCATTTTCTCAGGCATAGGTGTTGGCATTGCCCATCTTTCACCTACGGCGTCTTTATAGCTTTTTCCAGCCGAGCGAGGTGAAGCGGCAAGACATTCAACTTCAAACCAAGGATGATTTTCAAGCAAAGTTGCAAATCTTTGTCCCACCATACCTGTTGCACCGATAATTCCAACTTTAAATTTTTTCATAGCTATCCTCCAATAAATTATAAGTAAGCAAATATTATATCTTTTATAATTATATAAAAAACAATTGTAAATTTTCAATCAATTAAGACAAATATTAAAAAAACTGGTTGAAAACCAGCTCATCATACAATATAATAGAAATGTTGACATATATAATGACAAATATATGCCGATAGCACTCCATCATATTTTATGATGACAATTACAAGCCTTTTAAGCGTGTAATCAGAAATAAGCTTTCCCAACACTTAATTCTTCGGCAGCATCACCTTTCACATTTTCGGTTCGGGAAACCTTTAATTATGAAAATGCTAATAATTTCAGCCGCACCTCTATCGTTTCTTTAATAATAACAAAAATATGTCCGAGTGTCAACACCATAATAAGAAAAAGCTGAAAATTTGAATATTAATTATAATTCAAGCTATGTGTTTTAATCAGGAAAAATATTTACTTGAACTTCAAAGAAGGGAATATGTAATAAATATGATAGATATAAATGATATGAAAAAGTCTGATTTTTATTATGAGCTTCCAAGCGAGCTTATTGCCCAAACGCCTCTTGAGCCGAGAAACTCCTCACGGCTTTTGAAAATGGACAGAGTTACAGGGAAATGTGAGCATAGTCATTTCTATAATCTATGCGATTATCTTAAAAAGGGTGACTTGCTTGTTCTTAATGATTCAAGGGTGCTTCCTGCCAGAATATACGGAGTGAAAGCAGACAACAATACGTCTATTGAATTTTTGCTCTTAGAGCAAAAAGAGAATATGGTCTGGGAGATTTTGTGCAGACCGGGTAAAAAAGCAAAAGTCGGTGCGAAGTTTCATTTTGAGCACGGCAGTTCAAGTTTTGAGGCTGAGATTATTGATGTTCTTGACGACGGAAACAGAATAGCAAGATTTACTTGCAGTAAAAACTTTTTTGAGGCGTTAGATGAAATAGGACAGATGCCGCTTCCGCCATATATAACTGAAAAGCTTAAAGATAGAGAGCGTTACCAGACGGTGTATTCAAATGAGCTTGGCTCTGCCGCCGCCCCCACAGCAGGACTTCACTTTACAAAAGAACAGCTTCACGAGCTTGAAAGTAAGGGTATAAAGCTTGCGTATGTAACTTTGCACGTCGGTTTGGGTACATTCCGTCCTGTTAAAGAGGACAAGGTTTTAGACCATAAAATGCACAGTGAGTATTATGAAGTTCCAAAAGTAACTGCAAAGCTGATTAGTGAAACAAGAAAATCAGGCGGTCGAATTATAGCAGTAGGTACGACTTCATGCAGAACGCTTGAGAGCGTTGCGTCTGATAACAACGGAGAGATTGTCACTTGCAGCGGAAAGACAGATATTTTTATCTATCCGGGATACAAGTTCAAGGTGCTTGACGGACTTATAACAAACTTTCATTTACCTGAAAGCACGCTTATAATGCTGGTATCAGCCTTTGCAGGGTATGAGAACACAATGAATGCTTATAAAATAGCTGTTGAAGAAAAATACAGATTTTTCAGCTTTGGGGATAGTATGGTGATATTGTAATGAAAGAATTTATGGGAAAAAGCACTGTGTTCAAAGATATCAAATGGATATTTTTTGATATAGGTTCAACGCTTATTGATGAAAGTGAATGCTATAAACTAAGATACCGTGAAGCTGTTGCGGGTACATCGATCAGTGCCGATGATTTTGAGAAAAAGGTCATTGAATTTTCTAAGCAAAATCTGAAAGGCGACCATGAGGCTGTCAAGTATTATGGTATAGAATTGCCGCCGTGGCATAAAGAGGCGGAAAAGCCATACGGTAACACGGAATCCGTCTTAAAGCAGTTGACCGTCAAAGGATACCGTCTTGGTGTTATCGCAAATCAAAGTCCGGGAACGAAAGATCGCCTTTCAAGCTGGGGGCTTTTAAAGTATTTTGACGTCGTTTTAGCCTCTGCGGAAGAAGGTATTTCAAAACCGGATATTGAGATATTTCTTCGTGCGCTGACTGCTGCAAAGTGTTTGCCTGTCAATGCTGTTATGATTGGAGACAGATTGGACAACGACATCGTACCAGCAAAAAAAGTTGGTATGAAAACGGTATGGATAAAACAAGGTCTTGGTGGATTGGCAAGTGCTATTCATAAAAATGAGCAGGCAGATTACGAAATAGAGAATCTTTCGGAGCTATTGAATATATTTTAAAAAATGATGATGTTATTATGAAAAAATGGAAAGTGAATGAATTTAGAGGAGAATAATATGAACATTAGAAAAATGACAATTGATGACTACAATGAGATTTATACCTTATGGATGTCATGTGCAGGAATGGGCTTAAACAATTTTGATGACTCAAGAGATGGTATTGATAAATTTATAAATAGAAATCCTGATACCTGTTTTGTTGCATTAATTGAGAATAAAATTGTCGGAGCGATCTTGGCAGGTAATGACGGTAGGCGTGGGTTTATCTATCATACCGCAGTAAGTCCACGATTTAGAAAGCAAGGTATAGGGCGTAAATTAGTAGATACCGCAATTTTGGCATTAAAGCAATGCGGTATAAATAAGGTCGCACTGGTCGTATTTGATAAAAATATAGATGGAAACGCATTTTGGGAAAGTCTCGGTTTTACAGTCAGGAACGACCTAACATATCGTAATAAGGTTCTTACCGAAATGATTAGGATTGATACATAAATTATCATTAATAAAGAAAAACTTTTATAAAAGGAGATAAAACCTATGGACATCAATATGTTTTTAAAAGGAATAATTGACGGTGATGAAAAGACGATAGTTGTATGCGATTTAAGTCACACTATAATTTATATGAATCCTGCCGCAGTTAAAAATTATGAAAAGCGGGGCGGGGCAGAGCTTATCGGAAAATCAGTTCTTGACTGCCATAACAGTCACTCGCAGGAGATAATAAAAAATAATGTCAGCAGAATGCAGAAGGATAAGTCGGTAAACAAGATTTTTGAGTTTCATAAAACCCGTAACGGTGCTAACGACGACGTTTACTGCGTAGCAATAAGAGACGAAAACGGAGAGCTTATCGGATACTATGAAAAGTTTGAGGATAAGAATTTACACAATGCTTAAATTAAAACGGAGGAATACCCTGTATGGGTAAAATATTTTATGTTTACATTACTTAAACAAGAGGGCAATGCAAGGCGGGGTGAGTTTAAAACTCCGCACGGTGTAATTCAAACGCCTGTTTTTATGAACGTAGGAACGCAGGGCTGTATAAAGGGCGGAGTTTCGTCTGTTGACTTGGAAAATCTCAAATGTCAGGTCGAGCTTTGCAATACCTATCATCTTCACGTCAGACCGGGCGAGGATATTGTCTATGAAATGGGCGGTCTGCACAAGTTTATGAACTGGAAAAGACCTATTTTAACCGACAGCGGCGGATTTCAGGTATTTTCTCTTGCCGAGCTTCGTAAGATTAAAGAAGAGGGAGTATATTTTAGGTCTCACGTTGACGGCAGAAAAATCTTTATGGGACCTGAGGAGAGTATGCGTATCCAGTCGAAGTTGGCGTCTACTATCGCAATGGCGTTTGATGAGTGTGTTGAAAATCCTGCCGAGCATAGCTATTCAAAGCAAAGCTGTGAGAGAACTACAAGATGGCTCAAGCGTTGTATTGCTGAGCTGAAAAGGCTTAATTCGCTTGACGAAACGATAAATAAGGAGCAGATGCTTTTCGGAATAAATCAGGGCTGTACATTTGACGATTTAAGAGTCGAGCATATGAAGGAGATAAGCGGGCTTGATTTGGACGGCATAGCAATAGGCGGTCTTGCGGTTGGTGAGCCTACCGAGGTTATGTATCACATAATAGAAAAGGTCGAGCCTTATATGCCTGTAAATAAGCCTCGCTACCTTATGGGTGTGGGTACGCCGGAGAATATTATTGAGGCGGTCGCTAGGGGAATCGACTTCTTTGACTGCGTTATGCCTTCGAGAAATGCAAGACACGCCACTATATTCACCTGGAGCGGATTAATGCACATCACAAACGAGAAGTACAGAACAGACGACAGAGCGCTTGACGTTGAATGCGATTGCCCGACCTGCAAAAATCACAGCAGAGCTTATATACGTCATCTTTTCAAAGCAAACGAACAGCTTGCAGGACGTTTATGCGTAATGCACAATTTGTATTTTTACAACACTCTTGCCGAGAGAATAAGAAATTCGCTCGACATTGGGGAATTTGAATCATTCAGAAAAAAATATTCTTCGCTTCTTTCATCAAAACTGGAGGATTAGTATGGGTTTTATTGAGCTATTGTTAATAGCAGCAGGTCTTTCTATGGACGCATTTGCAGTATCTGTAACAAACGGACTTTGCTATAAGAATGTAAAGCTAAAGTGGACGCTTGCAATGGGGCTTTGTTTTGGGCTGTTTCAGGGGGCAATGCCGACAATAGGCTATTTTCTTGGCAGCACTTTTGCTGATTATATTACTGCACTTGACCACTATGTTGCGTTGACTTTGCTTGGTTTTATCGGAGGAAAAATGCTTTATGACGGAGTTAAAAGCAAAGAGGAGGAAGTCAAACGGTCGGATTCTTCAATAAATTTGGGTATTCTCTTAGTTCAGGGAGTTGCAACAAGTATTGACGCACTGGCTGTTGGAGTTTCTTTTGCAATGCTCCCTAATGTAAATATTGTTACGGCAGCAGGCTTTATAGCATTGGTTACTTTTGTTCTTTCAATTACCGCTGTATTTGTAGGTAAGAAATTCGGCAGCCTGCTAAATAATAAGGCGCAGATTATCGGTGGACTTATTCTTATTGCAATAGGGATTAAAATATTTATAGAGCATACTTTTTTCAGTTAATGAGTAAAAAGCTAGTAAATAACATATAGAATTAACATATTTTTAACATATTTCCTTTATAATTAATTTATTATGATTAAGTATATAATTTTTGATTTGGACGGAACTCTGGTAAATTCAATATATGACCTTGCTGATTCAGTTAATTATGTTCTAAGGCAGAATGGATATGCTGAGCATCCACTTGACAGCTTTTATTATTTTGTCGGTAACGGAACATTAAAACTTATTGAGAGAGCATTGCCGGAGAACAAACGGACAGAAAATGAAATTGAACGTGTACATTCACAGTTTGCAGAGTATTATTCTAAAAATTATCTCAATAAGACAGTTCCGTATAATGGTATTAAAGAACTTCTGAATGAACTTGATGAACGTAAAATAAAATATGCGGTTGCCTCAAATAAAACAGATGCTTTTACACAAGAGATTATTAATGGTTTGTTTAAAAGCAATCAATTTGATATAATTATGGGTAAAAGAAAAGAAAATCCGACAAAACCGGATCCTAAGATAATCTATGATATATTGGAGGGTAAAAATTTAACTTTAGATGAAATCTTAGTTGTCGGGGATTCAAGCGTTGACATTGAAACCGGACATAATGCCAAACTCAGAGCTGTTGGCTGTTTATGGGGTTTCAGAGATGAAAAGGAACTTAATGAATCAGGTGCTGATTTTATAATATCGCACCCAATGGAGCTTATTGAAATAATAAATAATATAAATAATTTATAAATGGAAAGGACGAAAATTTATGACTTATAACATTAAAGAAGTTGCTGAAAGACTAAAAGGTCTGCGTGAATCCTGTGAACTATCAATTCACTCTTTTTGTGAAAAGACAGGTATATCTGTTGAAGATTATAAAAAAATCGAGTCGGGCGAAAAAGATTTTTCAGTTACTTTTTTATACAAATGTTCTGAGTTGTTTGACGTTGATTTAGTTGAACTGCTGACAGGTTCGGCTCCGCGTTTAAGCAACTATTCAATAGTGCGCAAGGGAGACGGGCTTCCGATTGAGAGAAGAGAGCGCTTTGCTTATCAGCATTTAGCATATAGGTTCAAGGATAAAATGATTGAGCCGCTTATGGTTCTGGCACCATATGATGAAGACGAACAGGACAAGCCGATAAAGCTATCCGTTCACGAAGGTCAGGAATGGGATTTTATAATCAAAGGAAGTTTAAAGTTTGTAATCGGTGACCATACCGAGATATTAAATGAGGGCGATTCGCTTTATTATAATTCAAATCAGCCTCATGGAATGATAGCAACAGGCGGAGAAGACTGTGAATTTTTAGCCGTATTGATAAAAGATTAGGTCTTTGAATTGATAAATAATAAAATATAGAAAATCCTGTACTTAGACTTAAAGCAAGGGTTTTGACTGAAGGGAAATAGAAATATGAGTGTGAATTTGAATGATTTTTACAAAAGATTTGTTATAGAGGAATATGACGAAAAGACAGGTGTGGTTTCAAAGTTTGAGGCAAATCCTGAGCCGAACTATAACTTTGCATATGATGTTATAGATGAAATTGCAAGGATTGATCCTGAGCGTATCTGCCTTTATTGGGTACACGAAGAGGGTGAAGAGAGAAAGTTTTCTTATAAAGATATATCTGAGCTGAGCAATCAATTTGCTAATATGTTCTTAGCTCACGGCATAAAAAAAGGCGATAAAGTCATGCTTGTTCTTAAAAGGCACTATGAATTCTGGCTTGCGGCTTATGCTTTGATGAAAATAGGGGCTATATTTATTCCTGCGACCTGTCAGTTAAAGGAAAAGGATTATGTTTATCGTTTTGAAGCAGCAAGTGTTGAATATATTTGTGCAACAATTGATGATAATGTTCCTGAAATTGTTGAAAACTCAATTAAGAAATACAATGGTATAAAAGAAAAATTTATTGCAAGAGGCAACAGAGACGGCTGGATAAATCTTATGGATGAAGCAGCTAAATATCCTAAAACTCTTGAAAGAATAGAAAACAGTGTTGAGGATCCGATGCTTTTATATTTTTCATCGGGAACAACAGGATACCCAAAGATGGTTTTGCATAATCATTATTATACAATCGGTCATATAATAACAGCTAAGCATTGGCATAACATTTCTGACGGAACTTTACATCTTACGATTTCGGAAAGCGGCTGGGGAAAATGCGCTTGGGGTAAGATGTTCGGTCAGCTTACCTGCGGAGCAACTGAGTTTATTTATGATTTTGACAGATTCCATCCTGATCAAATGCTTAAGGTTATTCAGGATTATAAGATAACATCATTCTGTGCTCCGCCTACTATGTATCGTTTCTTTATAAAAGAGGGTATTGAAAACTATGACCTTTCAAATCTAAAGTATGCCGCAACCGCCGGAGAAGCTTTGAATGCTGAGGTTTTCAATAAGTTTTACGAGTATACAGGACTTAAAATAATGGAGGGCTTCGGACAGACAGAAACTGTTGTTTGTGCTGCAACAATGGTGGGAATGGAGCCAAAGCCGGGTTCTATGGGAAAGCCTACACCGATTTACAATATGGACATTGTAGATGAAAACGGAAATTCATGTCCTGTCGGAGAAACTGGTGAAATGGTAATCAGAACAAACGGCAGAAAGCAAAAGTGCCTGTTTGTTGAATATTACCGAAATGAAGAGGCGACAAACGAGGCTTGGCATGATAATATTTATCATACAGGAGATACTGCATGGAAGGACGAGGACGGATATTATTGGTATGTTGGAAGAACCGACGATGTTATCAAAGCGTCCGGCTATCGTATAGGACCGTTTGAGATTGAATCTGTACTTATGGAGCATCCAAGTGTTTTGGAGTGTGCTGTTACTGCGGCTAAAGACCCGATAAGGGGTAATGTTGTTAAGGCTACTATCGTGCTTGCAAAGGGATATACCGGCAGCGACGAGCTTGCAAAGGAATTGCAAACATATGTTAAGAATGCGACTGCTCCTTACAAATATCCGAGAATAGTTGAGTTCGTTGATGAACTTCCTAAAACTATAAGCGGAAAAATCAGAAGAGTGCAGATCCGTGAAGAGGACGCACAGAAAAATAAATAAATATAAAAGAGAACATAATATATATTTTTTTAATCTATAAAAAGGCTTAGAGTTGATTCGAAAGTTTTCGCTCAAGCCTTTTTCAAAAGGCTTGCGGGTCAAGGGCAGAGCCCTGTCGCTGACGAGCCGTCAGCGAAATTTCTTACGGAGTGCGCTCCGAAAAAGGTGAATTTTAAAATATCCCGGTGTATTATTTAAAAAGAGGGAAAGCCTTGCAAGGCTTTCCCTAAAAATTAATTAACTGCGATATTAAATGTAAAAGAACATTTGCTCTATTTGCTAGGTGATAAAATGCTGTTATATATATTTCCGAAAAAGCTGTCTGCCTCTGAACAAATTGAACAGGCAGGAGAGCGTATAAATGTCAATAAAAAGATAAGAAAATTAAGGATTCAGAATATAATTCTTCTTGCTGTGATTTGTATTTTATTGTGGAGAGTACCTTTAATTTGGCTGAAACTGTTGACTGCTTTTATACTTGTGATATGCCTTGCATTTAACAGTCTGATAATTATGTCAGTAAAACGTCAGGAGGATAGCGGTGCTTATACCAAAATATATGATGACCATATTGAACACAAGCAGGCAAGGCTTTTTAATCTGAAAAAGACAAGCTACAAAGAAGTTACCGTTTTTTATAAGGATATTCAATCTACATCTCAGGACGCTTTTGGTAATTTGCAGTTTAAGCTAAAAAGCGGCGAGATTGTTTCACTGTATTTCTGTGATACAGACGCTAAACTTTATCTGATAAATAATTTATACAATGAGATTAAATATCCAAAGAAGGAATATAGAGATTTAAGCGCTGATGAAATTATAGATAAAGATGATCCTGATTATAACTGGAAAAATTGGAAGGACTTTTAACGATATATTGACTAATAGAGTTTAATTAATTCTTAGAAGAGCTATTGTTGAAAATGAGTTTTTCGTCTAAACTCAATACCTTGCTTGAACCATCGCTGTTTTCAATTGATACTTGTTTTTTATCATAATAAAACGTCAATTTGCATCTTTCGTAATTTTTATTGAATTCAAGTGAAGTTTGATTTTCTCCAATTGAAAAAATTTTAGCTTTTTGCTTGACAAAGGAAATTTGTTGTGATATATTATTTTTAAACATTATGACTGAGAGAGTAGGTTTGAAATACAGCTTTCAGAGAGGGGAATACTGGCTGAAAATTCCCTAAGCGAGATCAGACTGAAGTTCACTCACGAGTGGTTCTGCCGAAGTTTTTATTGTAAGCGGAAACGGATTTTGAAACCGTTAAAATTCAGGGGAGTGTTGGCTCTTTTAACCTTTAGGTGGTATAGCAAGATACAGTCTTGTCCTGATAGGGATAAGGCTTTTTTATTTATTAAGGAGGATTATAAATGAAAGACGCACTTTTAAAAATCAAGTCGCTTGCGAAGGATGAGCTTTCAAAGGTAAACGATACTAAGGCTCTGGAGGAATTAAGGGTAAAGTTTTTAGGGAAAAAGGGCGAGCTAACATCTATTTTGAAACAAATGGGTAAGCTGTCACCTGAAGAACGTCCTGTTATCGGGCAACTTGCAAATCAGGTTAGAACAGAGATTGAAGAATCTTTAACAAATCGTGTAAAAGAAATAAAGGCTTTGATGCTTCAGAAAAAACTTAAAGAGGAGGAGCTTGACGTAACCTTACCGGGCAGCAAGGTTACAATAGGAAAGCTTCATCCGCTCAATATTGTATTAAACGAGATTGAAGAGATATTTATGGGTATGGGATTTGATGTTGTGGACGGTCCTGAAGTTGAGTATGATTACTACAACTTTGAGGCGCTTAATCTTCCGCCCGATCATCCTGCAAGGGATACCCAGGATACTTTTTACATCACTGACAATATTCTGCTAAGAACTCAGACATCGTCCGTTCAGGTGCACGTTATGGAGGAGAGAAAACCTCCTCTCAGAATAATTTCCCCGGGAAGAGTTTATCGTTCTGACGCAGTTGACGCAACCCACTCACCTCTGTTTCATCAGATAGAGGGACTTGTTGTTGACAAAAGCATTACAATGGCTGATTTGGTTGGAACTTTGGAACTTCTGATGAAACGTCTGTACGGTGATGATTGCAAGATAAGACTTCGTCCGCATCATTTTCCGTTTACAGAGCCCAGTGCTGAAGTGGATGTAATGTGCTTTAACTGCGGAGGAAAGGGCTGTTCAATGTGCAAGGACGAGGGTTACATTGAGCTTTTGGGAGCAGGTATGGTTCACCCTAAGGTTTTGGCAAACTGTGGAATAGATCCGGAGGTTTATTCAGGCTTTGCGTTTGGGCTTGGTCTTGAGAGAATAGTTATGAGAAGATACGGAATAAACGATATGAGATTGTTGTTTGAGAACGATTTGCGTTTCTTAAATCAGTTTTAGTGCTTGAATGGAGGATTATTTAAAATGGATTTATCAATGAAATGGCTGAACGATTTTGTATATGTCGGCGATAAGAGTATAAAGGATTTTTGCTATGATATGACAATGTCAGGCTCTAAGGTTGAGGGATATACTCCTGAGGGAAAGGATATTACAAACGTGGTAGTAGGAAAGGTCTTATCTGTTGTTCCGCATGAGAATTCCGATCACCTTGTAGTATGTCAGGTTGACGTGGGACTAGAGCAGCTTCAGATAGTTACAGGAGCTCAAAATGTAAATGCAGGGGACTATGTTCCTGTTGCTTTGAATAATTCAACGGTTTTACATGATGGTAAGCCTGTCAAGATAAAGAACGGAAAGCTAAGAGGCGTTGAGAGCAATGGTATGTTATGCTCTCTTGACGAGTTAGGTTTGACAATTCATGATTTCCCTTATGCAATTGAAGACGGTATTTTTATTTTGGGAGATGATTGTGATAAAACTCTGGGTAAGGATATTAAAGAGGCAATAGGCTTCAATGACACAACGGTTGAGTTTGAAATAACATCAAACAGACCTGACTGCCTGTCTGTTCTTGGACTTGCTAGAGAGGCTGCCGCTACTTATGGAATAAAAAGAACGCTCAGAGAGCCTTCCTATAATGGCGTTGACGGCAACATCGATAATGAGCTATCTGTTGAGATACAAAATCCAAAGCTGTGTTCAAGATATATAGCAGGCATAGTTAAGAATGTAAAAATAGAGCCGTCGCCCAGATGGATGAGAGAAAGGCTGCGTGCAAGCGGAGTACGTCCTATTAACAATTTTGTAGATATTACAAACTATGTAATGCTTGAATACGGTCAGCCTATGCACGCATTTGATTTGAGGTATGTGAACGGAAGCAGTATAATAGTCCGCAATGCAGAGCAAGGCGAGAAAATAGTAACCCTCGACGGAGAAGAAAGGACACTCGGTGAAGAAATGCTTGTAATTGCCGATAAGGATAAGCCTGTTGCAGTTGCAGGAATTATGGGCGGAGAGTACAGCGGTATTATGAGTGATACAACTACCGTTGTATTTGAGGCTGCATGCTTTGACGGAGCAAGCGTAAGAAAAACCGCAAAGAAATTGGGCATGAGAAGCGACGCGTCATCAAGATTTGAAAAAGGATTGAGTCCGAAAAACTGTTATCCGGCAATTATGAGAGCGTTTGAACTTGTTGAAGAACTTGGAGCTGGAGAGGTTTATAACACTATAATCGACAGAGATTGCTCACAGGTAAATGATAATCCGGTCGAGTTTGATCCAAAATGGATAAACAGTTTTTTGGGAACAGATATTCCTGAAAGCGATATGATTGAATATTTACAAAGACTTGATTTTGAAGTTCGTGACGGAAAATGCTATGCACCTTATGAGCGAATTGATATTGAATGTAAGGCTGATATTGCAGAAGAGGTTGCAAGAATTTACGGATACAACAATATACCGTCTACAATTATAAAGGGAGTTGCCGAAGCTAGAAGAACGCCAGAGCAGAGATTTATAAAAAGCGTTCAGTCGTCAATGGTATCAATGGGACTTAACGAGATCGAAACTTATTCGTTTATATCGCCAAAATATTTTGATAAGATTTCTCTTGATAAGGACAGCAAACTTCGTGACGCTGTTAAAATAATAAACCCTTTGGGTGAAGATACGTCTGTTATGAGGACTACTATAATTCCGTCAATGTGTGAAACATTATCAAGAAACTATAATTACAGAAATATGAAAGCGTCGTTGTTTGAACTTGGTAATGAATATATAAAAACTGCGGAAGGTAAGCTTCCTAACGAGCCTATACGGCTTTGTATAGGTATGTATGATTCTGAAGGCAGTACTGATTTTTATACCCTAAAGGGAGTAGTAGAGGAACTTCTGGATTCATTGTCTATTGCTGATTATGATGTTAAACTTGCGGGCAATGATTGCACTTTTGATGAGTATTCAGCATTTCATCCGGGAAGAGTTGCAGTTTTGATAAAGAACGGTATTGAGTTTGGTATTTTAGGTGAACTTCATCCGTTGGTACAGGAAAATTATGATATTGGAACAAGAACATACATTGCAAAATTGAATGTTCCTGAAATGATGACTTTGGCTGATACTGATAAGACCTATAAACCTCTTCCCAAATATCCTGCTGCAACAAGAGATATATCGCTTGTATGCGATGAGAAAATTCCGGTTGCCGTGATTGAAAAGACTATCAAGTCGGCGGTTGGCAAGACTCTTGAAAAGGTTACTCTATTTGACGTTTACAAGGGAGAGCAAATTGAAAGCGGAAAGAAGTCGGTGTCATATTCTATTTCAATGCGTTCACATGACGGCACATTGACTGATGAACAGGCGGACTCGGCAATAAAAAGAGTTTTGAAATCACTTAAGGAACTGGATATTGAACTTAGAGGATAAATGCTGAATAATTTGTTACAATTAGTCTTATAATTTTATATAAATGGTTTATATTCGACACTTCATTATAAATATTAATAATAATAAACTATTTATTTTGCTATTTTTTTCAAAAGTACTTGTTATTTTGAAATTTTTAGGTTATAATAATAATAGCAATGTGTTTTGCTTTTACCAGAATGAGTTTTTATTATTTTTTTTAATTATAAAAATGGCATTTTGGTATTCCGTGTAAGAATATTTATTAGGAGGATGAAGCTTATGTATGATCAAACAATGACCTTTTCTGTTAAAGAAGATAAGGAAACTGAACTTAAAAAAAATCTCACAATAATCTATCAGGCACTAAAAGAAAAAGGATACAATCCTATCAACCAAATAGTAGGTTATATTCTTTCAGAGGATCCGACCTACATAACAACTTACAACAATGCAAGAAGCTTGATCCGTCATATTGACAGAGATGAATTACTTCAGGTATTAGTTAAGTCTTATTTAGGTGAATAAATTGTTTTTGTTCTTTGAGACAGCATTGTGCTGTCTCTTTTTATTTTTTCTATTAATTAACAGCATTGTATTTTTGCATTTGGTTATCCTAAGTTTAGAAAGGATGATTAAAATGAAATATATTTTAGGTTTAGTTATATCTTTGGGATTATTATTATCCGGATGTGCAAATAATATAGAACCTAATACCAAGGATTTTGATGAAAGCATTAAAGATTCTTCAATGAACACCGACAGAGAAACAAAAACTGGTTCTGAAGCTAAAACTGTAACGCAAGAACCTTCATCAAGCTCGGCAAAATCAAGCTCGGCTAGTGCGGAACCTCTTATGGCAGGAAAATCGGTTGATTTATCAACACTTGACAATACTCTGATAGGTTACGGACAAGGATTAATAGTTGACAGTGAAAACAAGCCTCAGGGTGCAATTGATTTTAATGAAAAGTATTCAAAGTATAATGCAATTGCAATGGCAAAGAAAACAGATAACAAAAAAAGTAAGAAAAAGACAATTTATCTTACCTTTGATCAAGGCTACGAAAACGGATACACAGAAAAGATACTTGACATATTAAAAAAGAAGAAAGTTAAAGCTACATTTTTTATTTTACAGGATTATGCTGAAAGAAATCCTGAGCTTGTAAAAAGAATGATCGATGAAGGACACACTGTTGGAAATCATTCAGTGTCACATCCGTCACTTCCGAAGATTTCTATTGATGAGGCAAAACAGGAGATTATGGGGCTTCACAATTATGTTAAAGAAAAATTCGGATACGAAATGACAGAGTTCAGACCGCCAAGAGGTGAGTTTTCAGAAAGAATTTTGCAGCTTGTAAATGAGTGCGGGTATAAAACAGTTATGTGGAGTTTCGCTTATGAGGACTGGAATGTAGACAATCAACCGGATGAAAAAGAGGCACTAAAAAAGGTGACTGACGCCAAACATGACGGAGCAATTTATCTGCTCCATTCTGTTTCTAAGACAAATACAAATATATTAGGTGACTTTATTGATTGTATGAAAAAAGACGGTTATTCATTTAAGTCATAGTTTAAAAATTCAGTAAAAATAATATTAAAGTCCGCATGGGGATAGTTTCCCTAAAGCGGATTTTTTATTTGATATAGTTAGTATAATAATTGTATTGTGGGAAAAATAGTATATTAATTTTAAAATTGCCATTGACATTTTATTATTATATTGATATAATTAATAACAAATTATTAGTGTGTATGGCATTAGTAATATAGATTGCGATTAATTGTTATTATTTTATTGGAGGTAATTTGATGAAAATCAGAGGTTTGATGAAAAAAACATTATCCGTTTTATTAGCGTGCGCAATGTCCGTTACTGTTTTCACCGCTTGTGGTGAAAAGGATAATGATAAAGGAAGTAAGTCGTTATCTGCTAAAGAAATGCTTTTAGAGGTTTTTAATACGGCTGCAAATTCTAATGCGTTTAACGGAATTTTTTCCGGCAAAGCTAATTATGCGTCAAAATCAGAGTCAGTGATTGAATTCGGCGAGGGAGTTACCAAAGCTTTAGGAACTGAGGTCAAGCCATTATCGCTTACTTTTGAAACAAAGTTTAAGGGAAGCAATGCAGGTACTGATATAGTTGCTTCTTATGACGGAAAAAATCTTGCTTCATTAAACGGTGTATATGACAATGATTCAAAATCAGTCTACATAAAAGTTCCTGAGCTTTCTGATGCTTTTATAAGTGTTTCTTCAAAGGATTTAGAAACGGTAAAAGATGAAATTTCATCAAATTTATTATCAATCGGTAATATAGATAACAGTTCACTTTCCGGTTTTAAAAAGCTTTTAGAACTTAAAGCAACTGATTATGAGAAAATTTTTAATGATTATATTAAGGTGGTTACCGATGCACTTCCTGAAGCTAGCAAAGAAGAGGACTTCAGCGGTTCAGTTAGTGATGTGAAATACGAATATAAATTAAAGACATTCACAATAACTTCAGATGCTGCTAAAAAGATCATCGAAGATATTTTTGCAAAGCTTAAAAATGATAATACAATAAAAGAACTTGCAGTTGATATTCTTGGAGACTATCTTGAAATTACTGAAAGCAATTATACTTCTATTATTGATAAATTGAAAGATGAGGCTATCAGCAGCATATCATCAGATATGAATGAAGACATCAGCTTGATTTTTGATGGTAAAGACATTGTCGGAATTAAAGACAAAGCAACATTTATGTGTATTGATAATAAGGACGCATATGTACTTAGTGCTGAAAGCGATTCAATCAATTGTCTATTTAAAGCAACACAGGATGACGGTAAGTTAGACTATGAATATACCGCAAACATTCTTGCAGGTGATGAATATTCTAAGGACGTTTCCGTATCAGTAAAAGCCGATGATTTAGAAATTGTTGATAAGGAAAACGGACTTGCAAACGGAGAACTGGATGCCTCAATAAAATCCGGTGATTTTAATGTAAAAATTGAAGGTACTGATAAGGCTGAATCTAAGAAGTTAAGTTCTGTTGTTAAGATTACTGTTAATGATACTGAGTATGCAGAAATTACATCTACGGGAGAAATTACAAATGCATCTGATATTTCTGTTCCTGACGGAAAAATTTACACATTAGACCAGATGGAGGAGTATCAAGCTTCAATGAAGGCTGATGAATTTATGAAAAGTATTCAGACAGCTTTAGGTGAAGATTTAATTGCTGCAATAACATCATCGGTTTCTGAATTAAATGAAGAATATTCTGATTATGGTTATGATGGTGACATTTCTGATGTTGATGACGAAGATGCACTTAATCTTGAAGAATACTACAAAGAAGACGGTTCTTTTGACTATGACAAGCTAAAGGAAGACTTAGGGGAAGAGGATTATGAAGCTTTTATGTCACAGATAGATATTGATGATTTTGAAGTTGACCCTGATGAGATTGAATTATAAAATAAATTAATTAAAAACTAAAAGCCTGATAGGATACCATTCCTGTCGGGCTTTTTTATATAATTTTATACATCGAATGAATATTTCTGATGTTTACTAATTTATAACTCCTTTATCTCTAAACTCATTATTTATAATAGCATAAACCTTTGTCTTTAGCATAAAATTTATTAAAGTAACAATTATGCATTTATATAAGAAAATTAAATTCAATGAGAGGGAGTATGCAAGTGAAAGCTGTAAAAAAATTATTAATATTATTACTTTGTTTTATAACTATGTCACTTTTCTTTTCAAGGGCATTTGCTGATGGTATGAGTTCTACTGAGTCAACAGCGAGGTCCCTTTATGCATCAAAAAGTCAAAAAGCATCAGGTTTTTCAGTGACAGCAAAAGCAGCAATATTGTATGAGGCTTCATCTAGAACCGTTATATATGACAAAAAGGCTGACGACAAAATGCCGGTATCTTATCTTACTAAGCTTATGACTATACTTCTGACAGCAGAAAAGCTCAACTCTGATAAGAATTTTACACTTAACAGGAAGCTTATAACATCCACTGAGGCAAATTCTATGAAAGGCTCGCAGATATGGCTTGATGTTGGTGAAAAAATCAGTGTTAAGGAGCTTTTGAAGTCGGTTACTATCGGAAATGCCAACGATGCCTGTGTTGTACTTGCAGAGGGAATTTCAGGAAGTGAAAAAGAATTTGTTAAGGTTATGAATAATAGAGCAAAATCTTTAGGTATGAAAGATACGACGTTTGTAGACAGTACGGGTATAAGCGGTTCAAATATATCTACTGCAAAAGATATAGCTGTTCTTTCTGCCGAGCTGCTGAAGTATACTAATCTTAAAAGCTTTTTTACAACGTGGATGGACAGCGTCAGAGGCGGAAAGGCAGAACTTGTGAACTTGAATACGTTAGTCAGAAAATATAAAGGTATAAGCGGACTGAAAGCGTGTGCGTCTGAAAAGGCAGGCAACTGTATTGCAGCATCTGCCTCACGTAACAAAATGAATTTAATTGCCGTTGCTCTAAATACAAAGGATAGTGACAGCAGAGCTGCTGATGCAAAGGCAATGCTGAACTTAGGGTTCGACGGATATGATGTGTATGCACCTGAGGTCCCAAAGGACGCAATAGAGCAGATAAATGTCAATCATGGAGTTGATTTAAAGACTGAAACTTATGTTGAGGGAACAGCAAGACTTGTCATTAAAAGAGGAACAGCAGGGAATATAACTGTTTCATTCAACAGAGTAAGCGAGCTGGAGGCTCCCGTTAAGAAAAACACTAAAGTTGGAGAGCTTGTGTTCAGTATGGATTCAAAGGTATTGCTTAAACACAATATATATACAAAATATGATGTTAAACGCATAGATTTTGTAGGCGCTCTTAGTAAACTTTTATTAAGTTTACTAAGATTTTAGATAAAAATTGTATTAGTTGCACAAAAACATAATTGTCACACAAACTTGACAAAAACAGCACTTGAAAAATAACTTGTTTTATAGTAAAATATAATCAGCTAAATATTAGAAAGGATTTTGGAAAGTGGCAATTAGGTTAAATACAAAGTATCTCAAGTCTTTTATTAGTGAACATGAGATAGAAGCAATGAAAGTGCAGGTTAGTGATGCACATAATACAATTGTAAATAGAAACGGTCTTGGAAATGATTTTTTAGGTTGGGTTGACCTTCCCGTTAATTATGATAAGGACGAGTTTGAAAGAATTAAAGCTGCGGCTGATAGGATCAAAGAAAAAGCTGATATTCTTATTGTTATAGGAATTGGAGGATCATATTTAGGAGCAAGGGCCGCTATTGAACTTTTAAAATCCCCGTTTTATAATAATCTTAAAAAAGACACACCTGACATTTATTTTGTCGGTAACAATATTAATCCTACTTATCTTCAGGAAATTTTGTCAATATGCGATGGCAAGGACATTTGTGTAAATGTAATTTCTAAGTCTGGTACGACCACTGAACCTGCTCTTGCTTTCAGAATTTTTAAGAAGCTTGTTGAGGATAAGTATGGCAAGAATGAGGCAAAGAACAGAATCTTTGCTACAACTGATGCAAAAAAAGGAACTTTAAAGGAGCTTTCTGATAAAGAGGGATATGAAACATTTGTTATTGCAGATGATATAGGCGGAAGATTTTCAGTACTTACCGCAGTTGGACTTCTTCCTATTGCGGTTGCGGGCTGTGATATTGATAAGATAATGGCTGGCGCAAGGCATGGAATGGAGAAATATTCAAAGGATGACAGTAATGATTGTTACAAATATGCTGCTATAAGAAATATTCTCAACAGAAAGGGCAAATCGGTTGAAATGCTTGTTTCATACGAGCCTAGCTTTACAATGATGGCTGAATGGTGGAAACAACTTTACGGTGAGAGCGAGGGTAAGGATAATAAGGGCATATTCCCATCGTCTGCTACATTCTCTACCGATCTTCATTCTTTAGGTCAGTTTATTCAGGACGGTTCAAGAATAATGTTTGAAACAGTTGTTGATATAAAGAAACCTAAGCAGGATCTATTCCTTAATGCGGACGATGAAAACTTAGACGGCTTGAATTTCCTGACGAATCAGAATATGTCTGACGTTAACAGAAAGGCTTACGAGGGGACAATTTTGGCACATACTGATGGAGGTGTACCTAATATAGTCATTGAGGTTGATGAGCTTGATGAAGAGAACTTCGGTGAGATGGTTTATTTCTTTGAAAAAGCGTGTGCTGTATCGGGATATATACTTGGCGTAAATCCATTCAATCAACCGGGTGTTGAAAGCTATAAAAAGAATATGTTCGCTCTTTTAGGTAAGCCGGGATATGAGGATCAGAAGGCAGCACTTGAAGAAAAACTCAAATAAATATATTAGATAATAATAGGTTAATACATTTTCGGACAGGTGTATTTCTTGTCCGTTAAAATAAATTTGCCCTAGCGGCGGAACGGAGTGTTATTATGATTAGCATTATAACAGGAAAAAAAGGAACAGGAAAAACAAAGATTTTAGTTGACAAAATTACTGAGGCTTCAAACAAAGCTACCGGAAATGTTGTTTGTATTGAGAAAGGAATGAAACTTACTTATAATATTCCTCACAGCGTAAGGCTTGTTGATGCTGAGGAATATGCAATTGAAAGTTATGACACGTTCTATGGTTTTGTTATGGGTATGCTTGCAGGAAATTATGATATTCAGGAAATATTTATAGACGGTATTTTAAAAATAGGCGGAAGAGATTATGATGAACTTGGTGCAATGTTTGAAAAGCTTAACGCTCACGCAAAGGATGTAAATATTGTGTTTACGGTATCAACTGATGCACAGGAACTTCCTGACAAAGTAAAAGTGTTTATGTAAGCCTTAAATAAAGAGTTTATTTTAAAATTACATAAAAACTATTGACAATGGAAAATATAATAGTTATAATGTAATTTGTGATGTTTGAGGTGTTAGGATGGAAATACAACTAAAGCAGCTATTTGATATAGTTGGTGAACGTAAAGAAATCAGTTATAAAATTCCGCTGGAGGAACTTGACGGTTATAAGGCGGTTTCATTCAAAACACCTGTATCGATAAACGGAGAAGTTGAAAACAGAGCAGGAATTGTAACTATAAAATATCATATAAGTTTTGTTTTAAATCACGTTTGCGACAGATGTCTTAAAAGGTTTGAGCAGGAATATAATTATGATTTTGAACATACTCTTGTTCAGAATTCAAAAAATGAGGATAATGAGCATATTGTATGTGAAAATATGATTCTTGACTTGAATGAGTTGGCTATTTCTGATTTATTGTTGCAGCTGCCTTCAAAGATATTGTGTAAGGAAGACTGCAAGGGCTTGTGCTTCATTTGCGGACAAAACCTAAATGAAGCTTCTTGCGAATGCTCAAAGAGTTAATAGCCGCAACAATACTTAATTAAAAATATCCTAAGAGGAGGTGCCACAATGGCAGTACCAAAGAGAAAGGTATCCAAAGCCAGACGTGATAAGAGACGTTCTGCTGTTTGGAAATTAGACGCACCGGCATTAAGCAGATGTTCTAATTGCGGTGAGCTTACAGCTCCACATAAAGTTTGTAAAAATTGCGGATTTTATAAGGGTGTAGAAGTTATCAAGAAAAGTAACGATAAATAACATCTTTGTAAAGCAGAGGTGGAGTTTTTCCTTCTCTGCTTTTTTCGTGTAAGAAATTACTTGGGAGGATAAGGATTTATGTCATTACCGATAGCTGCGATTGTCGGCAGACCAAATGTGGGAAAATCTACGCTGTTTAACAAGCTTATTGGACAAAAGCTGTCAATTATAGATGACACACCGGGAGTTACAAGAGACAGGATTTACTCTAAGTGCGAGTGGCTGGGAAAACAGTTTATGCTAGTCGATACGGGTGGTATTGAGCCCAAAACCGATGACATTATTCTAACTCAGATGAAGCGTCAGGCAGAAGTTGCAATAGCAAGCGCAGATGTGATAATTTTCATAACAGACGTTAAAACCGGAGTAACTGCAAATGATTATGATGTAGCGTCTATGCTTATGAAGTCTGGTAAGCCTGTTGTTCTTTGTGTTAATAAGTGTGATAATGTAGGTAATCCTCCTCCTGATTTTTATGAATTTTATAATCTAGGAATTGGCGATCCGATTGCAGTTTCATCAGTTCACGGACACGGTACGGGCGATCTGCTTGATAAGGTAATAAAATATTTTACCGACACTGATGAAGACGATGGTGAAAGCGATACTATAAAAGTAGCTGTTATCGGAAAGCCGAATGCGGGTAAGTCTTCTATTATAAATAAAATTTGCGGCGAGGAAAGACTTATTGTTTCAGATATTGCCGGTACAACCAGAGACGCTACGGATACATTAGTAGAAAATGAAAAGGGAAAGTTTATTTTTATAGATACAGCAGGTATCAGGAGAAAGTCAAAGATTCTTGAAAATATAGAAAAATATAGTGTACTAAGAGCATATATGGCAGTTGACAGAGCTGATGTTGCAGTTATCGTAATAGATGCGACTGTCGGATTTACCGAACAGGATTCAAAGGTCGCAGGCTATGCTCATGAACAGGGTAAAGCTTGCGTTGTTGCAATAAACAAGTGGGATGCTGTTAAAAAAGATACAAATACTATGTCTGAATACACCAATAAACTTAAAAATGATTTCAGCTTTATGTCATATGTTCCTTTCGTGTTTATTTCAGCAAAAACGGGTCAGAGGCTGGACAAACTCTTTGATATGATTAAATTTACTTCAGAGAAAAATTCTATAAGAATTTCAACAGGTAGGCTTAATGAAATTTTAGCTTATGCTACAAGCCGAGTTCAACCGCCGTCAGATAAAGGTAAACGGCTTAAAATTTATTATATGACTCAGCCGTCAACAAAGCCGCCGACATTTGTTGTATTTGTAAACAAAGCTGAGCTGTTCCATTTTTCCTATCAAAGGTATTTGGAAAACCAAATCCGCGAAAACTTTGATTTGGAGGGAACACCCGTAAGATTTATCGTCAGGGAGCGTGGAGCAAACGATACAAAATAACTGGGGAGATTTTTATGGTTGAATTTTTATGTATTGCCGTTACGGCAATAGCTTCGTACCTTTTTGGAAGCTTTAACTCTGCATTGATAGTGTGCAGGCTGTTAAAGCATGATGATATAAGAAAATACGGAAGTAAAAGTGCAGGACTTACCAATGTTTTAAGGGTTTATGGAAAAATACCAGCACTGATAACTCTTTTGTGCGATTTGTTTAAAGGAGTCATAGCAGTGATTCTGGCACGTTTTATTGTAACAGATGTTTTGGGAGTTTTGTTCTTTGGCGACAGATTGTTTATAGGTTACATAGCAGGCGTATGTGTTGTATTCGGGCACGTTTTTCCGTTATACTATGGATTTAAAGGCGGTAAGGGCGTTCTTACTGCCTGTACAACAATGCTTGCAGTTGACCCTATTACTACGCTTTTATGTTTAGCTGTGTTTATAATTGTTGTTTCAGTTACAAGATATGTATCTTTGGGATCGGTAATATCTATTATTACATATCCGTTTTTTACCGGTATAACTCAAATGGTAAGAAATTTCAACGGTATCTGGATTAATATTATGTTTGCTTGCTTACTTACTGTACTGATAGTTTTGAAGCACAAAGCTAACATAATCAGGCTCAAAAATCATGAAGAAAATAAGTTAAGCTTTAAAAAATAACTAGTATACTATCGGAGGTTTATTATGGCTGATATAGCTATTCTGGGTTCAGGAGGATTCGGTCTTTCGCTTGCTGTAATGTGTGAAAAGATGGGTCATAGTGTAACAGTGTGGTCAAAGTTCAAAGATGAAATAGCTGCCATTGAGAGAACGGGTGAGCTTAAAGCAAAGCTTCCCGGAATTATTATTCCGGAAAGTATTAACCTTACAACGGATATTTCATGTGTAAAGGGTAAAGATATAGTAGTTGTTGGCATACCATCGTCGTATGTCAGAGAAACTTGTGAAGCGGCAAAGCCTTACATAAATGAAAAAACCTATGTTGTAAACACATCAAAGGGTCTTGAGGATGGAACCCTTAAACGAATGAGCGTAGTTGTTTCGGAGGCTTTTGATAAAAACAGGATAATCGTTCTTACAGGACCTTCTCATGCTGAAGAGCTGGCAAAGGGAATTCCGACAACTGTTGTTGTGTCATCAACAGATCACAATGCATCGAAATATATACAGGACACTATGTCAAGTTCTGTTTTAAGAATATATATAAATGACGATATTGTAGGCTGTGAAATTGGAGGTTCGCTGAAGAATATAATTGCACTGGCAGCGGGGATCTGTGACGGTATGGGTTATGGAGATAATACTAAAGCCGCACTGATGACAAGGGGTATCAGTGAAATTGCTCGTTTGGGAGTATCGTTGGGCGCAAGTACCAGTACGTTTGCCGGTCTTACCGGAATTGGTGACTTGATAGTGACATGTACCAGTATGCATTCGAGAAACCGACGTGCCGGTATACTGATAGGAAAAGGTCATACTCCAGAAGAAGCAGTAAGAATGGTAGGAACAGTTGAGGGGTATCATTGCACAAAAACTGCATACGCCCTTGCAAAGGCTCAGGGAATTGAGATGCCAATTACCGAGCAGCTTTATTCCGTACTATTCGATGGTAAACAGGTTGACGCTGCATTAAAAGAGCTTATGACACGGCCCAATTCAAGTGAGAATGAGAGAATTGTTTTATAAATAAAAAGGTTACCATAAACAGGTAACCTTTTATTTATGTTTTTAATTTTGCAATTAAATATAATATTTAATGCTTTACATGCTTTTCAAAGGATTCAAGCATTTCTTTTAAGTTCTCGATTATTGTTTGATTAGAATGAAACGGACGGAAAAAGTAATGCTTTTGGCTTGACTTTTCCTGCTTTTTACGAATGTACTCTTTTAGATGTTCGTATTTAACAACAACATCTTTTTCATCAGCAAATTTTTTGAGTTTTGTTATAAGCTGTGCAGATTTTATCAAATCAATTATAAAGACGCCGAAAAATAGACCTATAACAAAGGAAAATGCTAGGTTAGATGACAGCCATTCCAAAGAGTCAAGGATATAAGGGTGAATAAGAAAATAATAAACAAATCCAAGAAAAGCCCATATCAGTGAAAATTTAGGGCAGATGATGCCCTGAATATTTGCCCATTCATTATTATAATCCCATAAACGAATCTTAAACACTTTTACACTGATGATTCCGGCTATGTATTCAACAGCGGTCATACATACAGACATAATAATGAATATTAAAACTTTATTAAAAACGGGATCAATCAAATTAAATATATTCAGAGAAGCTATCAAATACAATACGCATAGTCCGATGCCGTATAAAGGCAGATACGGACCAATACAAAATCCTGGATTAACCCATTTACGTTCCGGATTGGAACTGGAAAAATAACGCCTAAAGAGCAGTTCTAAAAACCAGCCGGAAACAGATCCAATAAAAAATAAAAAGGCCAGAGTTAAAAATAAATTCATTTCACATCACCTTTTATTAATATGAATTGTGTAGATGAATATATATAATCATTTTTGCATTATAAATTTAATTGCTGAACAGCTTTTTTAAGTTCTTCGGCTTTGTCGGTTTTTTCCCAAGTGACGTTTAAGTCCTCACGTCCCATATGTCCGTATGCCGCAAGCTTTTTGTAAATAGGCTTACGAAGTCCCAGCGTTTCAATAATAGCAGATGGACGAAGATCAAAAACCTTTTTTACAGCTTCACTTATCTTGTCAGGTGAAAAATTACTCGTACCGAAGGTGTCAACATCAATCATTACTGATACAGGCGAAGCAACTCCTATTGCATATGCAAGTTGGACTTCACACTTGTCTGCAAGATTAGCGGCAACAATGTTCTTTGCAACATATCTTGCCATATATGCTGCCGAACGGTCAACCTTTGTAGGATCTTTTCCTGAAAATGCACCGCCGCCGTGACGTCCCATTCCACCGTAGGTATCGACTATGATTTTTCTGCCGGTAAGTCCGCTGTCACCGTGAGGACCGCCGACGACAAACCTGCCGGTGGGATTGACAAAGTATTGGGTTTTATTGTCGAGAAGCTCATTTGGTATAACTGCTTTTACAACATACTTTATAATATCAGCTCTAATCTTTTCAAGAGTGATATTTTCATCATGCTGAGAAGAAACAACAACAGCGTCTATTCTAACAGGATTATTATTTTCGTCATACTCAACAGTGACCTGAGTTTTTCCATCCGGACGTAAATAAGGAAGAGTACCGTTTTTTCTTACTTCAGTAAGTTTACGAGCAAGCTTATGTGCCAGTGAAATAGGCATTGGCATAAGCTCAGGAGTTTCATTACATGCATATCCGAACATCATACCTTGATCTCCTGCACCTATGTCATTTAAGTTTTCATCTCGACCCTCTAGAGCGTTATCAACCCCTTGTGCAATATCCGGAGACTGCTTGTCCATAGTTGTAATAACAGCACAGGTGTTTCCGTTAAAGCCGTAAGCGTCGTTGTCGTATCCAATTTCGTTTACTGTTTTTCTAACTACTTCCGGAATATCAACCTGTGCTTTTGTGGTTATTTCACCCATGCACATAATTACTCCTGTTGTAGTAACTGTTTCACAGGCAACCCTCGAATATGGGTCCTGTTCAAGCATTGCGTCTAAAATCGAGTCTGAAATCTGATCGCAGATTTTATCTGGATGCCCCTCTGTTACTGATTCAGAAGTGAAAAGATTACTTGACATTTTTTATTCCTCCTAAAAATTAATGAATAAAAATAAAAAAGCGTTTCAAACCGAAACGCCAGAATTTATGATCTAAATTCCTCATCTTTCGGATATGTTACCGCAGGATTTAGCACCTTAATATTTAAAAAATTAGGTTGCCGGGCTTCATAGGACCTGTTCCCTCCGCCACTCTTGATAAGGTTATATGTTTATTATACAACTCATTTATTTATATGTCAACAAAAATCAGTATATTTTTGATTATGAATAGTTTTGAAAAATTATAGTTCGTCTTGTAAATATATTGATTATATGATATAATAATGTTGTCAAATTCAATTTTAAATAAAGATTATACTTGGGGTAAAAAAATGAAAATCTTAATTAAGAAAACTTTAACTATTTCATTTACTATATTAATGATTGCCGTATCTTCTATTAATATAGTAGAAGCATCTGCTTCGGTTAATAGAATTTATAAGGGGAAATTGATAACTGTGTCGTCTGAGAAAAAAGGTCAGATGACTGTTAAATGGAAAAAGCTTAAAGGAGTTTCCGGTTACAGAATTAAGTTATCGACAAAAAAGAATTTTTCAACTGGAACTAAAATATTCATTGTTAAAAGTAAAAAAATAACTTCAATAAAAATAAAAAAATTAAAATTAGGTAAGACTTATTATGTTAAGGTAAGAGGATATAAAAAATACAAGGTAAACGGGAAATATAAAAAGGTATACGGTAAGTATAGTAATGTAAAAAAAGTTAAAATTAAAAAAAGTAATACAGTTAAATATAGTCCTCAAAAGATCCGTTTATTATTAAATAATGCTAACACGCTTATTCAAACGATGTCATTACTTGATAATGATGACGGTTCGGGCTATACAAAGTATAGCTATTTGGATTGGAGTAATTTTGCATTAAAACTTTCAAAATACAAAACCAAGCTAAAAGAAGAAGAGCATATATATAAAATTATTAACACCAAAAAATTTAAAAAAGCATATAATGATAATAAGAAGTATACATATAAAAATATTAATAAGAAAAAGGTGACAGATTCGGCAAGAAATATTTATACCAATCTTAGCAATTCAGTTTCAAATATAAAGTCGGGTCTCAGTTCATCTTTAAATACTCTTCAGAGTAAAAGCTTATCAGAAATATGGAAACACTATAAAAATATAAGGATGTCGTTGGATAACTTTGCTAATCAGAATTTTAATGCCGGAATGACTGAATATGAAAAGGTAACAATTATATATAATTACTTATGTGACAGAATCTATTATGAGAAAACAAATTCGGAAAAGTACGGCTATGATGTTTGGAAAGCTGATTCCACTTTAAATCGTGTTTTGTCCGCTGAAGATGATAATACTGCTGCGGGAGTCTGCGGAACATATGCTTGTGCATTCCAGATGATGTGTCAGTACTATGGAATAAAATCTCAGGTCCTATGCAGCGACAATCACACATGGAACACAGTAGAAATTGACGGAGTCTGGTATACTTGTGATCTTACCATAGGTGATGAATGCGGTTATGGCGATGATGACATTACACAGAATATAAGCAAATATTTCTATAAGTACTTTTACACAGAAAAAGAAATGTCAACAGCTTTTAAAAAGGAGCATAAAGTGGTTAGTATTCTGCCTGAGTTTTATTACTTTTTTGTTAAGCCGTCTAAAAATTTTTCACTGGTCGTTGGCGGAGATAAGTTAAATTACAGATTTATCAATGGATAAGTTGTAATTGTATGCAAATAAGGTTTTAAGTTAATAAAAACTACCGTTTAAGATTGATCTTGAAAAATGACAAGACACATAGATTTACCTTATTTTTTGGCAATAAAAAAATCTAAAAAAATTGCAAAAACCCCTTGACAAAGGAAGAAGGAGTGTGATATAATAGTCAAGCACTCGAAAAGCGAGTGTAATAAGGTGGCGTAGAATAACGCCCAAAAGCTAGCATCTTGAAAATTGAACAATGGAGCACAAGAAGACAAAGAGAGTACCTTGTAATTCTTGAGAGAAGATACTC
>CANPWL010000007.1 GCA_947584375.1 uncultured Clostridia bacterium | reverse complement strand
AGGCATTTGGAGGATTTTATTAAAACTCTATGAGGTGCGATAAACACCTGTGAAATTATGAATTTCTAATATAAATTAAACTTCATTATCAGCAGTATCAAACCCGCCTCTTGTGAAGAACAGTTCTCTGATAGCTATTGCACATCCTGATAAAAATCCATGCTTTTTATCGATAATACTCATATCAATTTTTGAAGCCACATTTTCGCCGGAAATATTTGCGACCTCATTTTTAATATACTCAAACTCTTCCTTACTTATTCTGAGATTATGTAATACAATTCTCTGCGGATTGGTGGAATAATATAAATTATTAAGCAATACTGCACTTAACTTTACAGCCTTTTCAAGAATATCACGAACAACCTTATCTCCGCTTGAAGCAGCCGCCCTTATTGTTTCATATCCCACTTTGTTAAAATCACCGCCTGTAAGCTCATAAAGTACAGGCGTATTATTTTTTGAATATACTTTAAATATTTTTTTCTTTACTCCGATACGGCTTATTTCATTTTTGACATAGCCGTTAGCTGCATTATTCTCATCTGCTGCAGAAGGGTCAACTATAATTTTATCAACAAAATCCGTTCTGTTATCGTAAGAAATAATAGGTTCATTTAAGTTAGTAACTACAAAGTGTAAGCTCTCACCGTATCTCAAAAAAGCAATATTATGCCTGTTCACATCTTTTGTAGGCTGAAAATCAATGTTAGCCATAGCCAATCCCTTAACGGCATTATCAAATATCAGGGGAATTGCAAATTTATCATATATATCAACTGCAAGATTTGTGAAATTCGGATCACCGTTTTCCAATATTTCAACTCCTGCATTTTTATACATTCCCGGGAATACTCCAAATCCTATGCCCAATATTTCATCCAGTTTTAAACAGTTATCAAGCAATATAGAATTTATAGACTCAATTATAAAATCAACAATTTCCTGATATACTATATCTGTTTTTATGTCTAAATTCCGCTTATCCAAAACTGCCCCGGCAAGAGTTGAAAGACCAACGCTTATCATATCTTCATCAATAAGCACGCCCAGTACAAACTTATAGTTCTCATTTATGTCTATAAGTATTTTCTTTCTTCCTCTGGATGCTTTTTCATTTACATTCTGATACTCGCCTATCTCATGGATAATACCCTGAGAAATCATTTCATTTGTAATTATAGTAACAGCAGCTCTTGTAAGCTCAAGTATATTTGCAATATCAATTCTTGATGTGGGACCCTGCTGTTTTAAAATTTTTAACACCTGCATGCGGTTTTGTCTCTTTAAATCCAATTTGCTGATTCCATGCTGCTGCATAGTAAACACCTCTTGCAAATAAAAATGTAAAATTGTAAATATTAGTACATAATAATTTTAAAACAAAAATATTAAATAATTATTAAATGCAAATTTCAAGATTAACAAATTTTTGTTTACTATATATAAAAAACCCACCATAAATGTGATGGGTTTAAGATATTTTTAATATTTTTTATTTCCCTGCATTAATACTGTTAGACTTTTCCTTAAGCTTTCTTCCGTCCTTTAACAGATCATGCAAAGTCTTACTGTCGCCAAGTTCAAGGGCAGTTTTATACTCGTTAAGATGCTCTATTATGTGATTGATCTCCTCAACAAGCGCTGTTCTGTTCATCATAAATAAAGTTGTCCACATATCCTCATTGAGCTTTGCAACTCTTGTTAAATCCTTAAAGCTTCCCGCCGAAAATCCTGACTGCTTTAAAAGTGCAGGGCTCTTTACATAAGCACTTGAAACAATATGAGCAAGCTGTGAAGTAAAAGCAATTACATTGTCATGTTCTTCAGGGGTAGATATAACATTTTTTAAAAAACCTATTTCAATTGAAAACTTCTGCAATTCCTCCAATGCCTTTTGATTGGTGTTTTCAGTAGGAGTTATTATAAAGCTTGCTTTGTCAAAAAGATTATCAAGAGAATATTCAAAACCGGAAAACTCCCTTCCAGCCATTGGATGACAGCCTATAAAGTAAACGCCCATATCATTAAGCTTTTTATCAACCGCCCTGATTATTTCCTTTTTTATACCGCAAGTATCTATAACTATTCCGCCTTTTTTAAAGTTAGACGCATTATCATTTACAAAATCAATTGTAACATCAGGATAAAGACCAAGAATAACAATATCAAAGGAGGAAAGCTGTTTTGGCAAAAAACTGCCGTCTATTGAATCCTGCTGAATTGCATCAGCAATAACCTTGCTGTTTATATCATACGCAAAGCAAATGTGATCGGTATTTTTCTTTATTGCCTTTGCAAGCGAACCACCTATAAGACCAAGCCCAACTATTCCGATCTTCATTATAGTCACCTCACCCTTTTCAAGTTACGAGCCAATTCTGCCAATAATATTTTCTAACTGTTTTAAAGACAAATACTCGTAAATCTGCTTATAATAATTTCTCTGCATAAGTTTTTATCATCATAATTTAAAGAACTATTCATTACAAAGCTTAAATATTACATCTGCATATATCTTTGCAATATTCATAAAAGTACTTATTTTTATGTATTCGTCAGCGCCGTGCATATTATTGTTTTCTCCAGGAAATTCCGCTCCGAAACCAACTCCCATTTTACTCGTATGAAGATAAGTCGCTCCGCCCTCTGCCAAACATTCTCCTTTAAATCCCGTAAGCTCCGTATAGGATCTCAAAAGAGTCTGAATAAAGTCAGAATTCTCATCAACATAATGAGGTTCCATAGCGTCATCGTCAACATAAGTATGCCCAAGTTTCCCAAGATGTACATCAAGCTTTGAATAAATTTCTTTCAGACTTGTACAAACAGGGAAACGTATATCCATACCGCCCTTATACTTTCCGTTGCTTATATCAATCAAACTGTAAACCTCAGTGATTTTTCCCGAAACATCATCTTCGCAGAATAAATCAAGAGTCTCTCCGTAATATTCTCCATAAGGGAAAATCTTTGCAAGCTCACAAACAAGGTCATATGCTCCTCCATTGTCAAACGGCAATGCTGATAACAATTTTAGCAATGCAGTTATTGCATTCTCTCCCAATTCCGGCAGTGAACCGTGTGCAGACTTCCCTATTGATGTAATCTTTATTTTACCCTCTGTTTCTTCGGAAACAAATTTAATATTCACAGGCATTTCAGCAATTTTATGGTCTATTATACTTTTTTCAACTCCTTTTACAATGGCATAAGCTCTGTCAGGAACAGCGTTTATAACAGTTCCTCCTGAAACGCTCTCAATAACCGCACCATCTTTTTTATTAATATAACTTCCCGCCATAATAATATGAGAAACTCCCTTTTCAACATTAACAACAGGAAATGACGAATCAGGCGTAAGCATTTTGTCAGGAAGTCCTACCTTGTTTGAATAATATTTTAAATCCTCCATACCTGTTTCCTCACTGGAACCAAGCATTATCCTTACCTTTTTATTTAACTTTATTCCTATGTCCTTCATAGCCTTAACCGCATATAAAACGGCAACGGCAGGTCCCTTATCATCAATTGCACCCCTACCATAAAGCTTGCCTTCCAGCTCATTCACTGTAAGCTTAAAAGGCTCATATGTCCATCCGGAACCTTGTGGTACAACATCCAAATGAGCAATTATCCCAAGTTCAGGCTTATCTGACTGCTCTCCGCCAAAGTCAAATGTAACCATATAGTTTTCGTGGTTTTGTGAAATGAATCCAAAGTCGTGAAGTATGTCCTCAGCAACCTCCAAAGCCTTTGCAGGACCTTCTCCGAAAGGCTTATTGCTCTGCAAATCTTTTTTGCCAAGTACGCTTTCAACCTCAATAAGTCTTGCAAGAGTACTGAACATCTGCTGCTTGTTCTCCTCAAGATATTCTGAAATACTGTCCCTAAAAGCCTTTAATTCTTTATTTGTCATAAAAGTTAATCTCCTCTATGCAAAATGAGAGCAAGAACCACTTGCCCCCTTAAATATTGCTAATTGATTATTTTCAGCTCTTTATCAAAGTGGTTAAGAATTTCCACTCCGTCGTGAGTTACTAAAACCAAATCCTCAATTCTTACACCGACATCTCCCTCAATATAAATACCGGGCTCTATTGAAAAAATCATTCCCTCTTCAACAACATTCTCGTTAACTGCTGAAACATCACCAAATTCATGACACTCTATTCCGATAGAATGTCCCAAGCGATGGGTGAATTTATCGCCAAAACCCTCCCGGTCAATAATATCTCTTGCCGTTTTATCTATATCGCAGAACCTTACGCCCGGCTTAATCATATTCTCCGCCGCTTTTTGAGCTTTTAGAACAATTTCATAAATCTTTCTATGTTCGTCACTTACCGTCTTATAAAAGAAAGTTCTTGTCATATCGGAACAATAACCGTCCTTTATACAACCCATATCTATGAGAATACAATCGCCCTCGCAAAGTGAGGTATTACCTGCCTCATAGTGTCCGATAGCCGCACATTCCCCGAATCCTACTAGCGGATCAAATGAATACTCACAAGCTCCCATTGACAAATAAATGTCCTTGAGATATGAAGCCAGTTCACGTTCGGTAATACCTGCTCTGATATGAGTTATCAACTTATTCATAGCCTCATCATTCACTCTTGACGCTTCTCTCATAAGCGCGATTTCCTCATCATCTTTACAGGCACGGACAGTATCAACACATACAGAAGTATTTTTATAACCTGACGCACAGCCAAGCTCCATAAGCCTTAATAAAAATCTCGCAGGCAAATTTTTATCTACTCCAAGTGCTTTATCACTGTCAATAAATCCGGAAACAATTTTACAAGGATCGTCCTCATCGCAGAACCACACCTTTTCTACTCCCAAGTCCTCAGGAACAGTGAAAAGAGAGTTAATGAAAATCTTATTGTCGCCGTTCCCCTTAATTAGCAAAGCAAAAAATCTCTCTCCTGGATCTATCATCCTTCCTGTCAAATAGAAAATCGATGCAGGATCACATACAAGCATTTGAGAGATGTTATTTTGCTTTAGCTTTGATATTATTTTATCAAGTCTGTTTGTTTTCAAGTATTATTCTTCTCTCTGTATTTATTTCGCCGCAGAAATCACAGGCAACAAAGTGTCCGTTTGCGATATCTTTAAGCTCCGGACAATGCTCCGTACACTTATCGTTTGCCCTAAAGCAACGTGAAGCAAACCTGCATCCATCAGGCGGATTGATTGGCGTTGGAACATCACCTTTAAGGATGATCCTTTCCTTCTTGTGCGTTATATCAACAGATGGGATCGCCGACAAAAGAGCCTGTGTATAAGGATTGAGCGGATGATTGTAAAGCTCATTTTTATCTGCGACCTCCATAAGCTTACCAAGATACATAACGCCTACTCTGTCGCTTATATGCTTAACAACATTAAGTCCGTGTGCAATAAACAAATATGTAAGACCAAACTCATCCTTTAAGTCATCGAGTAGATTCAACACCTGAGCCTGAATTGAAACGTCCAAAGCAGAAACAGGTTCGTCACACACTATCAGCTTAGGGTTTACAGCCAAAGCTCTTGCAATACCTACCCTCTGTCTTTGTCCGCCTGAAAACTCATGCGGATATCTGTTTCGCTGGTGATTTGCAAGTCCCACGCAGTCAAGCAGATAATTAACCCTCTTCTCAACTTCGTTTTTAGGAAGAATTTTATTTATAAGTATAGGCTCGGCAATAATGTCGCCGATCGTCATCTTAGGATTTAGTGAAGCATAAGGATCCTGAAAAATAAGCTGGATTTCCTTGCAGTATTTTCTTCTTTCCTTTTGCTTTAATGCGGTAAGCTCCACACCGTCATAAATTATTTTTCCGCTTGTAGGAGTATAAAGATTCACAAGCATCTTTCCTATTGTTGACTTTCCGCAGCCGGACTCTCCTACCAGTCCGAACGCTTCTCCTTTGTAAATCTTAAACGAAACATTGTCAACAGCCTTTAATACATCTATTGGTCTTCCGAAAAAGCTGGTGTTTACCGTAAAGAATTTAGATAAATTCTGAACCTCTAAAAGAACTTCCCTTTTATCCATTTAAACATCAACCTCCTCTTCATCACTATATAAAAAGCATCTTACTTTTCTTCCTCCAACATCGACAAGCGCAGGCATATGCTCCTTACACTTTTCCATACAATTTTCACATCTGTCTGCAAATGAGCATCCCTTAGGAAGCTTTGTCGGGTCAGGAACTACTCCCTTGATCATATAAAGTCTGTCCCTGTCCTCCTCCATACGAGGAATAGATTCCAGCAGTCCTTTTGTATAAGGATGAAGCGGATCTGTGAATATATCCTTAACATCAGCCTGCTCAACAATTCTTCCGCAATACATTACAACAACTCTGTCAGCCGTTTCGGCAACTACTCCTAAATCATGCGTAATAAGCAGAACAGCCATACCGATTTTATTTCGTAGCCTGTCGATAAGTTCTAGAATTTGTGCCTGAATTGTAACGTCAAGAGCAGTTGTCGGTTCATCCGCAATCAAAACCTCAGGATTACACGAAAGCGCCATAGCAATCATAACTCTTTGACGCATTCCTCCGCTCATTTGATGCGGATAATCATCCATTCTTTTTTCAGGGGATGGAATACCTACAAGATCAAGCATTTTTATTGCAGTTTCCTTCGCCTCTGTTTTAGACAATTCTGTATGCGTCAGTATAGACTCCATGATCTGATCGCCTATTTTATATACAGGATTCAGGGAAGTCATAGGCTCTTGGAAAATCATTGATATTTTATCTCCCCTGATTTTATTCATTTCCTTGTTTGACTTACCAACCAGATTTTCATCGTGAAACATAATCTTTCCTCCGGTTACTTTTCCCGGATTGCGGATAAGTCCCATTATAGACAGCGAGCTGACGCTTTTTCCTGAACCCGATTCGCCAACGATAGCCAGTATCTCGCCCTTTTCAACACCAAAGCTTACGTTATTTACAGCTTTGACCGTTCCTCTTTTGACTTTAAATTCTGTTTGCAAGTTTTCAACCTCTAATAACATCTCACAAACCTCCTAACTTCTTGACTTAGGGTCAAGAGCATCTCTTAATCCGTCACCGAACAAGTTAAATGCAAGCACAGCAAGTGTTATTGCAAGTCCCGGGAAAATAAGCATATACGGATGTACTAAAACCATACTTCTTACTCTGCCGAGCATATCTCCCCATTCAGCAGTCGGTGGCTGAACTCCCAAGCCTAAAAATCCCAAAGCAGCAGTATCTAGTATTGCAGTTGAAATTCCCAGAGTAGCCCTTACTACGATCGATGAAACTACATTCGGAATAATGTGATGGAATATTATTCTGCCGTCACTGTTTCCCAATACTTTAGCCGCAGCAACATAATCATTTTCCTTTGTTGATAAAATTGAACTTCTTATTATTCTTGCATATTCAGGAATTGAAACAACTCCAATAGCTATAATAGCCTTGTCAATTCCCTTGCCCAAAGCTGCCATAAGCGTTATAGCAAGCAATATTGAAGGAATTGACAGCATTATATCCATAATTCTCATAATGACAGCGTCAATTTTTCCTCCGAAATATCCTGCTATTGAGCCTAAAACCGTTCCAATAAGCAAAGAGAATGCAACTGCCGCAACTCCTACAAAGAGCGATACCCTCGTTCCGACAATTATACGGCTGAAAATATCTCTGCCCAGATTATCAGTTCCAAACCAATGATTTGCAGACGGTCCTTGAAATGCATCGTTCATTATCTGCTTATTAGGGTTATAAGGCGTTATGTATGGTCCGATAATTGCAATTATAACCAATATAATAATCACAAAAAGTCCGAACAGTGCCGCCTTGTTTTTCTTAAGCGTGTCCCACATAGCTTTAAAGCGGGATTCAGGCTTTTCTATAACAACAGCCTCTTGAATATCAGCTCCCTCGGCTGCTAAAACTTTTTTCTTAGCCATTATAAAACATACTCCTCTCGATGTTTTTTATGAAGTAAATAATCTAGCTTTCCCTCTTTCCGTATTTAATTCTCGGATCTAAAAATGCATAAATTATATCAACTATCAAGTTCATAAGCACAAATATGGTTGCAATAATAAGTACAACTGCCTGTATAACAGGAAAGTCTGACTTTGTTATACATTCAACCGTATAGCTTCCGATACCCGGCCATGCAAAAACCGTCTCGGTTAAAACTGCACCTCCCAGTAAAGAGCCGAATTGCAGTCCTATTACGGTAACAATAGGCATAAGTGCGTTTCTCAACCCGTGCTTTATAACTACCTTTCCCTCGCCGATTCCCTTTGATCGAGCTGTTCTTATGTAATCCTGATTTAAAGCGTCAAGCATACTTGATCTTGTCATTCTTGAAATAATAGCAAGCGTATAAAGCGCTAAAGTCACTCCCGGCAGAATTATATGCCATAAAGCATTTTTAAACGCTTCAAAGTTGCCCTGAACAAGAGTATCTATAAGATAGAACCCCGTACCTCCATCTGGTCTGAGCATTGCATCAATTCTTCCGCTGGCAGGAAGCCATCCCAAAACCTTAACAAACAGAATGATAAAAAGTATTCCCAGCCAGAAAATCGGAATAGAAACTCCTACAAGCGATAAAACCATACTGGCATTATCAATAATACTGTTTTTCTTTACAGCGGCAATTACGCCTATTGCAATACCGAAAATCGTTGCTATTATTATTGCAAATATTGCGATTTCTATTGTAGCGGGAAATCTTGAACCTATTTCATTAAGTACCGAGTTATTTGTATAGTACGATTGCCCGAAATCCCCTTTAACAGCTCCTTTAATAAAATTCACATATTGAACTATAACATTGTCGTTCAATCCGTTTGCCTCTCTCCATTCATCCATTGAAGCTTGAGTAGCATGCTGTCCTAAAACAACAGGCGCCGGATCTGGAGCGCATACTCTTAACAAAAAGAATACGATTATTGATACGCCGATTAAAACAGGAATAAGCATCAGCAATCGTTTAATGATATACTTAATCATTTTAATAACATTCCTTTCTTAAGTTTTCAGAGTTAATCCTGATAACAGAATTGCCACTCTGATTTTGCAGATAAGTTCGCAAGCCTGCGTAAAATTTTTTCACGCTGTACCTTTTCCGTTTCAATTACTGCAAACGAGAAACTATTAGTTCTCTTTTCAGCATATATTTCCCTTTGATATGTAATAAATGTATGCTGAAAATAAAACTGATAAAAACAACAATGGCAAATATAGAGAAAACGCCATTGTTTTCGTTGTTCTCTATATTTGCTTGTTGTAAAAATCATAAATATTAGTCTTTAGTTACCTTATACAGCTTAACTGTTGCTGTGCAGTGATATGTGAAGTTCTTAACATTTGACTTGCAAGCTGTAAGATCCTGCTGATGTGAAATAGGAAGCCAGATTGCACGGTCTGCAACATATTGCTCCATATCTGCATACATCTTGTTTCTTGAATCTCCTGAAGGCTCCTTAGCAGCGTCAGAGATCATCTTTGAATACTCCTCATATGCTGCCTTGTCATCCTTATTCTTTGCAAGGTTAAATCTTGCTACGTTCATACCTGCGTTTGTATCGCTCATAAGGTTCATAAAGTTATCAGGGTCACCATTATCTCCTGACCAACCATAGAAACAGATATCATAATCTCCTGCGATCGTTCTGTCTTTATAAGTTGTCCAATCGTAAGAATCAATTGTGCACTTAACTCCTACCTCTGATAAATATCCCTGAATTGCCTCAGTAAGTGTCTGACCTGTTGCAGTGTTGTAAGGTCTTGGGTTTGTATAAGTGATAACGTGAAGATTCTTAATACCCTTCTTCTCAAGAGTTGCCTTTGCAGCGTCCTTATCGTAAGAAATCTGCTTTACATCTGCACTGTATCCCGGAACAAATGTAGGAAGAACTGTTGTAGCCTTTTCAGCATATCCTTGATAGAGTGTTTTAACTAATTCATCAACATTTATAGCCTGTGAAAGAGCAATACGTGTTTCCTTATCAAGTCTTTCGATGTTATAAGCCATATAGTTGATGTTCATACCCGGAGTCTGAGAAACAGTAATATTGCTGTCTTTTTTCAGATTCTCCATCTGATTTGTATCAATACCGTCGATGATATCTACATCACCTGACTGAAGATCAATTATCTTTGTTGAAGCGTCCTTAATTGTACGGATAACAACATTCTTAATTTTAGCTTTGTTTTCCGTATCCCAATAATCATCATTAGCAACAAGTTTTACGTCCTGATCTTTCTTCCACTCAACAAACTTATAAGGACCTGTTCCAACCGGATTGTTCATAAGGTCGCCGTCCTTAGCAGCTTTTGGGCTTACCATAGGTGCACCGAATACCATTGCAAGGTTTGCAAGGAATGGTGTTGAAGGCTGCTTCAATGTGATCTTAATTGTGTAATCGTCAACAACTTCACTCTTTGAAACATATCCCCATACGAAATCAGCATAAGTCATATCCTCTGTTTTATTGATCGTGTTACGCTCAACATTGAACTTAACAGCCTCAGCGTTAAAGTCTGTTCCATCGTGGAATTTAACGCCCTGTCTAAGCTTGAATGTATATTCAAGTCCGTCGTCAGAAATCTCCCATGATTCAGCAAGACAAGGCTTAACCTCTGTTGAGTCTTCAGCATAAGTCAAAAGTCCCTCATAAATCTGATTTGTAACCTTTGCTGACTCTCCGTCATCAACAATCTGAGGGTCAAGACCTCTTGGATCAGCACCCTGTGCATATACCAAAGTGTCTTTTGCAGATGACGCACCTGTTGTTGAGACGTCATTACCGCCGCAAGCTGCCAGGCAAGATACTGCCATTACAGAAGCCAGTAATGCACTAAAAACCTTTTTCTTCATGTCTTTTCTTCCTTTCAGTTATTACAAAAACAAAAAACGCTCACAAAAACAATTACAAAACACACACAGTAGTGTAAATGTGATCCGTGGCGTCCTTGCCTTTGCTATTTATTATTCCCGAAACACTTTCGGATATAATACACTATATATTATATATTATAATAAAATCATATTCAATAGTAAATGTAAACAAATAGGGCATAAAAAATTCGTGAATGTTTCTAGGCTTTTTTGAAATTCTTTGCTTTATTTTGTATGTTTCATTTACAATTCTTTATGATTTTATTGCTTTTAATACAAATCAATTTAATTTTCATAATTTAGCTCCGCACTCTGTGCAAAACAAATCGCCGTCATGTATAACCTTCCCGCACTCAGGGCAAGTATTCTCAATGATCTCAACATCATCTGCTTTCTCAATATCATCTGAAACTAAATCGAGATCACCTTTTGTTATAGAATTTTCTAAGCTTTGATTTTCATATTCATCGTCCATAATAAATGATACATCCTTTTCACCGTTTTTTCTCGGACGTCTCATATCAGTTTTTGCCGGAAACTCTGTAAACAACGAAAAGAGAAGCATCAATAATCCAAGTGCAAAAACAGGAAGTGCTGAAAATAAAACCAACCATTTTCCTGCACCTAATGCGTCTTTATAGTCCAAATAAAGATAGTGAGCAAAGCGATATATAATAGGACTGGAAATAAGCCCAACTATAAACAGCAAACACGAGATACATATCAATGATAAGCCATATCCTCTGAATGCCCTGTAAACATAAACAGAATTTATTTTATAGAGTGCGACCCATACAACAAGCAGCAATATAATTACAACTGCTAATACAATCATCGAGGGTACAGAACCAAACCAACTGATTGAACGATCAATATCAAAGATTTCACGGATTTTTGTTCCGTCTATTCCGAACGCCTCAAAAAATAAGTTTGTTTTATCCGAATCGTACTGAATAAATCTCAGAAAACTTGAAAGCGTGAAAAGGAATCCGGTTATTACAGTTGTAATAACCAAAACAATAGTTGTTATCACACCGCTTGTACCAAGCTTGTTGTCAATCCTGAATCTTTCCTTGCTCATTATATCCTCCCGACCAATATTATTATAAACTTCAAGGATTATAAACTCTCATAAAATGTTAATAATATTATAGCTTTTTTCGTGTATTTTGTCAATATATTCAGCGTTATTTGAAAATATGTTTAAGTCATACTTGTAATTTCATATTTTTATTTATTTTTCCTATAAAATTCAATTTAATACTTTTTAAGAAGTTAAAATACAAAAATTTAAGGATTTTCATAAAAATGCATTGTTTTAAAAATCTATTCGTAATGAAAAATCTTGACACACCTCCTTTGCGCTTCATAATTTAGCATTTGAAATAACAAGAAGCGTTCGGAATTTTTCCGAACGCTTTTGCTGTTTTTATGACTTATCATATGCCGCATATTTTTGAATAATACCTACCTTAGTTTCTTCAACCTTTCCTGTTTTGGGATTTCTCGAAGAATGAATATTATACAAATACCCCGTATCACCATAATGCCCTGGTTTTTCTGCATTATAGTGATCTTCGTCCATACAAATTCCAATTACCTTTACACATTATCCAAAGTAATTACCTTATCGTTATTATAAACCTCTATAAGCCTATCCTTAGTTATATATTCCTCAGAAAGACTGCCGTTGTCGTTCATGATATATTTTCCGCTCCAAACGCCGAACCATGACCACATTGCCTTGTCACGAACCATATTACTTATATCAGGTGCGTTTGCACACTCAGAAAGAGCGATAGGTTTATTCTTTGAAATATCATAAAGTGAAAGAAATGAGGCTATCTGACTTGCTTCGCTTCCGTTGTCATAAATATCGGCGGAAATTATATCGCAGTAATCATCTCCCACATACCAGTCCTTACTCTGAGCAGACCAAACCCAGATAAGATTGTCAAGCTTAAAATATTTTGTCTGACGCTCATACATAAGCCTCCAAAGCCAGTTATAGCTCTTGAAGCCTTTTGCACCCCACCAAAATCCTGCACTTGTTCTGGAAGCGTCGTGAAGAGGTCTCCACAAAACAGGTATTCCGTTTTCTTTCAGTCTTAAAAGCTGTGCAGACACTGCGTCAATATCCTTGATAATAGCCAAACACTCTGATGAAATTTTTCCGCTTTTTTGAAGCTTTTCAATTTCTTCAATAGAAAGCTCTGCAATTTTTTTGTTAGTTACTGCTTTAGACAGATCAAAAGATGTTTCCTCTGCATAATAAGCATTATCATCATAAGGAGATGACCAATGCCACATATAGCTTACAATACCGCCTTTTTTTGCCCATTCTATTGCCTGATTGATTTCATCAACATCTAAATCATCTGATGTGTAAGGAAGCATATCTCCGCATCTTATTGCAGGATATTTCCCTGTCGTTTTGTAAATAAGTTCAAGCTCGTTATTTGTTCCGACAGACGCATATTGACCGCTGAATATTTTCTTTCCGTAATTTTCTGCGATTTTGTTGTACAGATCAATCGTATTCTTATCAGTGGACTTATTGATAAGCGTAGGTTTCTTTTTAAACTTCACTGAAAGCTTTGATATTTTATCCGACGCTTGGACCTTAATGTTGTCAACTGCAATTTCTCCGTTATATGCAATAACCGAAACAGTAAAGCTGTCATCACTGATATATATATTATCTAAACTGACAAATTCAAAACGTCCGCTTCCCGATGAAGTGAATCTTTTGATTTCATTTCCGTTCACAGTTACTGCATTCACTGACTCTTTTTCAGACATTACTCTTAAAATAATATTATAATACTGCTTTATTTTAGGAGAAAACTTAACGCTTAGCGCTTCCTTTTCATTAGAAGCTCTACATTCAACATATCCTTTTCCCTTATATCCCTTTACTTTCTTAGATACTTTTGATTTTCCCTTCAATGTTCCTGATTCCGCCTCAATTGTTTTTGAATACTTCACATATTCAGGAGTAGATACTGATATGGCTTTCTCTGTATATACAGGATTAATATCAGTATTATCTATACTATCTAAAACACTATCTGAACTTATATTCAGTTTTTTTACCTCACTGCATCCTGAAAGTGCAGTAAATACAATGCATACTACACATAAAATTGCAATCGTTTTTTTCATATATACTCCTCTTAAACCATCCCAAAGTAAAAACTTGAATTATACTGTTTTTATATTATAGGATTTCCCTGAAATCGTATTAAATACAATTGCTCCGTCTTTTTCCTCACAGAAAATCTCTTCGCCGTTGCATAAAACCTTAACAGGTGTGTTTACAATAAGTCTGCAAACCTCCCCGCTGTTTGATACGATTAATGCTTCACTAAACTTTGAATTTTCCCACTTGCATGAAACAGTAAAGCCTCCCCTGGCTTTGAGGTTTTCAAACGAACCGTTTTCCCACTCCTTGGGCAATGCAGGAAGTAAAATAAGCTCCTGATTTATGCTTTGAAGTAAAGCCTCAGATATTCCTGCCGCACCGCCGAAGTTACCGTCAATCTGGAAAGGCGGATGATTGTCAAGCATATTTTTATTTGTTGAATAGGCTAAAAGTGCAGCTATATTTTCATAAACCTTTTCGCCATCGTTTAATCTCGCCCAAAGATTAATAATCCATGCGCGGCTCCATCCAGTATGCCCTCCGCCATGTGAAAGCCTTCTTTCAATCGTTGCTCTTGCGGCGTTTGCGAGTTCAGGTGTTTTTCTGACAGAAATCATATCAGCAGGGTATAGTGCAAAAAGCTGTGAAATATGTCTGTGACCCGGCTCAACTTCGTCATAATCAATTGCCCATTCCTTTATCTGACCATACTTTCCTATCTCAGGCTTTGGAAGCTTATCACGCATTGTCCTAAGTTTATCTGCATAATCTGAATCTATCCCCAGAACTTCGCTTGCATTTATCACTGAGGTAAACAACTCATAGATTATCTGACTGTCCATAGAAGGACCAATACAAAGCGATCCCTTTGCTCCTGATTCTGTAAGATATGTATTTTCAGGTGAAACTGACGGACAGGTTACAAGCTGACCATTTTTATTTTCAATCAGAAAATCAACAAAGAATTCACTGGCTTCTTTTATTGTACCGTATTTTTCTTTCAAAAAATCTTTATCCTTGGTAAACATATAATGCTCCCAGATATGCAGACACAGCCAAGCAGCACCCATAGGCCATTGTGTTCCCGGCATCCACAAATCCTGTGGAGCAGTATCGCCCCAAATGTCTGTGTTATGATGACAGACAAATCCTTTGCAGTCATACATCTCTTTTGCAGTTACTCTTCCGTTTGGACGCATTTTCTCTATAAGGTCAAAAAGCGGAAATGTTAGCTCAGATAAACCGGAGCTTTCTGCCGGCCAATAATTCATTTCTGTATTTATATTTATTGTAAATTTACATCCCCATGCAGGCCACATTTCGTTATTCCATATTCCCTGAAGGTTCAAAGGCAGCGTACCCTCTCTGCTTCCGGCGATCATAAGATAACGTGCAAAATTATAATAAAGCTCTATTAGCTTATTATCCTTACCGCCGTTTTGAATATTAGCAAGACGTTCGTTTGTTGGCAGATCTGATTTCCCTTCGCTATTGTCATAAAGCTCTATTTTTACCCTGTCATAATACTTTTTATAATCATTGATATGCCGTTCCTTAAGCTCATTGAAAGTAAATCTTAAAGCCTTTTTAATATCACGTTCAGCCTCTTTTTTGTAATCCGTAAATCGATAGTTTGTCTGACAGGAAATTAAAACAGTGACTTCATCGCATCCCTCAGCCTTTATAAAACTTCCCCAGCGTTTTACTTTTCCTGAGTCTGCGATGACTTTAATATAAGACGCAAAATTAATTCCGTCCTCTCCCCCCATTCCGCCGTTATAAAAAATTTCATCATCCGAAACAGGTGAGTTATTGTCAAAATAATCATCTCGTCCGTCAATATGTAAGCGAACATTTATGCTTCCCTTTTTGTCAGCCTTAATATTTATAGCCAGAACATTATCCGGATATGACGCTATAATTTCACGAGTGTAATTAATTCCGTTGGTAGTAAACGCAACAGTCGCAACTGCTGTTTCAAGGTCTAAACTTCTTCTAAGATTCTGTATATCCCCTAAACCTCTCTGGTCAATAACAAATTCGCCAAGCGGCATATAATGGCGTTGATTTACCGGAGTTCCGCAAAATGCGTCACGAACTATATCCTCTGCCTCAGAAATTTTTTCTTCAAATAAAAGCTCTCTTACCTTTTGAAGATTTTCAAGTGCAGACTTATTATTTCTCTTTCTGTAACCGCCGGACCATATTGAATCCTCATTAAGCGATATCCTGTCGTAATATGGATTTCCATAAATCATTCCGCCTATTCTTCCGCTTCCGACAGGAAGCGCTTCGTTCCAATCCTCAGCCCATTTATCATACCAAAGCTCAGTAGACTTTTTCATAATTAACCTCTCATCTTAATTTTGATTATTTTCTAAGAAAGCCTATTGAGGTTATTATACCGTAATTCATCACCGAACAGGTGATGTGCGGCGACAGCCGCAGGGACGTCAGTCCCAATATTATGATACAATGTTCTCAATAGGGAAATCTTCGATTTCCTGCAATGCTTTAGCATTGTGTAGCTTTCAACGAAAGCCTATTGAGGTTATTATACCATAATTCATCACCGAACAGGTGATGTGTGGCGACAGCCGCAGGGACGTCAGTCCCAATATTATGATACAATGTTCTCAATAGGGAAATCTTCGATTTCCTGCAATGCTTTAGCATTGTGTAGCTTTCAACGAAAGCCTATTGAGGTTATTATACCACATTCAGCTCACATTTTACAACTCTATATATAGATATTTACTTACCCTTCAAATACTATTAGTATTAAAATAAAAAGCCGACCGAATAAATCGGTCGGCTTAAATAGGTCAAATCTAAAATTATTATCTTATCCAACAAGTCCCGAACGCTCAATACCTTCTGTAAAGTATTTCTGTAAGAATACATACATAACAAGTATCGGAGTTATAGCTAATATACATCCGGACTCTAGCCAAACAATCATCTGTCTTGGACCAACTGTCTGGTTGTTGAACAATTCAACCTGAAGCGTGGTAGTCAGGTTTTTCAACATCAATGCAACGGTATCGTTCTGGTTAAAGAATGATGATGAAACATAATAGTCATTCCAATACCAAACAACCGAGAACAGGAACACTGTCAAGAATGATGATGCAGCATTAGGAACCATTACTACAATAAATGTTTTAAGCGGTCCGCATCCGTCAAGATATGCTGCGTCCTCAAGTTCCTTAGGAAGACCTCTGAAGAATTGTCTGAAAATAAGGATAAACAATCCGGCTCTCAAACCGTTTGCAAATAACGCAGGCAAATACATTGTAAGACCGCTGTTTATAAGTGATACTGTATCGCCTGTGAAGAGCTTAACTAAACCTAACGGATTAAAATAAGAATATTGCAGATAAAGCGGAATTGTAGTGATCTGAGGAGGTACTATGATCATAAGCACCACAAGACCGAACATAAGACCTTTACCTTTAAAATTAAATCTTGCAAATCCGTATCCTGTAATCGCACAAGTTATAACTTGAAGAACCGAAGCTACGAGATTAAGCTTGATTGTATTAAGTACAGTTGAACCGTACTTCATTACTTCCCAAGTTTGTTTAACATTCTCAAGAGTCAGAGTTTTGGGGATCCAGACTATTGATGGATCGTTCATTTCAGCATCCGGTCTAAATGCTGTTGAAATCATAAATATCAAAGGATATAGAATGATAAAACACAAGCCGAACAATATAAAGAATCTGAATATCGGCCAAACTGCACCGACAATTGCTTTTTGTCTGTTATATCGCTTCTGTTCAGGGGTGATATTCAAAGATATTCCGGCTTCTTTCATAGCCTTAATCTTAGCTTTTTTAGCAGCTTTCATTTCTTTTTCAAAGCGCTTTTCTTCTTTTTTAGTTGCCATCTATATCCCCCCCTTATCCTACTTCGTAATAAACAAACTTGTTAATTATTGCAACAATTATTGCCAACGCCACTCCTACAATCAGGAAGTAAGCCCATGCCATCGCTGACATATATCCGTAGTTCCAGTCACTTCCCTGTGTCAGAATAAGCTTCATAACCTTGTTTTCAGGATCAACGAACGAGTCAATAACCGTATATACCAAGCTTGCTAAAATCATTGGACTGATGTAAGGCATTGTGATCTTCCAGAAATACTCCCAAGCAGTTGCACCCTCCATTTGTGCAGCTTCCTTTGCAGAAAAAGGAATGTTCTGAAGTGCTGCAAGGAACAGAAGAATCTGTATACCTGAATTCCATACCAGATTGAATATATCAGAAGTTACAGTTGTAATTGTATTCGTAAGGGATTCACTTATATTATAAATTCCTAAAAACTCCAGAAGCTGATCTACTAAGTCCGTTTCAAAAAGCGTACTGAACTGCTCCGAACCTCCTGAATATCCGCCGGTATCCATATTTCCGTTAATGATTTCGATTACCGGACCTGTCGCAATAATTACAGGCAGGAAGAATACTGCTCTTGCAAAAGTTCTTCCTCTGAACTTTTGATTCAAAATAACTGCCACAAATATCGAGAATATAATAATAAGCGGCGTTTTTAAAGCTGTTGAACCAAGTATTTCAACAAGATACTGTGAATAATACTGGTCTTTTCTGAATGCATCTCTGTAATGTCCCAATCCGTTCCAATCAAGCTGCATAACTCCTCTTTGAGGATGCGTCTCATTGAAAGAGTAGATAAGGGATTCAAAAAGCGGTAAAATAAAGAAATAAATTGTTCCTATCAACCACAATGCAATAAATGCATATCCGTATAACGCTTTTCTTCTTTCATAAGGAATTTTAAGACCTTTCTGCTTAACACCCTTAGGAGGTTTCAAAGCTTTTACTTCTTCCTTTGTAGGGGTTGTAACAACATTTTCTGTGTTTGTCATTAGCCTTGTTCGCCTCCTTCCGTAATAATTGCACTAACATCTACATCAGTTCCGTCAATTGATACCTTTCCGTTTTCAAGGTCAACCTTAACAACTGATTGCTCGCCGGTACCGTCCTCACTGCCATAGGTTGTTGTTAATACATTTTTTTGCGTATCAATATCAAAGTTTGTGATAACTTTATTACTTACTGCGCTTAAAATCTGTTTTGCAGCTTTTGACTCCATAGCAGCCGTTTCGATCCAGCCTTCATAGTTTGCATAATACAAATCATCATATTCTGTGTCTGACAACTTTGAACTCTGCTCATAAAGCATATCATAATGCAATGATGAACCGTATGCAAGTGCAAGCAAGAAAGTTTCTTCGGAATTAGAACTCTTATTGATTGCCTGAGTCGTATAAGGCACATATCCATGTACAACCATCTGATAGAATGGTATATCGTAGTCAACTATATTGAATCCGCTTGAATTAACCGGAATGTTCGTAATATGGTCAACATACGGAATTATATATGAGTTTGCTCCGTCTGCCAAAACTGAACCTACATCTTTATTAGCCTTTTTATAACCTTCTATAACAGTATTCATTGTATCTTCTCTGCTTGAGAAGTTTTTAAGTGAAAAGTCTGAAACTAATCTTGTTGAAAATCCTCCGAAAGAAACATTTTTTAGACTTTCTTCCTTATAACTTGAAGTGATCTCATCAAACACTTTAGAGTAAACCGTCGGCGTTAAAAGTGCAGGTGCAATATCCGTAGCGCCGCCGAATGCCGGATTATACTGTGTTTGCCTGGAGTATGAATTTGAAACTCTTGTTGCTGTACTTGTAAATGTCCAATATCCCCAAGAGCTGTTTTCCATCTCCATATTGTCAAGCGATGGATAAATCTTAATTCCGTTAGACTTTGCAAATGACATTAAATTGTCAAAATCATCGTCACCGCCGAGAGTTCCTGACGGATCTGCCTTTGTGGAAATTTTCTTTCCTATGGATTTATCTGTCCAGTCGTTATAGTTTGCAACTATATCTGTTACTCCGTTGTCCTGAAGCTTTTTAAGAATCGTCTGTGCTTGGTTGAACGATGTAACTGACGTTTTCAAATCAAATGGGATTCCAAAAATTGATTTTTGCATTACAACGCCGCCGTACAAATCAACATACAAACTTGATTCATTCTCTTTGACTTTAGAAGTGAGTCCCTTGTTTTCTATCAGATAGTTTCTGTAAACCTTTGCACAATCTGCATAGTTCACGTCTTTATCCTTTGAAATAGGATAATATGTCACTGCAAGTTTATCCTGAGTAATATCACCCTTCTGGAAAACCTTAAGAGGATCACCCTCACCGCTTAAATAGAAGTCGTCGGAAGTTCTTACTTCAAAATTAAAGTATACATTGTTGTATGTCTGATTGTTCTGACCGCTTACCTGTGCATTGACAGAAACATTTGAGTCGCCGCTTGTTGCGACTGCTACCAGTGCCTTGCTTCCTGAAACTGTTGCGGCAACAGGCATATATGCCTGTTCTGTGACCTTAGAAGCAGTCAAAGGAACAATTGTATAATCTCTGCCGTATACTTTTTGTGAATACGATCCTGAGTAGCTTGACTTTCCGTTATTATACCTGATAACAGCACCGCTGCCGTCGGGGACTATCATATAACCGTCTACTTTTTTACCGTCCAGATCTGTTGCCGGCGCTGCTCCGAAAGAAGGCGTCAAAGCAATCTGAGTTAAAACCTTTCCGTCAGTTGTTGAAGTGTTGCTCTCAACTATTTTAGTTGTATCACATGAAACCGTCAAAGATTCTTCATTTAAAGTATACTCCACAGGAATCGTAAAACCGTCTGTGAAATCATATGTAATAACAACTCCGTTACTTGATGCTTCTATTTTAGTTTCACAAGTATCCCTTGTTCTTGAAGAAACTCCCGAATAAAGCGGAGATGTCGTTCTCTTAGACTGGTCTCCGTACTCAATAGACAGACCCGAATTTAACTGCTGTCTTTGAGTATCCTTCATATAAGAAGGTCCTCTTGACGACATACCCAGTACAGTATCGTCAGCCATAACATTTATTGGTGTGCTCCACCAGTAATTTGTCGTTGATGTCGTCTTATCAACAAGACAAACTCTTTCATTAGCTTCATCATACCAAAGCTCCAACTTACCGGCCTCTGCCGCTTTTTTGCAGGATTTAAGTGCCTGCACATCAGTTATTTTTGCCGGAAGTTCATTGCCCGAATTATTACTTTCATTAGCAGTTGAACCTACCAAAGTTCCTATGGGAAGCATCATGGCAACAACTAATGCAGAAATAATGACTTTTTTAAATCTTTTGTGCATAATTATTACCTCCTTTATCCCCTAAATCGATATGTCAACTCTGTATAGATTGACGCAATGAATACATATACCTGCTGGAACAAGCTTATAAGAAGAACCAGTAAGAACAAAATTATCAGCATTGCAACTAATGTAAACGCAATTGATAAAAGTGTTTTAGGGAACGAATACTGATGAACCGTTCTAATAGCCTGAATCATAAGCACGATCGACCACCCGAGCCCGACATAATAAATTACATTCATCCAAACTATCTCATCTCTGACAATAAAGTTGGAGATGAATACGCTTAAGAATGTTCCTACAACGTAAGGAGTCAATGCATAAGCTGAATAAATGCATATCCTCTTGATAGTTCCCTCTCCGTTAAAGAGCGTACACAAAGCCCAGTTTGCTATTACCCAAGTAAAGAAATAAACGATACTCTGTACAAACAACGGAACAACATTAAACACTTTAACATATGAATCATTAAACTGGAATCCCTTAAGACGTTTATCTACAACCATTGCAATGAAAAGTAAAAGAACAATTACCAAAGCGATCTTCATTGAGCCTTTCTTCTTCCACCTTAAATCATCATAACCTTCAACCGGATGGAAAATAACATGCTTTAACCAACCCAGTTGTGTAAATTCATACATATTATTTATCCTCCTTTGGTTTCTTTTTTATTTTCGGCAACTTGATTATGCCCTTTTTCAACAGTTTTCTCAAAACAATAATTGCAACAATCAGAATAATGAGAACAACTATAATTATCGTAAAGTTTGCTCTTAAAAACTCATCACGGCTATATTCATAAGCTCTGTCATAAGAGCCTTTAGAAACTGAAACCTTGAAGTTTTCCATTGCCTTATCATAATCGCCGGTGTTCAGATAAGCCTTTCCAAGACCGTAATATGCTAACGCATATCCTCCGTCTCTCTTTATTACCTCATTCCAAGGATCAATTGCATCTTCATAAAGTCCTTTTTCAAACAAGGCTGCAGCCTCGTGAACATATTTACCGAAAGTAGTTTCAACAAATATCGTTATGTCGTTTTTCTTACCGTCAATAACATAAATCTTTTTACCAACAGTTTCAATACCGTTCGGTGCTACAAATGTACCCTTTTGATCCGATGTACTATTCTTTGAGCCAAATATGAATAACAAGTCGTTATCCTGTGTGTATTGAAAAATACGTCCTGTTTCATAATCAAGTAGATTTATTATTCCGTCTTTGCCGACAACAATGTCAGTCAATCTTGAAGTAAAACTGCTTGTGTCCACATTTGCAAACTCAGGCAAATCTCCGAAAGTAAACTCATTACCCGTAGCTGTGTTCCAAATGTTTTCGCCCGCAGGATTGAGCTTTTTAACGGCGTCTGTTGACGCGTTAGCAGCTTCAGTTACAGTATAGATAAAGCCTTCGCTGTCAATATCAAAGTTTGCATATTCAACAGGAACATTTCTTGTCATTGAAGCTATTTGCTCATTCGACGCAAACTTTCTCCAAATTGCCTGACGAATAACAGCGGCAGTCTGTTCAACTCTGTTAGCTCCGTAAAATCCGGTAAATTCACCTGTTTCATCGAATACAACAGCTCCTGTTGTTACCGAAGAAACAACTACATATAAGATTCCTGCGCTGTCTACCAAAATCTTTGACGGATTAAACGTCTCAGATGAATTTGCATACAGCTCTGAGTCAGGCTTCGTATATTCATGCATACATTTTGCGGAAGTATTCGACTCTATTTCAGCCTTTACAACTCTTGCGTTTTTATTATCCGCAATATAAAGTATAGGCTTATTTGTTTTTTCGTCAATACTTACATATATACCTAAAGGATTTGAAAAGGTCGAAAGTCCTGTTTCAGCGTCAACAGCTGTCTTGGAATTTGAAACCCCTTTGTAACATCCGATCACTTTAAGATTTGAGTCAGTCCTTAAAATTCTGTTATTGCCTGAATCAGCAATCCAGAATTCCTCCGTGCTGTCTTCATAAAAGATATCGGAAGCATTTGAAAGATTTGTCGGCTCATCCTCGCTGATAAACAATTTGCTGCCAGGTTCAGCCAGCTTATTAAGCTCCATCTCAAAGCCGGTAATTGTCTCATCAACTCTGTATCCGCTTTGAGACGGAATTGCATCATTCCAAGCGTCATAGTTATATGATACATAAGGCTCACTCGCATATGCGGTTGTAGCCATTGCCGCTGCAATGCTTAGTGCGAGTCCGACTGAGATAATATTTTTAATACTTTTTTTCATTCTCGGCACCATTATCACCTATTTCCCTTTTAATATTTTAATAAGAATATTTATCCGTTAGTCTTTAATTCCTGAATTAGCCATTGTTTCCATTACGTTACCTTGAGCTATCATGAATACGACCAGCGGCGGAATTAAAAGCAATACTGCTGTCGCAAATGTTACGCCCTGACGGGCAATACCCGCAGCTGTTATCTGCTGCAAAATTGTCGGAAGTGTTTTAAGCTCCTCTGAATAAATCAAAGCTCCGCCTTGAATCTGCCATGCTGCCTGGAACGCAAAGATGATAAGCGTCATCAATGCAGGCTTCGAGTTTGGAATAACTATTCCCCAGCAGATTCTAAACAATCCTGCACCGTCAACCTTTGCGGCTTCAATCATTGAATCGTGAATTGTTGAAATACTCTGCCTCATAAGGAAGAGGTTCATAGGAGCCGCGATACTAGGAAGAATAAGAGCCCAATATGTATTGATCATACCCAAGTAAGCCATTACTAAGAACTGCATGATCCAAAGAGCCTGTGACGTAAACAAAAGTGCTGTTACAATAATTTTGTTTATTACATTGCTTCCCGGGAATCTGCATTTTGCAAGAACAAAAGCTGCCATACAAGATACAAACAAATTGGCAATTGTTACAACAACTGTTACAAAAACACTGTTAAAAATATATCTCGACAACGGCACCCAAAGGCTTGCAGCGATCTTAAACATATCCGAATAGTTTGACAAAGTAGGATCCAAAACATATAGCTTAGGCGGGAATACAAATAACTCATGCACCGGTTTAAACGACTGTATAAGTGCATAATAAATAGGGAAAATCATAAACAAGCCAAGCAGACAAAGGAATAAGAAAATCACTATATCTCCGCCAAGAGAACCATTGACTCTCTTCTTTTTGTCTTTAACCTTTAGCTTTTCAATATCTTTTTTCTTTCTCTTTTTAGACATTCGTATTCACCTCCCCTAATCTAAATACTTGGCAAGCAGCCAGTTAATAAACTTATTTACTAACAGCATAGCTGCAAACAATACAAAGCATATTGCTGAAGCGTATCCCATTTCATAACGAATTGTACCATAGTCAGTAGCATGGTTCATAATTGTGTGAACCTTATAATCTGTTGACGGCAAACCGATAAGCGATTGTCCTACAACTCCGACTGTGAATGCAGCTGAGATCTGAAGTACAGCAGCGAATAACAGCTGAGGTCCCATTGAAGGAATTGTGATAGTGAAAAGCTCCTGCCATCTGTTTTTAATTCCTTCAATTGCTCCTGCCTCATACATCGTCTTATCAATGTTCTGGAAACCTGCACGAAGTGCTAAGAATCCTGCACCCATTGAAATCCAAAGCTGAACCACGATAACAACTCCAAACATATAAGTTGTATCTGTCAGCCATTGAACAGGCGCGTTTATGAATCCTAAATCCATTAAAACTGAGTTAAAGTATCCGTATGTATCTCCTGAGAACAACAGCTGCCATATTACATATACCGACGGCGTCATTGAAGGAGCGTAGAATACGAATGTAAATACTGTTTTAAGTATAGGGTGCATTTCATTTATGAGCCAAGCTAAGAAAAAGCTCAGTACATAACTGAATGGACCTGTAAATATTGCAAATACTAATGTGTTCTTTACCGCTGTTAAGAAAATATCGTCATTCAAAAACAGGGTATAGAAGTTTGATAAACCGATAAACTTCGGAAATTGCACCATATTAAAGTTTGTAAATCCCATAGGAAGTGACATTATAACAGGAATTATCATGAATATTGTAAACAATATCATAAAAGGAGCAAGCATTCCGTAGCAACCGATATTCACTCTCATCTGGTGCAGTGTGTATCTTAATTTACCCTGATCTCTAATTAATACAGGCTTTTCTGCAACAGCTGCGTCTGATTTAGCCATTATCTATTACTCCCTCCTATTCATCATAGTTGTACATACTCAAATCTTTAAGTTTACGTGTGATCTCAGCATTGATATCCTTATTGTACAACATTAATGTATCTCTTGGATTTGATGCGTTATTTACAGTTTCTCTAAACGCATTCATCACGTTTCTTGTAACCGCATAAGAAGCTGGGATAACCGGAATTTCAACCTGCTCTGCAAATTGAGATTTTATCTTTTCAACCTCAGTAGAAGTCCATGACTCACCTTCAAGAGCTTCAAGATTTGCAGTATCAAATCTACCCATTGTTCCCATAATAGCCTCTATATCATTCGCATATTCTATTTGTGATTCAGTTGATGTAAACCACTTTAAGAAATTCCATGCAGCCTCTTGGTTTTTGCACTTTTTAAATATTACGCCGCAGGTTCCCCCAGAGTTAGCAGCATGATTGATCGTGCCGTCCTTCTGAATTGTTCCCGGAATCTGCTTGAAGTTCCAGCATCCCTTTATTTCAGGAGCTGCAACTGCCAACTGATTGTAGAAGTTGTATTCCTTGATCAAGATAGGCATATCTCCTGTTCTAAATCTTGAGAAAGCGTCATAAGTCTGATCAAAACTGTATGTAGTATAGAACTTCGTCCATTTTTCAAATGCAGAAACAGCTTCCTGTGTTTCAAACGTAGTCTTAGTCTGCTCTTCATTATAATAATTCAAACCTTGCTGTAAAAGCAACGCTGCAAATGTGTTTCCGCACTCAGTAGTTGTGGAAACAGTTGTAACGCCATTACCCAAGTTCTGAGCAATCGGCAGTATCAAGCCTACCTCCATATAATTTCTTTGTAACTGAGGAAGTACAGAAATCAACTGATCCCACGTCTGCAAATCACGTTCAGGATTTATTCCCTGCTCAGCCAGAATATCCGTACGATAGAACATCATAGGTACAAGCTGACTTACAGGAAGTCCGTAAACTCCCTTATTATATTCGTATAATGTAGCGGCGTCTTTTTGGAACCGCGTCATAACCTCGTCATAATCGTCAAATTTAGTTAAGTCAGTCAATACGTCTCTTGCGGCAAGCTGAATAGGAAAGTCTCCTCCTAAGAACAATACCGCATCAGGACCTTTTCCTGCAAGAGTTGCTTCAACAACTCCACCCTGTACAAGATTGATCGAAACCTTTGTATCCGAGTTAGGGTTAAAATCGCTGTCTACCATCTGATTTACAACCTGAGCCTGGTCACGTCCAAGTGAAACCCAAACGGTAATATTGTCATCACTGTCCTCTGAAAGAGAATTATAATCAGAGAAGAACGAACCTATGAATGAATCAAAACCAAACTTCAGTCCGCCGAAGAACGTCTTTTCTGCCGAAGTGAAATCTTTACCGGCAGGAGCAACCTCTATCATATCCACTTCAAGAGGCTGGCCTCTATATTCTCTTACCCATGAAGAAACAGATGTTATGTTTTCTTTTATCTGTGAAAGAAGTGACGGGATATCATCTGGTCTTTCAATACACTGATCGAGGACCAAAGCCATTTTTTCAAGTGTAACCGCTTCAGTTCCGGACGTACCTGTAAGACCCTCGATATACGATTTTGTATCTCTTAATGTTTTTGCTAATTTTTTGAAATCAGGAACGATAGACGGAATAACAACATCAATCATATAGTTGTTGTATTCGTCAGGATCAGGTCCTGTTATTTGTCTTACTCTTCTGTAATAGCTCGTAGTATCATAAACCACATCATCAAGAGCTGACATGACCTCTCCTATCTCACCCGGAACAGCTTCCATTGTCAACTCGTGCTCTCCGGCTTCAAGATAATAATAAATAATGTTACCGTCAGCGTCTTTAGGTGTTGTTACGACCCAATCTGTATCATAATAAAATTTAACCTGATCCGATTCTTTATTAGGAACAACACCGTCTATAAGGATCCTTCTGTTTGAATAAAATCCTCTCATTTGGTCTTGCTTTGCTCTTATTCCAAGTTTATAATAACCTGAGGTTTTGATATTTACTTTCCATGTAATTGCCTGCGTAGCTTTTGTCCAGTTTGCAGCACCGATCGTGTTGTATCTGGTTTTATTAGGGTCTGAAGGTGATGTCAAATAAGAATTTTTATCACTTGTTGGGTAAAGAACTCTGTCTGTTTTATTTAAAGCCTCTTCACCTTCAAGTTTAATAACATCAGCGTCTTTATTTTTTGAAAGTTCGGATTCCGATGGAGCTTTATAAGCATCAGGCTCCTGATACTGATAAAGCTTCATGCTGTTTATAGCAAACTTAGCTTTTGTAGAATCAAGCGTTATTGTATGATTTCCTTTTTCAATATAAAACCAAAGAGGGTCAGAATAAAGTCCGTCTATATCAGCTAAATATTTTTCCTGCCAGCAAACCTGCTCTATCTGTCCAGGTCTTATATCATTGCCGTGAAAATCCTTTTTTATCTCAGTTTCGCTTACCCATCTTTTATCAAGAGTAATTCTAGATGCAGTATCATAAGGAGTCTTCCCGTCAATTTTTAAATTGAATTCAACGCCCGTTGAACCTCCGGATAAAACTTCATAAATCAACTTGATGTTGTAAACTCCGGTCTTTGAAACCTTGATAGGAAAAGATACAGTTCCGTCCTGGTTAGACCATTCAAGAGCCTCTTTTCCGTCAACCGTCTTTTCAGAAACCGTTGCTCCGTTGCCGGCTTCAAACTTTTTCTGCGTTTTTCCGTAGATATACCCTTCATCATCTGCTACGGCAGGTCTTTCTGCCTCAGCATATTTTTTACGGTACTCAGTGTAAGAAATATTATCGTTTGAAGATTTTGACTCAGTATTATCAATATCAATATCTTCAGCAGATGTTGTTTGCGTACTTGTATCAGTTTTTGCAGCGTCATCCGCCATAACCGCAGGAATACCCGTAGCTATCAAAGCAAGCGCCAATACAAAAGAAAGCGTACGCTTAAACAATTTGTTCTTCACTATAAATCCACCTTTCTAAAATAAATTCTGCTTTTGGTTTCAAGTCAAGCTACGACTTATGAAAACCTCTGATATATTCACCATAGGGTTAATAAAGAAATTTATATGCTCGATTTGAAAATCTCAATCCTACCTGTTTTCTCATCAAGCTCTACCTTGACTTTATCTCCTCCCTTTATTCCGAGAGACTTGATATAGTCCTTAGGTATCTGAAGTCTTCCGCTCCTGTCTAAAACAATAAACTCCTCACGGATAGCCTCAGTACTTTCATTAGCATTAACAATATCGCCGAGCTTTACAAGCTCTTCCGCCATTGACCTTTTTCGTATGATTTCGGAACTGGTTCTTCCATCTCTTATAGCGACCACACGATCAATATGATTTGCAAGCTTTAAATCATGTGTGACAATAACTATTGTAATGCCCTCAGTTTTATTCAGATCCTTAAAAATATCCAAAATCATTTCAGACGTCTTTGTGTCAACCGCACCGGTAGGCTCATCGGCAAGTATAAGCTTAGGATCATTAGCAAGCGCAATCGCTATTGCAACCCTTTGCTGCTCGCCGCCAGAAAGTTGGTCAAGCTTTGAATTAACTCTTTGAGAAAGCCCAACCTTATCTAAAAGCTCCTGTGCCCTTTCCCTCCGTTTCTTTGAACCTTTAAGAAGCATCGGCATCTCAACATTCTGTAATGCCGTAAGGTACGGAATAAGGTTTCTAGCATTGTTTTGCCAAACAAATCCCACTGTGTTGCGCTTATAATCCATATAATCTTTATCCGAAAACTTTAAAAGATTTTTCCCATCAACAATAAGACTTCCTGCCGAAGGCTTATCAAGCCCTCCCAGCATATTCAAAAGTGTTGACTTTCCGCTTCCGGAATTTCCTACAATACCTACAAGCTCACCCTTTTCAACGTCCAAATCAAGACCCTGAAGAGCAACTACCTCTACATCAGAGGTCTTATAAATTTTAACAAGATTTTCACATCTTATCATATATTTATCATTTTCAGATGGTACAGTTTCATCATCAAATATATTATTCTCCGACAAATCAGCAGAATTTCCGACTGTCATTTGCTTTTGCTTATCTCTATCGGCACCAACAGCACCGTTTTGGGCGAAATTATCAGTCAACAATCTCACCATCCTCTAATGTATAAACCTTATCTGCGACCTCCATCATACTCGGGTCGTGAGTAGTCATAACAATTGTCATGCCTTCTTTTTCAACAAGCTCTTTAAAAAGCTTTATTATATGCAGAGAAGTTGTCGAATCAAGCTCTGCCGTCGGCTCGTCAGCAAAAACGATTTTTGGCTTATGAGCTATTGCTCTTGCAATTGCCGTTCTTTGCTGTTCGCCTCCGGACATTTCCCCCGGTCTATGGAACATACGCTTTTCCAAATTGACGTTTTTCATAACCTCACGGGTTCTCTTATCACGATCAGAAAACGGAAATTTCGCAAGCCTGAGTCCGAACTCAACATTCTCATAAGCTGTCATTGATGACATCAATGCGACCGACTGAAAAACAAATGCCATATCAAAACGTCTTAATCTGTCGCGTTTTTTCTCAGAAAGTTTGGTAATGTCACTGCCGTCAAACCAGACCTCGCCTTTTGAAGGTTTATCAAGAGCCCCAAGGATATTTATAAGCGTTGTCTTTCCGCTGCCTGAAGGTCCACGCAAAACGGTAAGCTTACCTTCTTTAATATCAATATTAATATTTTTCAAGGCATTAACAACAATGTTGTTCCCCATCGTAAAATCACGACAAATGCCCTTTGTAGAAAGAATAACGCTCATAACATTTCTCCGACATACTTGTATTAAAGCGATTTTTTGTGCATATTGCACATTTTGTGTGTTTTGAATAAATTCTACACTACATTTATTAATTTTTAGCTAAAAGCTACTACAAAATCACGTTTTTATTGACTTCTTGTTGTGATTTTGCTCAAAATGAATATAAATTTCTAGTTATAATTATAGCAATTTAACTACTGTTTGTCAAGTTATTTATCAATTTTATAATAACTCTTTGTTTTGTGCAAATTAACACAATTTGTTTACTTTATACAAATATATAATTGTTTGTTTGTGTAGGATGCCCCAAAAATGGTAAACAATTCATAAATTTTATCTTCTAGTAATAAAAATACTGACTTTATTCACAAATTATTAAGTGTTTAAACCAATTGTTAAACTATATTATAACAAATAACTTATATATTCGGCTCCAAATTTAGTAATAAGCTGCTTCTTACTAAAAACATAGGGCAATCTATATATAGATTGCCCTCTTATTCTTTACTTCGATTTTGTTTGTATTTCATTTAATAACTTTGATATAAGCTCATCCACAGACATTTTACCTGCGTCTCCGTCTTTTCTTGAACGTACAGAAACCGTTCCGTCCTGCATCTCCTTATCGCCGACAACAAGCATATATGGAATTTTCTCAAGCTGCGCCTGACGGATCTTGTATCCCATTTTTTCGCTTCTGTCATCAATTGAAGCCCTGATACGGGCAGCCTGAAGCTTTGATAGTAAATCCTTTGCGTAATCAAGCTGTTTATCTGAGATCGGAATTATTTTAACCTGCTCAGGTGCAAGCCAAAGCGGAAAAGCGCCTGCAAAATGTTCTATCAATATTCCTATAAATCTTTCAATGCTTCCGAATACAACACGGTGGATCATTACCGGGCGGTGCTTTTCTCCGTCTGCACCCATATATTCTAGCTCAAACCTTTCAGGAAGCTGGAAGTCAAGCTGAATAGTTCCGCACTGCCATGTTCTTCCCAAAGAATCCTCAAGATGAAAATCAATCTTAGGTCCGTAAAATGCTCCGTCACCCTCATTTATAACAAATTCAAGACCGATTTCTTCAAGTGCGTCTTTCAGCGAATTTGTAGCGATCTCCCAGTCTTCATCGCTTCCCATGCTATCCTCAGGACGTGTTGAAAGTTCTACGTGATACTTAAATCCAAACAGACTGTAAACCTCATCTATAAGTGCAACTACACCCTTTATTTCATCCTTGATTTGTTCCTTTGTCATAAATATATGTGCATCGTCCTGTGTAAAGCAACGAACTCTCATAAGTCCGTGCAAAGCACCAGAAAGCTCATGTCTGTGAACAAGACCAAGCTCTCCCATACGCATAGGAAGATCTCTGTATGAATGAAGCTGAGTTTTATAAACCAAAAGTCCGCCTGGACAGTTCATAGGCTTAATTGCAAAATCAGTTTCATCAATAACAGTTGTATACATATTTTCCTTGTAGTGATCCCAGTGACCCGAACGTTCCCACAAGGCCCTGTTCATCATCATCGGTGTTGAGATTTCCTGATATCCCGCTCTTGTGTGAACTTCTCTCCAGTAATCAATAAGAGTATTCTTTAAAATCATTCCCTTTGGAAGGAAAAATGGGAAACCGGGTCCTTCATCCATAAGAGCAAATAATCCAAGCTCTTTTCCGAGTTTTCTGTGATCTCTCTTTTTAGCTTCTTCAAGACGATCAAGGTATTCCTGAAGCTCGCTCGTCTTCGGAAATGCCGTTGCATAGATTCTGGAAAGCATCTTATTCTTTTCATTGCCCCGCCAATAAGCCCCTGTGCAAGAAGTAAGCTTAAACGCTTTTATCGGAGCAGTTGTCATAAGATGAGGACCTGCACAGAGGTCAGTGAACTCACCCTGCTTATAGAATGAAATAGGCTCACCTTTATCGCTATGCTCTTGACATAGTTCAACCTTATATATTTCGCCTTTATCCTCAAGATACTTTATAGCCTCATCAGGCGGCAGTTCAAACTGTTCAAGCTCAAGACCCTCCTTGACAATCTTTTTCATTTCAACCTCAATTTTTTCAAGTTCTTCTGTTGTGAAAGGAGTCTCCCTGTCAAAATCATAATAGAATCCGTTGTCAATTGCAGGGCCTATTGCAAGCAGAGTTTCAGGGTAGAGACGCTTAACAGCCTGAGCAAGAATATGCGATGCTGTATGCCAAAATGTTTTTTTACCGTCAATGTCGTCGAATGTAAGCACTTCAAATTCGCAATCACTGTCAATAACAGTTCTTATATCCTTTACCTCTCCGTTAATTTTTACAGAACAAGCCGCCTTATAAAGACCCATTCCGATACCTTTTATTATCTCTGCGGCTGACATACCGCTTTCAACCTCTCTTACGCTTCCGTCCTTTAAAGTCAATTTAATCATTTTTATCTTCCTCTCATAATTTAATCAAATTTATCGTCTGCTGAAAATAGGATAATAGTAATAATCCAAAAACACAAGAACTCCCACAGCCAAAAGTCCTAAACTTAAAACTGCACTTATTATATTAAAAAGTTTTCTCGTTCGTTTTGACAGAATACTCTTCCCTTCTTTATTAACGCTCAACTCGTTAAAAGCGGTATTAGACCAATATATAAATACAAAGAGCATTATTGATAAAAGAAGAGCAACATACATAATCATTATATGATTTACAGCAAGTAAAAACAGTATCATAACTGCTATCTCAGCCGCTATTGACAAAAAGAAAGTTATAAATGCACCTTTTTTCTTGAAGTTCATAAATACTCCTCCTTTTTTAAATAAAAAAATCCCAAGGATAAAACTCCCATGGGACGATATATCGTGGTTCCACCCAATTTCTTGCAGTCAAATACCGCAACTCATTAGCACCTTTAACGCAGATATACGTCGTTTATTAGACGAAGCTCAGAGGCGGTGTCTGAATACACCTTATTCATTTCGCTTTCAGCCGAGGCGAAACTCTCTTTGGAATATACTTTTGCATTCAGCTTCCTCATCAAAGCATTTAATATTAATAACTGTTTTGCTAATCAAAGTCTTATAATCAGCCGTAAAACATTTTACGCTGAACATATTAAATATAGTTTATCATTATTAAACTTAAATGTCAATACATTTTAAGTATATTGATTATGTCTTAATAAATATATATCTTTTAAATTAATATATAAATAATTGTTTTTGGTACTTGACATAATGCACAAAATATAGTATAATACATCTGTATATTATTGTATTTATACAACAAGGATTAATTTTTATTTGATAAATCCTTATTGACGTATAGATATTATTACTTTATTACACTTTACTTTTGAAGGTAAATGTTACTATACAGTTATTGAAAATTTAATAAGCAGATAGGGCATACCTTCCTAAGTAATATTACTTATAGAAGGAGGAAGCTATTAAATGAACACATGGTTGATCATACTATTGTGTTGCGGTGCTTTTTTAATTGGTGCTCTTGTGTGCGGATTTATTGCTTTTAAGCAAGGTATAAAGTCAAGAATGCGTAAAGCAGAAGCTGAGATAGGTTCGGCTGAAAAAGAAGCTGAACGCATTATAAATGAAGCTAAAAAGAACGCTGAAAGTATTAAAAAAGAAACCTTAATTGAAGCTAAGGAAGAGATACATAGACATCGTTCCGAAGCCGAAAAAGAAATTAAAGACCGCCGCAATGAAGTATCCAGACATGAGCGACGTATCCAGCAAAAAGAAGAAGCTATGGATAAAAAGCTGGATAATATCGAAAAGAAAGAAGAAACTTTACAATCAAAGATTAAAAAAGCTGAAGAAACTTTAGCTGAATCAGACAGAATTAAGAAAAGTCAGCTTGATATGCTCGAAAAAATCTCTGAATTTACTAAGGAGCAGGCAAAAGAACATCTCTTGTCAAGTCTTGAAGATGAACTGGTACATGAAAAGGCTATTAAAATTCAAGCATATGAGGCTAAAATAAAAGAGGAATGTGAAGATAAAGCAAGACAATATATTTCACTTGCAATTGCCAGATGCTCAGCTGAACAAGTATCTGATGCAGCAGTATCAGTAGTCCCGCTTCCTAATGATGAGATGAAAGGTCGAATCATCGGCCGTGAGGGCAGAAACATCAGAACAATTGAAACGCTCACAGGTGTTGATTTGATTATCGATGATACTCCTGAAGCAATTACTCTTTCCTGCTTTGACCAGGTTAGAAGAGAAATCGCAAGATTATCACTTGAAAAGCTTATTCAGGATGGACGAATTCATCCGACAAGAATTGAAGAAGCTGTTGACAAATCTAGACGTGAAGTAGAATATAAAATTAAACAAGAAGGCGAACGTGCTATTCTTGAAACTAATGTACACGGTATTAATAATGAACTTGTCAAGCTCTTAGGTCGGCTTCATTACAGAACAAGTTATCGTCAGAATGTTCTTAATCACTCAATTGAGGTTTCACACCTCGCAGGAATGATGGCGTCTGAACTTGGGGTTGATGCAAATCTAGCAAGAAGAGCCGGACTTCTGCATGACATCGGTAAGGCTCTAAGCTACGAGATTGAAGGCTCACACGTTCAGATCGGTGTTGATGTCTGTAAGAAATACAAGGAAAATCCTGATGTTATTCATGCTATTGAAGCACATCACGGAGATGTTGAAACTAAAACTGTGGTTGCTGCTCTTGTACAAGCTGCTGACGCTATATCAGCCGCAAGACCGGCAGCAAGAAGCGAAAATTATGAGAATTATATCAAACGTTTGCAGAAACTTGAGGAACTGTGTTCTTCATATGACGGTGTTGATAAGTCCTATGCTATTCAGGCAGGACGTGAGGTCAGAATTATGATTCAGCCTGAGAAGGTAAACGATGAAAAAATGATAGTAATTGCCCGTGATATTGCAAATAAGATAGAAGATGAAATGGATTATCCCGGACAAATAAAGGTACACTTAATTCGTGAAAGCAGAGCGGTTGAATACGCTAAATAATATAAACCCACTAAGAAATTCTTAGTGGGTTTTTTATATGCTTAAAGCTTTCTTAAAAATAGTTTAAACATTACCTTCACGCAAATTAAAACAATTGCCATACATTGCTGAATTTGCGTTACTAATATCTATCAGACAGACCGCTAAATTAATATACTATACTTGCCTTGCATAATCAAAGAAGGCTAAGCCGTGTGACTTAGCCTTCTTTTTTATGAAGTAAACAAATCCATAAAATCTGTATACCAATAATCAATTAAGAAAATTACTTAACTTTAACCTTTCTCAATTTCTTATTCCAACTGCTATATACTTTCTTTGTAGCGCCGCTAGCATTCTTATAAGTTGCATATGCTCTTACACGAACGTAGTATGTCTTCTTACTCTTGATCTTAGAGTTCTTGATGTTGATCTTTACTTTCTTAGATGTCTTAGTAAGAATCTTACCGCTCTTCTTGAATGACTTGCTCTTAGAAACTTCAACCTGATATCCCTTTGCGCCTTTAACCTTAGCCCATGAAACAGTAATCTTTTTCTTAGCCTTGCTCTTTACAGTAAGCTTCTTGATTTTAGCCTGCTTAACTGCATTTACCTGAGCTGGGATAGTAGGTTTAGCAGTAGTAGTAGTGATTGTAGTAGGATTCGTCGTTGTTGCAGTATTGCCATTTGTAGGCTCTGTAGCACCGCAAACTGTGCAAACACCGTCCTTGTAGCTGTGTCCCTTTACAGGAAGTACAACCTGAGCTACGATTACGCCGCCGCATACTGAGCAGTGTGAACCTTCTGACAAACCTAACTTTGTACAAGTTGCTGCAAAACCTTCGTCAGTTACAGGTGTATGTGGAATCATTGGTGTAGCTAACTGCTTAACAAGCTCTGCACCACAAACTGAACACTTAGAACCCTCTGTCAAACCTGTTGATGTACAAGTTGCATCTACTGCATCGAGTTTCTCAGGTGTATGTGCTGCAGGATGATCCGGATCAAGTATTGTATCCTTTACTTCACAACGTGTACATTTAGCTGTCTTTGTTCCGTCTACTGTACATGTAGCGTCATTGTTATATGTGTATTTTTCAAAATTGTGATTTAATGCAGGAATCAATTCATGACCCTCATAAATCTGCTTACAAACTGAACACTGAGTACCCTCTGTGTAACCAGGAGTTGTACATGTAGCATCTACTTTAGCTACCTTCTTTGGATCCGGTGTATGATCTTTCATTGCTACTGTATATTGAGGAACAATGATAGCTCCGCAAGCTGAACAATTAGTTCCCTGAGTCAAACCTGTTTTTGTACATGTTGCCTCTGTTGCTGGAACATTAACCAATGTATGTCCTGTTGCATTAATAACTAAATCATCTTCACTGTCAACATTCTCAAATGAATATTCTGTTGGAATTGTCTGTGCCGGATCTGACCAAGCAGTAGGTGTAGCCTTTGCTATTTGCTTTTTACATACAGTACATATAGCATATGCTTCTTTACCGTCTGTTAAGCAAGTTGCAGGAACCTTTGCAACTACCTGAGCGTTATCAAATACGTGGTGTGTGTTGCCTGCTGTCATTACGATCTTATCAGTATCAACAGCGTCGCCTGCTTTATTAGTAACGTCTACGGGCTTACCTGTATGATCATCAGTATCATCTGCAATGTAGCGTCCGCAGTTTCCGCACTTGTAGTAAGCATAAGTACCGTCTTCAGCACAAGTTGCAGGCTTAGCTGGTACATCCTCAGTATGATTATACTTAGAGTGTTCACATACTAGGTCTTGCTTTGTATAATCAACATCTTCACCAGCGACTTGTTCTATTGTTCCGCCGTCAGCTGTTAAAGTATAGCCTTCATCACTTTCAGGTTTGATTTCATCTTCAACATTCTTATGACCAAACACAACATTGCTAACTGTACCATCGCCTGATACTTTTACATCGCTAGCTCCTAATTCGCCATAGCCTTCGGGACTTTCAATCATACCCAAAGTCAGTTCTGTTACAGTACCGTTCTTTATTTCAATGTCAGCACTCTTAACAATTCCGCTCTTTGCAGAAGCAACTTTTGGAATTGTAACCTCTCCGTCAACTACAAGAGAAGACTTGCCTGTGTAACCGTTTGAGCCGGCAGGATATACTATTCCGTCAGTACCAAAGTCTCCGCCATTGATTGTTACTGAACATTCGCCTGTGTATGCTAAACTTTCACCGCCGCCGTAAATCATAGTTTGACATAGAGCCCCGCTTGGTGTTGTATATGGCTTGCAGCTTTCAACTATTACCTCTGCTTTTTGAACACGTGCGTTTTCAGGAACATCATAATCATCTTTTGTGTTTCCTGATGGCTTCGACATACATGATGTTTTGCCGCCGTTAGCTGGACATTCCGCTGTGTTGCAGTTTGTGCCTGCAAATAATGCAGCAGCTCCGCCTTGGATACCCTTAACCTCTGCATTATTCTTTACTGTTACCTTAGTTGTGCCGGTATAAGATTTATGCCAGCCGCCGCCCCATACGGTTTGTACGTGGGTGGTTCCGTCTAATGTAACGTCAGTTGATTCAACTAATGTATCGTCATTATGTCTTCCGCCGAACAGATGAATAGCGTCGTAGTTTGTATCTACATAGCTTCCGTCTTTACATGTTAATCTGGTAGCTTTCCATGCGTCACCTTCTTTTACATCAGTAGCTACAACAGTTTCGCCGTTTGCCATTACAAATGCAAACTGATAAGCCTTGTTATCAAGGGAACCTGTCATCGGCATTACGATTTTAGTAAGATTCTTTGCCAATTCACTGCCGTTAGCTTCCTCACCGTCAGCTTTGTAAGCCTTGAAGTAGTAATAAGCGTTTGCCTCATCCTTTTTAGTTTCAATGTCTGCGTTGTACTTATCAACAGAACTTGGATCAGCTGAGAATGAGTATTCCGGCTGTGCTACATCCAAAGTCGTGTTGTTTGATTTACCTGCGTGTAACTCTTTAACAGTACCGCCTGTGATGTCAACATTTGAATTATTAACAGTACCTGTAATATTTTCTCCGTCGCTTCCGCCTATGTAAAGATTATCTATGGTACCGCCTGTAACTGCAACATCTGAGCTTTCAATAGTACCTCTAGTTACAGACCTAACATCTTTAATAGTACCGCCTTCAATATTAACATCTGCGGTGCCTGTATAACCGTTAGAACCGCTGGCACATACAGAATCAAATGTACCGTCTTTAATGTTTATAGTTGTCTTGTCAGTTTTGCTGTTACCTTGACCTCCGCCATAAACAGCATCTGCAACAGCACCATCTTCAATATTGATCACTGCATTATTAACTACAGTTTTAGAAGTGTTTGCATCGCTCTCCCAAGCGCCGCTAGAACAATCGTCATGAATGAGAGCGTTAGCTCCGCCTCCGCAAACCCAATTAAGTTCTGCTTTACCTTTAACTGTTATTTCTACATTTCCAACAGTTGACTCATGAAGTCCTCCGCCGTAAACAGTATTAAGGTGTGCTCCGTTAATTGTGATTTTTACAGGATTATCTGTGCCAACTGATGTAGCATTACCATGACATCCTGCAAATACATCTGCGTCTGTTGGAACTGACTGTATTTTGTTTTTAGCTTGTTCCGCATCAGTCCATGTTACAGTATTCGTTCCTTTCTCTGCATCATAAGTAACCTCAATATCTGTACCATTAGCGAAAACAGCATGTTTTGTCTTATCAGTTCCATTAATGGTAACATACTGCGGATCGCCAGGACTAGTCGTTGTTGTCTCCGCAGCTGAAACGAAAACTGCCGTAGATGGCAATGAGCTAAGCAAAAGTGCTAAACAGCTTATAACACTTAAAGCTTTTCTTTTCATTTTCAATGTTGTTTACCTCTTTTCTTTTAAAATTTTTAAAATTGAAATAAATTTATATAATACTAAACGTGGGTCACCGTTTAGAATTATAACTAATTAAAGTATAACGTATCAGGCAAGATGAAAAATTAAATTAAATTAAACTTTTTTTGACACTTATGTAAATTATGCTTTAATATTAACATAATTGTCAATTGCCCGAATACTATGAAGAACGCAATAATGTGCTTAAATACGACACATATTGAAATTTGTAGGATTATTATATCATAACCAAATATAAAATGCAACACTAAAATATCAAAAATATAATAGTAAAATTATTATATTTTTGTTTAAAACTACACAAAACACCTGATAATTGAAAAAGTCAATGCAAAAAACGTATAGATTTCTAAAAAAATAAAATAGGTTTTAAAACAATTCTCAAATAAGGAATTAGGAACATTATTTTTAGTAAATAATTTCTGAAAAAAATTTATTTTACTATATCAAATAACAGTAATCATATACATTTGATAACCAATACAGGCATATTATATATATTAAATAAGGTATAAACAGCACAAACTCCTTCAGTTTGACTAAGTCAAGCTAAAGGAGTTTGTATGTATATAAAGATTCGTTCAAAATGAAATTCTCACTAGTTAATAACTGCCTTTTCGGTATCCTTTTCAAAGATATGAATTCTATTAGGATCAATAGCAACCTTTATCTTATCCTGAGGTCTTACATTATTGCGAGGTGAAACTCTTGCCGTCATCTGAATACCAACGCAGTTGAGATACAAATAAGTTTCAGCGCCCATCATTTCAGCGACCTCAACAGTTGTATCAATAACGCCGGTCTTAGCAGATGAAATAAACATTTCCTCATCGTGAATACATTCAGGACGAATACCCATAACAACTTCCTTACCTACAAGCGGTTCTAGTAACTTTTCGTCAGCCTTAGATTCAGGAACTTCAACGGTATATTTAACTCCTCTGGTCTCCTTAGTATCCTCAGTACCAAACTCAATAACATACTTACCGTCAACCTTGATAAGTTTAGAATCAATAAAGTTCATCTGAGGAGAACCAATAAATCCTGCAACAAATTGATTTACAGGGTGCTGATACAGATTGTTAGGAGAATCAACCTGCTGAATGAAACCGTCCTTCATAACAACGATTCTGTCAGCCATAGTCATAGCCTCTGTCTGGTCATGAGTAACGTAAATAAATGTAGTACCCAATCTCTTATGAAGTTTAGAAATCTCCGTTCTCATCTGAGCTCTAAGTTTAGCATCGAGGTTTGAAAGCGGCTCGTCAAGTAAGAATACCTGAGGTTCACGCACGATAGCTCTTCCCAAAGCGACACGCTGTCTTTGACCTCCTGATAAAGCCTTTGGCTTTCTGTCGAGAAGGTGAGCAATGTCAAGAATTTTAGCAGCTTCTTCAACCTTCTTAGCGATTTGATCCTTAGGAACTTTTCTTAATTTAAGACCGAATGCCATATTCTCAAACACAGTCATATGCGGATAAAGAGCATAGTTCTGGAAAACCATTGCTATATCTCTGTCCTTAGGAGCTATATCGTTTACAAGTCTGTCCCCGATATAGAGTTCTCCGTCGCTGATTTCCTCAAGACCGGCAATCATTCTCAAAGTTGTTGATTTACCGCATCCGGACGGGCCTACAAGAATAATAAACTCTTTATCCTTGATTTCAATATTGAAGTCTGAAACAGCAACAACATTACCCGGATACTTTTTATAAATTCCCTTTAGTGATACACTTGCCATTTATATATGACCTCCCGTTAATATATTTAATAAATAATATTTTGCTCAATAATATAATAACAAATTTGACTGCTTGATTTCAACGGTTTTTTCACTAAAGTTTAAAGAGATAAATTATTTATAATTACTAAATCTTGATAATTTTCCATTCAAGCTTACAAAATCTTTTCAACATCTTTGTGCAAAAGTTCCAAACACTCACCCGATGCAAGATTTTCATCAAGGTCAAGTCTTCCAATTCTCAAGCGCTTGAGAAAAACAACCTTGTTAGACAATTTCTCAAACATTCTTTTTACTTGATGATACATACCCTCATTAAGATAAACATAGCAAGCCTTTTCATTTCCCGGTACAAATTCAATCCTTGCAGGAAGGCAAACGTCACCGCCATCGATTTGCATACCCTTTTCAAACTCGCTGATATAATATTCTTCAACAGGATATTCAAGTTCTGCATAATACTTTTTCTCTACGTGATTTTTGGGCAATAGCATTCTGTGAGAAAGCTCACCGTCGTCGGTCAACAGCACAAACCCTTCAGTATCTTTATCAAGCCGACCGGCAGGAAAAAGCCCGTCACGATAAAGCTCCGGCGGAACAAGCTCCATAACAGTAGGAGATTTCCCATCCTTTGTTGAGCAGACATATCCCTGAGGCTTATTCAGCATAATATATATATGCTTTTTATAAGGTACATTCTCACCCTGAACGGTAACGGTATCCTTCCCTGCAACTATTTTTTCATCACTGTTTTTCACAACAGACCCATTCACCAAGACCTCATTTTTTCTGCAAAGGGCTTTAGCGTCCTTACGGGATACACCGTTCAACTGACTTGAAATATACTTATCAATCCGCATTAATTCTAATTTCATTTATAATTCCTTTATTTTCTCTAAAGCTATTATCTTACCACTGCTGTGAACTGCTTTCGGCAGCGGAAGTGTTCTCTTCAGATGTATTTTCTTCAGATGTGTTTTCTTCGGATACTTCTGTACTGCTTTCTTCTGCAATACTGCTGTCGCTCACATCAGTTGAACTTTCTTCAGCCTCACTGCTGTCGAAAGTGTTTTTAGATTCTTTCTTGTCAGACTTTGATGTTTTATCTGTACTGTTATTCTCAGACTTTTTCTTATTATTGTTTTTATCCTCCGAGCTATCCGATTTAACAGAATCATCTTCACTGCTTTCTTTCTCGGAACTCTTTTTATCCAATCCGGATTTAGCATCAGGATCGGAATTTTTAAGTCCCTGCATAAATCCGTCAAGCTCATTGCAGGAAACGTCTCCACCTATAAGTTTTTCTTCAAACACCATTAAATTAATAACAACATTTTCAGAGTTTCCGGGATAATTATACACCTCATATGTATAAATTTCAACCATTTCGCCTTTGTACTTTTTGAGATTAAAGCCCTGCTCTTTCTGAAGCTCGTTATAGCTTTCGTATGTTTCGTTAAACTCCTCAGGTATTGACACTACCTTACAGCTTGTATATTCCTCTGAGACCTCCCAGCCCATTTCTCTCATAAATGCCTGTCTTTCGCTCTCAGTTTTCATAGGGTAAGTTTTTGCCGTAGCCTTATGCACGATTCCGCAAACAATAAGTATCACCAAAAGTGCAATAAGTATTCCGCCGCATATAACTAACCCTTTTTTCCTGACTTTGAATGTTTTTACAATCATAATTAATGCCCCGCTTTCTATACAGTTTTTCATTTATGTATATGAAAGTACGGGCATAAATATGTCCGGCGAACCGCCGGTGGTTTTGCCGCCTTTGGAAAGTTAGCACAATGATATATTCTAAACAACTTTATATCTGTTTAATCTTCCCTATACTCTAAAATATCGCCTATATCACATTCAAGTAATTTACATAGTCTTGAAATATTCTTGTAAGACACAATTTTGTTATGTCTTAATAGTTGTATCGTTGCTTCTGCCAATAATTTTTCTTTTCTTAAACGTGATGTGTTATAGCCTTTGGCTTTTAATTCTGCTAAAACATTAACCTTATACTGAATAGACATAAACTAATACCTCTTTTTATTTTTGCGTATATTACACAGAATAAATGTGTATAACATAAACAATAATAAACTTCTAATTTTGTATAATATTGCACATTGATTTACACAGAAAATACGTGTATAATATAAATAAATCAAATTAAAGGAAGTGACATTAATGAAAGAAAAAATCAAAGCAGTTCATTTAGTAGACTTTGAAGAAATAAAGAAAAAAGCCGAAAAGCTAGAAGGGCTGTCCGAAGTTTGCGTAATGTATTTTATCCACATATATGGTGATGACATTTTAAGAGGAGCTCTTGAATGTTTAGCAGACGAAACCGCAAGACTGAGCGAACATTGTTACAAACTTATGCAAGAAGCAGAAAAATAAATACATTTTAAACAAACTAAAGCCCGCCGTTGTACAAACTTTAACATCAATCAAACTATACAAAGGCGGAAGAGGATGCAGCGTAACCGCTGCTGTTACCTCTAATCAGTGCACTTCTCCTTTATCCTCGCAAAAGTCTCCTCCGAAATAATATGCTCTATCTTGCAAGCGTCAAGCTCGGCGTTTTCTCTCGATACGCCTAAACCCTCCAGAAAATCGGTTATTACTAAATGCCTGTGATATACCGACTCCGCTTTCTTTCTGCCCTCGTCTGTAAGAACTATCTGCCCCGACGGCTCGACGGTTATATATCCGTTTGCTTTCAGAATACCCATAGCACGGCTCACGCTCGGCTTTGAATACCCCAACTCTGTTGCAATATCAATAGAGCGCACATATCCTGTTTTATTGTGAAGTATTAAAATGGTTTCTAAATAATCCTCTCCCGATTCGTGAAGACAGCATTGTTTCATTTTAAATCCTCCATTCATACGCAATTTTTTTCAAACCCTGATTTATAAAACATCTACAAAATCTTTGGATTTTTTAATGCCTCAATAACAGCCTCCGCTGAATTTTCCTCAGCATGCAGAAAATTAACAGGCTCGTTTATATCCCGAAGATAGTGTGCGTCTGAGCTTGTTATGACCTTACAGTTGTTTAAGTAATCGTGCTGAGCTTTAAGGTTCGGCAGGTTATTGAGATTTTTAAGCTCTACTGTTTTAAATGTAGAATCCGGCGGGATAAAACCTAAGTTTGCCAAAAGTGAGTTTGCCTGCTTGTCTATGTGAGCAGGTATAGCAACTCCGCCCAAACTTTCAACCAACGGAAACACCTTTGAAAAGGAAATAGTCGTTGCATTGATAAGCAGCTTGTTCTCGTGTCCGATAATCTCGTCATCGCTGTTCATTATTAGTTGTTCGCCGAAAATATCGGGATTATTCTCAACAGGCATTATTCTTTGATTTACATATTCATCAAGCTCAAGTGCTTTATCCAAACCGGGCATAAGACATACAACGTGTACTTCCTCCTCAGTGGTAAGCTCCATTCCGCAGATAAGGGTCTTGCCGTAAGCCTTTGCCACCTCGCTTGCCGCAACGCAGTTTTTTGAGGTGTTATGGTCGCACAGCGCTATAACATCAAGCTCTTTGACGTAAGCCATTCCGACGATATTCGCAGGGGTAGATTCATTATCACCGCAGGGCGACAGGCAGGAATGTATATGTAAATCGTAAGACAGGCTAAGCATTTTCTTTAAGCAGGTTGTAAATCAAAACTGCCGTTTCATAGATAGGCTTGTCTGACTGCACAACCGTTATACCCTGCATCTCAGCCTTAGGGAGCATATTTTCATCTATTGCCGTTCCCTCAGCAAGAACAATAACGCTCATTTCGGTAAGTGCCGCAACTGCAACTGCGTTTATGTTTCCCATAATGGTTATCCATACGCAGTCCTCAAAGCCTTTTGACATTACAACGCTTAATAAGTCGCAGCAATACACACCGCTTATATTTCTTTCTTTATTTTCATCGGGTAAATTTAACACCTTAAATCCCGCTTTATCAATAAGTTCAGAAGCCGTCATACTATACCTTACCTTTCGTTTTAGGTGTAACTAAATCTTTTTCAAATCACTTGACAATTTATGTATATACTCACGAAGAAGATAAATACAATCCTTCTCATTTGCGATTCCCCTGACAATATCCTCAGCTAACGCCTTACAGGTCGGGGCACCGCACGAACCGCAGTCAAGACCGGGCAGCTTATCACAAAGCTGTTCGACCTGCTCCATCTTCGCCAAACCGTCAACAAAGTCACGTCCTAAGTTAAATACAGGCTGATACTCTAAATCCTTATCCCAGTATGCCTTATTAACTCCGTTTGATTCTTCAATATGATTTTTTGCAACAGGCATATATTTTCTTAGATGCTTCAGCTTTGACTTTGCAACATAAGGATTTTCCACCTGCAAAACTCCGCCTACACAACCGCCTGAACAGGCGTCAAGCTCTATAAAGTCAAGGTTTGAGATCTTCTGATCTTCAAGTTCTTCTAATACCTTTATGACATTTTCTATGCCGTCAGCGGCAAGATAGCTGTCCGTTAAAAGTCCTCCTGCTTCTCCGCCTGACGCTCCCCAGCTTATGCCTATTTTCCCCGCCTGCAAAAGGTCGTCGCTCTCGTTCTGAGCCTCGACCATATACGGCAGGATTTCTTTATAAACGTGCTTTATTGCAACAACTGCGTCTATTTCAGATTTTTCATTAACTATCGGATACTTCGCCGCCGTTACCTTGGCAGGACACGGAGACAAAAAGACTATCCCTATTTTCTCTCTTGGAAGTCCAGTATCTTTCAGAGCTTTCTTAGCTGCCTCCTCGGCGGCTATTTCAACAGGTGCGTTTATTGGCAGAATATGCTCGATAAGATTAGGAAATCTCACCCTTATCAGCCGCACTACCGACGGACAAGCCGAGCTTATAAACGGTGCTTTATCCTTATGCTTTTCTATGTATTCTCTTGAAAGCTGAGAAACAAGCTCTGCCGCCGCAGAAACCTCGAACACATCGTCAAAGCCCATATGCTTTAACGCACGCAAAACAATATTTATATCCTCTAAATTATTGAACTGAGCATAAAAAGACGGCGCAGGAAGCGCTACTTTATATTCATATTTATCTAAAATATCCAGCGGATCGTAATGGGTTTTCTTTGCGTGATGCGGGCAAACCCTTATACATTCACCGCAGTCTATACAAAATTCAGGAATTATATGAGCCTTTCCGTTTCTTACTCTTATAGCCTGAGTAGGACAGCGCTTTATACAATGTATACAGCCCTTGCACAAATCCTTATCAAGCCTTACCGAATTTATAAAATTCTCCATTCCCCACACCTCATTTCTTATAAAATATGTATAGTGTGTCTATTCAAATGACTAGTTTATTTTTACCTTCATTACAACAGTAGTTCCCACGCCAAGTTCTGTATCTATTGTAAGTTCATCAGAATACTTTTTCATATTGGGCAATCCCATACCTGCACCGAAACCGAGCGACCTTATATTCTCATTTGCAGTCGAATACCCTGCCTGCATAGCCTTTTCCACATCGGGTATTCCCGGACCTACGTCTTTCAGCGTCATAATTATTTCCTTCGGAGTTACCTCAACGGTAATATCGCCGCCCTTTGCATGAACGACCATATTGATCTCTCCCTCATACATGGCAATGGCTACCTTTCTCACAACATCGGGGTTTACTCCCATTTGCTTGAGTTTCCCTTTAACATTGCTGGATGCCTCGCCTGCGCGGGTAAAATCCTCTCCGTCAACAGTATATTTAAAAGTCATAGAATTACTCAATGCTTTGCACCCCCGCGAAGTCCCTTTTCGTATAAAATTCCGCAAGCTTCAAACATTCTCATATCTGTTGCCATAAGAACAAGTCCTCTGTCTGCCGCCATTTCAATAATAGTTTCATCAGGGATCTTGCCTCTTACAAAGCATATGCAGATAATATCCATCATTTCGGCAGTTCTTATGACCTGCGGATTGTTAAGTCCTGTTATCAGCACAGACTGATCCTTGACAAATGCAAGAACGTCGCTCATCATATCAGATCCGCAAGCTGTATGAACATCTTTCCCGATATACTCTTCGCCGCAAAGTATTTTTGCCTCAAGAAATTCCTTTACCTCTGAAATTGTCATAACATTCACCATTCCTTTCCTATACGAAAATTGCAAAATTCAATATGATTTAATATATATCTTTTTTACATAACGGAACTTAAATATTTCTAAATTTAATTTTAAAACATATATATTTTATAATAACATTTTTTCAACTTGTTTTCAAGACTATTTCACTTGTTTTACAATTACAAAAAATACCAATCCATATATACTTGAACAAATTGTACAGTTTAAACAAAAAAAATGACTTCTGTATGTTTATAATGTTTATAGCAGTTTATTTAATAATATGTTATAATAGTCTATAAGTGATTATTATGCACTTATTAAGGTATTATAGGAGAAAAATCACTCTTTCTCCAGAATTGAGCTGAACAGTTATATTATATAAACTAGAAATTCAGCTGTTTAACTATGTATGATTTTACACTAAATATTAAGGAGGTTCACAAATGGCAGCAAAAAAATGTTCTATCCCTTTCTCCGGCACCAAAGAACAAGAAGCTAAGTTAAAAGAAGTTATAGCTTCTCACAAAAGTGATAAGGGAGCATTAATGCCTATTCTTCAGAAAGCGCAGGAAATTTACGGATATCTTCCTATTGAGGTGCAGAAGATAATCGCACATGAAATGGATATCCCGCTTGAGAAAATTTACGGAGTAGCTACCTTCTACTCGCAATTCACGCTGAATCCAAAAGGAAAATACACTATTTCCGTTTGTCTTGGTACAGCTTGTTATGTAAAGGGCTCAGGCGACATTTTTGACGAGTTATCTAAAAAGTTGGGTATCAACGGCGGTGAAACAACATCCGACGGTAAGTTTACACTTGTTGACTGCAGATGCATCGGTGCTTGCGGACTTGCTCCCGTACTAACAGTAAATGATGATGTTTACGGTCGTCTGACAGTGGATGACGTCGATGGTATTCTGGCAAAATATGCAGAATAATGATGACTGAAATTTCACTCAATGTATTAGATGTTGCACAAAATTCTGTTAAGGCAAACGCTTCGCTTGTTGAAATATCAGTTTTTGCAGATTCAAATGAAAATAAGCTGATTATTGAGATCGACGACAACGGCTGCGGAATGACTGATGAACAGGTTTCACAGGTGTGCGACCCGTTTTTCACAACAAGAACTACCAGAAAGGTTGGGCTTGGAGTTCCGTTTTTCAAAGAGGCGGCTGAAAATACAGACGGTTCGTTTGAAATAAAATCAAAAGTCGGCGAGGGAACGCAGGTCACTGCGGTTTTCACACTTAATCACATTGACAGAATGCCACTTGGCGATATGTCGAGTACAATGCACAGTCTGATAACATTGAACAAAAATATTGATTTTGTCTACACCTATACGGTGAATGACAAATCTTTCACATTGGACACCAGAGAGCTTCGTGAAATATTAGGCGATGTTCCCTTTGATGTCCCGGAGGTTTCAGCTTACATATTGGATTTTCTAAAATCCAACAAAGCTGAGGTTGATCAAAATCTTATCATTTAATCAAACAATATAATAGGAGGAAATAATAAATGAAATCACTTGAAGAGTTAAGAGCTATCCGTGAAAAAATGCAGGGACAAGTCGGACTTCGTGAAGAAGACGATAATGTTACCCGTGTAGTTGTCGGAATGGCGACCTGCGGAATAGCTGCCGGTGCAAGACCTGTGCTTAACGCTTTTGTAGAAGGCGTTGCTGAAAAGGGTATCGGAGACAAGGTTATGGTTACACAAACCGGCTGTATCGGTATGTGCAAATATGAACCAATAGTTGAAGTTATGGAACCGGGTAAAGATAAAGTAACATACGTTAAAATGACCGCTGAAAAAGCAAAGGAAGTTATCGACCGTCATTTGATAAGAGGTCAGATAGTTTCTGATTATACAATTAGTTAGTTAAGGAGGAGTACATATATGTATCGTTCACACGTTTTAGTCTGCGGCGGAACAGGCTGTACTTCATCCGGAAGTGCACAAATCGTTGAAAAGCTGGAAAGCGAAATTGCTAAAAACGGATTATCCGATGAGGTACAAGTAGTAAAGACCGGATGCTTCGGACTTTGCGCTTTAGGACCCATTATGATCATCTATCCTGAGGGAACATTCTACTCAATGGTAAAGGTAGACGATATTCCTGAAATCGTTTCGGAGCATCTGTTAAAGGGAAGAATCGTTTCACGTCTTGTATACGATGAAACTGTTACCGACAAAGGCGTTAAATCACTTAATGACACAGCGTTTTACAAAAAGCAGCACCGTGTTGCACTGAGAAACTGCGGTGTTATCAACCCTGAAAATATTGAAGAATATATAGGAACAGGCGGATATGAGGCTTTGGGTAAGGTACTTACCGAAATGACGCCTGATGAGGTTATCCAGACTATTCTCGATTCGGGTCTTCGCGGACGTGGAGGCGGCGGCTTCCCGACAGGTATGAAGTGGAAGCTTGCCCGTAATATCGTTCCTGACGCTGACCAAAAATACGTTTGCTGTAATGCCGACGAGGGCGATCCGGGAGCATTTATGGATCGTTCTGTTTTAGAGGGAGACCCGCACGTTGTTTTGGAAGCAATGGCTATTGCAGGTTATGCAATCGGAGCTTCACAGGGTTATATTTACGTTCGTGCTGAATATCCTATCGCTGTTAAGCGTTTGGAAATTGCTATCAATCAGGCAAGAGAATACGGACTTTTAGGTAAAGACATCTTCGGCACAGGCTTTGACTTTGACATTGGTCTGCGTCTTGGTGCAGGAGCTTTCGTTTGCGGTGAGGAAACTGCTCTTATGACGTCAATTGAGGGCAACAGAGGAGAACCTCGTCCTCGTCCTCCGTTCCCTGCTGAAAAGGGCTTGTTCGGCAAGCCTACTATACTCAATAATGTTGAAACATATGCAAACATACCACAAATCATTGTAAACGGAGCAGATTGGTTTGCATCAATGGGTACAGAAAAATCAAAGGGTACAAAGGTATTTGCACTCGGCGGTAAAATCAAAAACACCGGTCTTGTCGAGATCCCAATGGGTACAAAGCTGAGAACTATTATTGAAGAGATCGGCGGCGGAATACCTAACGGAAAGAAATTTAAGGCTGCGCAAACAGGAGGTCCTTCGGGCGGATGTATTCCTGCTGAACATTATGATATTGAAATTGACTACGATAACCTTATCGCTATCGGTTCGATGATGGGTTCAGGAGGACTTATCGTTATGGACGAAGACAACTGTATGGTTGATATTGCTAAGTTCTTCTTGGCGTTCACAGTTGACGAATCCTGCGGAAAATGTACGCCTTGCCGTATCGGTACAAAGCGCTTATATGAGCTTCTTGACAAGGTTACAAAAGGTCAGGCAACACTTGAGGACTTAGATAGAATCGAAGAGTTATGCTATTACATAAAGAACAATTCCCTTTGCGGACTCGGACAAACAGCGCCGAACCCTGTTCTTTCAACTCTTCGCTATTTTAAAGACGAGTACATTGCACACGTTGTTGACAAGACCTGTCCTGCAGGAGTTTGTAAAGACCTTCTCAAATACGTTATCGATCCGGATAAATGTAAGGGATGTACTCTTTGTGCAAGACAGTGTCCTGCCGGAGCTATTGAAGGAAGCGTTAAAAATCCACATAAAATCGATCAAAGTAAATGTATTAAGTGCGGAGCTTGTATTGAAAAATGTAAGTTCGGCGCAATATCAAAGAAGTAGGGAGGCGTTTTAAATGGATATGATTAATATTAAAATCAACGGAGCAGACTATCAGGCTCCTAAAGGTTCAACGATCCTTGAAGCGGCTCGCCTTGCAAATGTCGAGATTCCTACACTTTGTTTCTTGAAGGAGATCAATGAAATAGGAGCTTGCCGTATCTGCGTTGTTGAGGCGCAGGAAAAAAGAGGCGACGGCTTTGGACCTAAGAAAATTGTTGCTTCCTGTGTATACCCTATCTCAGAGGGCATGAACATATTCACAAGCACACCAAAGGTAATCGACTCAAGAAAGAAAACATTAGAGCTCATTCTTTCAAACCACAACAGAACGTGTCTTTCATGCGTAAGAAGCGGAAACTGTGAACTTCAAAAGCTTGCTAAAGATTACAAGATAGAAGATGAAAGTATTTATGACGGAGCAAAAACTGAGTCAATTCTTGACTGCTCATCTGCTCATATGGTCAGAGATAACAGCAAGTGTATTCTTTGCAGACGCTGTGTAGCGGCTTGTGCTAAAACGCAAGGCATCGGTGTTATAGGTGCTAACGAAAGAGGCTTTAATACAAACATAAGCTGTGCTTTTGAAGATGATTTAGGAAACACCTCATGCGTATCCTGCGGACAGTGTATTGCTGTTTGTCCTACGGGTGCGTTATACGAGAAAGACAACACTTCAGAAGTTTTCGAGGCTATCGCTGACGAAACCAAAACTGTTATTGTCCAGACAGCTCCTGCTGTAAGAGCCGCTCTGGGAGAGGCTTTCGGACTTCCTATCGGAACAGATGTAGAGGGCAAAATGGCTGCTGCACTTCGCAGACTGGGCTTTGACAAGGTATTTGATACTGACTTTGGAGCTGACCTTACAATCATGGAGGAGGCTCACGAATTTGTGGACAGGGTTCAAAACGGCGGAAAACTTCCGCTTATCACCTCCTGCTCGCCGGGATGGGTCAAATACTGCGAACACTACTTCCCTGAATTAACAGAAAATCTTTCAAGCTGCAAATCACCTATGCAGATGTTCGGTGCAACTGTTAAAACTTACTATGCAGAAAAAATGGGACTCGATCCTAAGGATATTGTTGTTGTTGCGGTTATGCCTTGTACAGCTAAGAAGTTTGAAATAGGAAGAGATGACGAGGACGCAGCAGGTGTTCCTGACGTTGACATTTCTATTACTACAAGAGAACTTGCAAGAATGATTGAAAGAGCAGGTATCAAGTTCCTCGAACTAGGCGATGAAGAGTTTGACGATCCTTTGGGCATCTCAACCGGTGCAGGAGTTATCTTCGGTGCGACTGGCGGAGTTATGGAGGCTGCACTTCGTACTGCTGTTGAAACATTGACAGGTGAAGAGCTTGAAAGCGTTGACTTCAAAGAAGTTCGCGGAACAAAGGGCATTAAAGAAGCAAACTATGACGTTGCAGGTATGAATGTAAAAATTGCAGTAGTTTCTGGGCTTGCAAATGCTAAAGAACTTCTTAAAAAGGTTGAAAGCGGAGAAGCTGATTACCACTTCATCGAGATAATGGGTTGTCCGGGCGGATGCGTAAACGGAGGCGGTCAGCCTCAGCAGCCTGGTTCTGTAAGAAATACTGTTGACATTCAGGCATTAAGAGCAAGCGTTCTTTACAATAATGACGCTAACAAATCAATTAGAAAATCTCACGAAAACCCGGCTATCAAACAAGTTTACAAAGAATTCTTCGGCGAACCGGGAAGTGAAAAGGCTCATCATATTCTCCACACAACATATGTTAAGAGAGAGCTTTATAAATAACAGCTCAAAATATGATACAAATTTAGGCATACGGAAAACCGTATGCCTTTTTGCTTGCTTAAACAGGACAAAACAACTTGCTTTGTCCTGTTAATTAACTATCTTATATTCTTTAAGCCTTTGTATTTTGCTTTATTTTTATACATATTGACATCAGCTTCTTTTAAGACTTCTTCATACTTAAAGCCGTCATAATATTCTCTTATTGCATAACCCATACTTGTGTGTACCTCATATGGCTTGTCAGAGGCTTTATTATATTTAGAAAGATAATCATTGATATTTGCAAGGATTTCATCTGCATCATCATTTGTATAATTTCCTATTCCCAATATTACAAACTCATCTCCGCCTATTCTGGCACAAACTTCGTTCTTTATACAAGCTACACGCAAAGCATTTGCAACTGTTTTAATGGCGTTATTTCCTTCCAAGTGACCGTAAGTATCATTGGTGACTTTTAGATTATCCATATCCACAGAAATAACAAGCATATTCAAATCTGTATCTTTAAGCTTTTTAATAAGTTCGTCGCACGATTTCTTGTAACCGTAAGTATTATTTATTCCTGTAAGCTGATCGGTCATAGAATCCTGTCTTAGCATATTATTTAAAGTTTGCATACAAATTGAAGTTCTCATAAATTCCAGCGAAATGGATAATGATTTTATCCAATCCCAATAAACCTCATCACAAGATTCATATGTGTTTTCATATATAAATACAACATATCCAAAGGTTCTGTCATTGAAGTGTATCGGAAAGAAATAGTATGCTCCCGGTTGTTCTTTATCAGTCCACAAATCAGGATACATAAACTTAGTTTTGAAAGGAATTCTTTCTGCTGAGTCTTTTAAAACGGGAGTAACTTTTTCAGTATATCCATTTGTATTATAACTCTTATCGCTTTCCAGGCTGTCCCAGTCGTTGCACATACACAAGTCAATCTTTGTACAATCACGAATAATGTAAGTAAGCTCCATCAAAATATTGCAAAATTCATCAAATGATTTCGCCGCAGTAAGCTTTTCAAGCATATTACTTGTTCTGTAAAGCTCTTTATATGTACGCACTTCACTGATCTGCGTCTTTTGTTTATCCATATTACCGGATACATCTTCATTACAGCCACAGCTTTCACCCATTATGATATATCCGCCTGTATGATAGGCTTTTGTACATTCTTTGCCTGTAAGAATTCTATAAAGCGTACATACAGCGTCAACTCCTGCATCTATATCAGGGGTTTGATACGTTGTTATAGTAGGAACATTATCCCGTGATTCACTTACTCCGTCATATCCGACTATTGCAATATCCTCAGGAACTCTTATGCCAAAATCAGTAAGCCTGTTGCAAAGATGTATTGCCATCCAGTCGTTATGACAAGCAATTGCATCCGGACGCTCTACTTTTCCCTCATAGATATCCTCTGCAAGCTTTGTTGAAGCGTCTTTCCAGAAATCCCCCTCAAAGATATAACTGTCATCATAAAACAATCCATGAGAGTCCATGGCGTCATAATATCCTTTAAGTCTGACCTTAGTTTGATGAAAATCAGCTAATCCAGTAAGACAATAAATTTTCTTACAGTTATGCTCTTCTATTAAGTGTGAAACCAAATTTGAAAATCCCCTTTGGTCATCAACCATTGTGTAGGGAAATGATTTGTTCTTAAAATCAATGCATACAACCGGCTTGCCGAACTTTTTTAATATCTCTGTTGTTTCTGTCTGAAGCTCATTAGTCTGGAATGAAGTCTGTGAATATATAAAACCGTCAATCAACTGAGGATTTATAAGTGAAAAAATATTTTCTTCTCCGACCTCAAATTCTTTCAAATATAAATTCTCGTCAATCATTGAAAAAATTGCGACATTATAATCCAATGCATATGCCTGACGAAGTATACCTTCTAAAACAGATTTTTGAAACTTATTTTCTACTCCTCTTATTAATACTCCGATACATCTTCTGCGTTTTTTCAAGTTGACCCCTCCCATAGCAACAGATTTGTTAAATAATACCCCAGCTTATTGTATAGCCTATAAAGGCAACCTTATAATGATTAAAAAAACACTTCGATTTTACAAAAATATTCTTAAACATACATTTTTACAAGGTTTTTATTTTACATTATAGCTTTTCTTAAATTCTAAAAACTCCTCATATGTTCCCTGACGGTCTATAATTCCGTCAGGAGTAATCTCGATAATTCTGTTTGCAACGGTCTGCATTATTTCATGATCATGAGACGCAAAAATTACAACGCCCTTAAAATCGGACAATCCATTATTTACAGCAGTAATACTCTCCAGATCAAGATGATTAGTAGGCTGGTCAAGTATCAAAACATTTGAGCCGAACAGCATCATCCTCGAGAACATACATCTTACCTTTTCTCCTCCCGAAAGCACTTCCACCGACTTATAAACCTCATCACCTGAAAATAGCATTTTACCTAAAAATCCTCTTAGATATGTTTCCGTTTCATCAGTTTCGGAATACTGTCTTATCCAATCTATTATTGACATACTCTTTCCTTCAAAGAAAGATGAATTATCCTTAGGAAAATAAGATACAGAAGTCGAAATTCCCCACTTGAAATCTCCCTCATCAGGAATTTCCTCTTCCATTATAATTTTAAAAAGCATTGTAATAGCCTGCTCGGATTCGCCTATTACAGCAATTTTATCTTCCCTGCCTACCGTAAAGCTTATATTATTAAAAAGCTTTTCACCATCAACTGTTTTTGAAATGCCGTTTACCGAAAGAACTTCTTTGCCAAGCTCTCTGTCCATGTTAAATCCGATATACGGATATTTTCTCGACGACGCAGGCATCTCCTCAACAGTCAGCTTGTCTAACAGCTTTCTTCGTGAAGTAGCCTGCTTTGATTTTGACTTATTAGCAGAAAAACGTGCAATAAACTCCTGAAGTTCTTTTATCTTTTCTTCAGCCTTTTTATTCTGCTGTTTAATCATTCTCTGCATTAACTGGCTTGATTCATACCAAAACTCGTAGTTTCCGACATACATCTTTATTTTGGTATAATCAATATCGACTATATGTGTGCAAACATTGTTTAAAAAATGCCTGTCATGAGATACAACTAAAACCGTACCGAAATACTCAGCTAAAAAGTCCTCCAGCCAACGTATAGCGTCTATATCCAAGTGGTTAGTAGGTTCGTCAAGAAGTATAACATCCGGGTTTCCGAAAAGAGCCTGTGCCAAAAGAATTTTAACCTTATCATTACCCGACAAGGACGACATTTGTGCATACAAAAGATCTTCAGATAATCCAAGACCCTGAATCAGCTTTGAGGCGTCGCTTTCAGCCTCCCAACCGTTAAGCTCAGCAAATTCGCCCTCCAACTCTGCCGCCAAATCACCGTCTGCCTCTGAAAAATCATCCTTAGCATAAAGCTCATCCTTTTGCTTCATTATTTCATAAAGACGTTCGTTCCCCATTATAACAGTATCCAACACTGTATACTCGTCAAAAGCAAAATGATCCTGCTTAAGTACGGACAGCCTTATATCTTTCGGAATAATGACCTCTCCGGTCGTTGGTTCAATTTCTCCGCAGAGAATTTTCAAAAATGTTGATTTTCCTGCACCGTTTGCACCGATTATTCCATAACAGTTTCCGTTTGTAAACTTTAGATCTACATCCTTAAAAAGCATTTGTCCGCCAAACTGTAAACTTACATTAGATACTGTAATCATTAATAACTCCTTATATCACATCATTTTTATACAATTATTCATTATAATGATAACATATTCAGTCTTTATTATCAAGTTAATTTACATAAAAAACAGATGCAGTTATACTTTGCATCTGTTTTTATAATTATTCTGGTTTTCAATGTTTTTTTATTTTGCTATTTCTTCTTTAATCTTATCAAAGAATCCTTTTTTGCCCATTGTAACCTCGACAGTGTGTTCTGTTCCGCTTTCAAACATAGGAAGAACATTTCCGTCAATATGTTTACCATCAACAATGATACTTTTAATTCCCTTAGAAACATTATCAGGGTTTCTAAAAGTAATATTATATCTTGTTCCCCTGAATTCCCTTGATACTTCAAAACCGTCCCATTCGCTTGGAATTGACGGATCAATCTTAAGTCCCGAATAATCAGGGATAATTCCTAAGATATACTGTGAAACTGCAACAAAGTTCCAAGCAGCTGTACCTGTAAGCCAACTGTTTTTCGCCTCGCCGTGTCGCTTTGCATCCTTTCCTGCTATCATCTGAGCATAAACATAAGGCTCGGTTCTGTGAATTTCAGATATATCCTCAAGGTATGCGGGGGCAATCTTTGAATAGTATTCAAAAGCCTGATTTCCACGCCCTAAGAACGCCTCAGCGCAGATTATCCACGCATTATTGTGACAGAATATACCTGCATTTTCTTTATATCCGGCAGGATATGTGGAGATCTCGCCGTATTCGATATAGTATTTAGTAAACGCAGGGTTATTCAAAACAAGACCATACTTAGTATCAAGGTATTTCTTTACGCTGTCAAGCGTCTTTATATCAAGACCCTCTTCCTTGCCTATCCCGCTCATCACACAAAAGCCCTGTGGCTCGATAAAGATTTTACCCTCCTCACATTCTTTAGAACCTACCTTATTTCCGCAGTCGTCATAAGCTCTCAAAAACCACTCTCCGTCAAAGCCATGCTTGATGATATTCTCTTTCATTTCATTGATAGCCTTCTGAGCCTTTTCAACCTCTGATTCAAGTCCCTTATATTCGCAAAGCTTTACATACTCAGGACCTATAAACGTAAACATTGCCGCAACCATAACAGACTCCGCAACCTTTCCGTCTTTCGAGGTAGAAGTCTGAAAGCTCTCGCCCGGAGTGCTTGAAAAACAATTCAAATTCAAACAGTCGTTCCAATCGGCTCTGCCTATAAGCGGCAATCCGTGAGGTCCCACATTATTAACCACGTGGTAGAACGATTGATGAAGATGATGCATCATTCTTTGCGATTTAGATTCATCATTGTCATAAGGAACCATTTCATCAAGGATCGAATAATCTCCTGTTTCTTTAATATACTGTGCAGTAGAAAGTATCATCCACAGCGGATCGTCTGAAAAGTCACCGCCTATCTCATTGTTACCCTTTTTGGTAAGAGGCTGATATTGATGATAGCATCCGCCGTCAGGAAGCTGAGTGGCAGCAAGATCTAAAATTCTTTCTCTTGCTCTTTCTGGAATCTGATGAACAAAGCCAAGCAAATCCTGATTTGAATCCCTAAAGCCCATTCCTCTGCCGATACCGCTTTCAAAATATGACGCTGAACGGCTTAGATTAAATGTAACCATACACTGATACTGATTCCAAATGTTCACCATTCTGTTAAGCTTTTCATCACCGGTTTTAACTGTATACTTAGAAAGCAGCTTATCCCAATAGTCTTTAAGCTCTGCTAATGCATTATCAGCTTTTTCAATATTATTCATAGATTTTATCATTTCATAAGCCTTAGATTTATTTATAGAACCGTCATCATTCCACTTGTCATTATCAGTGTTTTCAACATATCCGAGAAGGAAAATCAAATCCCGTTTTTCATTCGGATTTAAAGTAATTACAATACAATGCGAAGCAACCGGCGACCAACCGTCGGCAACCGAATTATTAGGCTTGCCTTCCATAACGGTCTTAGGGTTCCCGAATCCGTTATAAAGTCCCATAAAGCTCTCTCTGTCTGTGTCAAATCCGTCGATATCACAATTTACAGTATAGAACGCAAAATGATCCCTGCGTTCTTTATATTCTGTGATATGAAAAATCGTTGAGCGCTCTATGTCAACCTCGCCTGTGTTGAAATTCCTCTGAAAATTCTCTCCGTCGTCCTGAGCGTTCCATAAGCACCACTCAACAAAAGAAAACAGCTTAAAGGTCTTAGGCTTGTCTGAAGTATTCTCTAAAGTAACCTTCTGAACCTCTCCTCTGAAATTAAGTGGAACAAAAAATGTTACCTCAGCACTGATCCCGTTTTTCTCACCTTTTATAATGGTATATCCCATACCGTGACGGCAGGTGTAACTGTCAAGCTCTGCTTTAACAGGCGACCATCCCGGCGACCATACGCATTCTCCATCATTTATATAGAAATACTTTCCGCCCATATCTATTGGAGCATTGTTATAGCGGTATCTTGTTATTCTTCTCAAACGTGCGTCCTTGAAAAAACTATATCCGCCTGCCGTATTTGAAATAAGTGAAAAGAACTCCTGTGAGCCTAAATAATTTATCCAAGGATACGGAGTTTTCGGATTATTTATCACATATTCCTTTTTTTCATCATCAAAATATCCATACTTCATAATAGTCACCATTCCTGCGTGAAAATCTGTTCACGCTAATTTCCTTATTAAATATTATCCCATATAACATATATTTTTCAGGCATAACAAATCTTACTGTTATTGCCTTTAATTCTTATATGATTATTAACACCTTTTTGTGAAAAACCTCTGCCAGCATGAAAAGGTTTCACCCTTAGAAAGCTCTGTATAACCGCTTATCTCACACTCAAGCGAAAGATTAGGAGCATTTATCATAGCTGTCATCGGTTCAGGACAGAAATACCCCTTATTACCCTTGTCATTCCATATGTTCCAGAACTTAAACTCCTTAGAGACCTCGTTACAAATCTGAATACCCTTTTTTATGTCTGTCATATAACATCCGTAAAAGTCCTCACCGTCAAGCTTGTTCATACAAGCTGTATACATATCGTTTGAAATGTCCTGCAAGGTGGGCATTTTAACCCCGTTTTTGTATTCTTTATCCCAATCTGAAAGCCCTGTCAGTTTTTCAGTCGGAAGATTTCTCTCATCAAGTTCGCACTTCTTTTCAACAGGCACAGACAAAACCATATCCGCCTCATTTCCTCCGTCACAGAAAGGAGCATTAATACAGGTATGGGTGCAAATAGATACAGGCAGCATCTTTTCAGCTAAGCTTGTCAGCTTTATTTCCTGTTTAAGCCCGTCCTTTGAAAGAGTAAAGGTGTATGAAATTTTAAATTTCAGCGGTAAAAATTTAAAGAACTCGTCGTTTTCATCATAATCATAACAAGTCACCAAGACCGCCGTATCATTTTCCTTGTCGGCATAAAGTTCTTTTATTTTATGAACACGATTTTGAACAAATCCGTGAAGATAATTGTTGAATTCGATCTCGTTAATCGGAAGATTATAAACAGCGTCAGAAGTTCTTAAAACTCCGCCGTCAAATCTGTTTGGCAAATAAAGGGTGGGAAGCCCCCAAATTTCTCGGGCTTGGTCAATTGTTTCCATAGTTACATCGTCCTTATATCTGAAAACCTCGACCTTTAATTCTTCATCACGCAGCCTTAAAACGCTTGAACCCGTTTGATTGGCAACAATTGCTGTGTATCTGTCGGCTCTAAGCATTACACATTCCTGATTTTTAAAAAGTATTTTTTCTGCTGTCGACAATACTTTCTCTCCTTTTATAAATAGTTTAAAATCAAAATTGATCGCAAATCTATGTAATTATATCATATATAAGATTTTTTGTCTATTGTATTTAATATATGTTCAAAAATTTTTATTATAAATGAATATTTAGAGTTTTAAAAGACATAATAAGATTACACACAAAACATTAAACAGTTTTGTGTCGGAGGTGTTTTATTATGTTAGATAAAATCGCTATGCTTCTGTTGATCATAGGCGGTATCAACTGGGGACTTATAGCAGTCTTTCAGTTTGACCTTGTAGCTTTCCTTTTCGGAGGCTCTGCCGCAGTTATCAGCAGAATTGTATATGCACTTGTTGCAATTTCGGCACTATGGTGCATATCGTTATTTTTCAAAAGAGAAAGTCCTCTTGCCGAAGCTCACGGAAGCCGCTAAGGAATCTTTTTTGAAAGGACAAAAGAGAGCTTAAAATGTTTTTTGCAATTTATATGAGTTTGCATATTGCGATTAACATTAAATTAAGCTCTCTTTTTTCTTTGAAAAGAAACACTTTTGTAATATAATCATATTTAATTACATTTTCACCCCAAAAGGTTACAAAATAAAATACAATTTGGTTAAAAATCGGATATTCGCTTGACTTATTTTACTTCATGTAATATAATACAGATGATGTTAATTTATATTTTAAATTAACATTCGTTTTGTTGTCTCCTTTCTTTTGTTCTACACATAGTTTTTTTATTTTGTTGCAGTGCCAATAGGTGCTGCATATTTTTTGTCTTAATCAATGTTCAACATTAGCTTTTCACTTGATTTTACCGAATAAATGTTATATAATAACTTGTATATCAAATAAATTCTAAGAAGGAGGAAGATAATATGTCAAAGCCATATTATATTACAACACCTATTTATTATCCGTCCGGCAATCCGCATATCGGTCATTGCTATACAACAGTTGCGTGCGATTCTATTGCACGTTACAGACGAATGCAGGGCAGAGACGTAATGTTTCTGACAGGAACGGATGAACACGGTCTTAAAATTGAACAAAAGGCCGCAGAAAAAGGCGTTACTCCTAAAGAATATGTTGACGAAATAGTAAAGGTATTCAAAAAACTCTGGAAATATATGAATATTGACTATGACAGATATATCAGAACTACCGATGATTATCACATCAAAAGCGTTCAGAAAATTTTTAAAGAGCTTTATGATAGAGGCTATATCTACAAGGGCGAATACAGCGGAAAATACTGTACTCCCTGTGAGAGCTTTTGGACTGATTCACAGCTTGTTGACGGTAAATGTCCCGAGTGCGGACGTGAAGTAACCGAGGCTAAAGAAGAAGCTTACTTCTTTAAAATGTCACCTTTTGCTGACAGGATTGAGAAGCTTCTTACCGAAACAGACTATCTTCAACCTAAATCCAGAGCTGTTGAACTGGTAAATAATTTTATAAAGCCGGGACTTGAAGACCTATGCGTTTCAAGAACTACATTCAAATGGGGAATACCTGTCACATTTGACGAGGGTCATGTTGTTTATGTATGGATAGACGCACTTTCTAACTATATTACTGCTCTTGGCTTTTATAATGATGAATATAACGATTACGACAAATTTTGGCCGGCAGACGTTCATATGGTCGCTAAGGATATAATGAGATTCCACGCAATTATATGGCCGGCTATGCTTATGGCTCTTGAACAGCCGCTTCCAAAGCATCTGGCAGTTCACGGTTGGATCACGTTTAACGGACAGAAGATGAGCAAATCTCTAGGAAATGTGGTTGACCCGTTCATTCTCGGTGAACGCTACGGTGCAGACGCTATACGCTACCATATCTTAAGAGAAATGGCTCTCGGTGCCGACAGCTCTTTCTCAAATGAGATCATGATAAACCGTATTAATTCAGACCTTGCAAACGATTACGGAAATTTAGTTTCAAGAACGGTTGCAATGGTAAACAAATACTTTGAAAAAAAGCTGATAACAGACCGTGAAAGCGGAGAATTCGACGACGAACTCATTTCAATGTGCGAGAGCTTGTGTGAAAAGACTGACGCTCTAATGGACAAGACTGAACTTAACAATGTGCTTGCAGAGATTTTCAATGTCGTTTCAAGGGCAAACAAATACATTGACGAAACAACGCCTTGGATTCTCGCTAAAGACGAATCAAAAAAAGCAAGACTTGCAACGGTTTTATACAACCTTTTAGAGGCTATCCGAATTACATCTACGCTATTGTCCTGCTTTATGCCTGTAACAATGCCAAAAGCTTTAGAACAAATCGGTGCGTCAGACTATGCAACGTATGAAAATGCAAAGAAGTTCGGAGTATTACCTCTTGATGTTGAAGTAAATCCGGGCGAGGTACTCTTCCCTAGAATTGATGTTGAAAAGGAAATTGACGAGCTTAACAACATTATTAAAAACAACACTCCTGCTGATGAAAAACCGAAGGCTGAAACGCTGCCTGAAATCACTATTGATGATTTTTCCAAAGTTGAGCTTATCGTTGCAGAGGTTTTAGAATGTGAAAAGGTTAAGCGTTCTAAAAAACTGCTAAAGCTCCAGCTTGATGATGGACGGGGCGGACGACAAGTAGTTTCGGGAATATCAGAGTGGTATGCTCCTGAAGATTTGATAGGTAAAAAGGTTATTGTTGTTGCAAATTTAAAGCCTATAAAGCTCTGCGGTGAAATGTCAAACGGAATGATTTGTGCCGCTGATATGCCTGACGGCTCGGCCGGCGTCATTTTCCCAGACCAAAGTATTCCTGTCGGAAGTAAAATAAGATAAAAATATATCCACCGATAAACGGTAGAAATTCGGTGGATATTAATTTCTGCCCATAGTTTAACGGATAAAATGAAGGACTCCGACTCCTTTGATGTGAGTTCAATTCTCGCTGGGCAGACCAGCGGCGAGCCGCCGCAGGCATTTCGCGTACAAAAATTACTATTGAATTGCTCCTCTTGTTCACGCGTTTATATTAAGTGCTATACTAAAATTATTTTACAGCGAGCCGCCGCAAGCATTTCGCGTACTGATTTTGTATGCGTTTTTTATTTTCACATTTATAATAGTTAGTAAGTAACGGTAACATTACCGATATATGAACACAAGTTAAAATTCAGAATATAATATAAAAGCCTTAACATAAATAAACTAGGTTAAGGCTTTATTCTATATTACTAATCAGTGCTATTGAATTTAACATTTATTTTTACGACCTCGCTGTCAGTGAAGGTTCTCATATTCGGTCCAAAAAGTCCTACGCCGGATGTCACGATCGAAGTCATATTATCCTTCTGCATTTTGCCGCAGGCATTTTCCCAGAAAAAATCAATTAACAAATTCCCCGGGAATATCTGTCCGTCGTGAGTATGTCCCGATAGATCCAAGTCGACGCCGGCATCAGCAAGCTCTTGTAGTTCTCTTGGCTGATGGTCAATTACTATAACAGGTTTTGATTTATCTAAACCATTCACAAGTTCAATAGGCATTTTCCGTTTTTCTTCTTTTCCGGGCTTTGAGTAGTCAACCCTTCCGATAAGATAAAAGCTGTCGTTTATTAAAACGCTTTCATCTCTCAGGAGTTTTATACCTGCTTTCTTTAAAAAGTTATCCATTTCCTTTCCACTTGCAGCATAAATAGACTTAAATGTAAAACCTACCAGCAAGCTTTCCTCAACATCATGATTTCCATAGCAAGCATAAACACCATACTTGCTTTTAATTCCTTTAAGGCAATCAATAATTTTTTCAGGCTGATATATTGCATTATAGTCATTATCGAAAATATCTCCCGCAATTACTACGACATCCGCATTCATATTGTTAATTTTATTGACCATATCCTGCATCATTTCAAGTCCGATACTATATCCTAAATGCATATCTGCAACAAGTGCGATAGTCAGTTTGTTTTGTGCTTTACATTCCTTATCTATTGTTACATCATAGCTTTTCGATTTAATAATCGACGCATTGATCCTGCCGTATAAACTCATTCCGCTTATCGCAAGCGTAATACAGATTCCTAAAACAATAAAAGCCCTTTTAGATACAGCTAACTTTTTTGAAATAAATTTACTTCTCTTTAAAATTAAAATTACAATGTCCGAAAATCCCAAAAATATAACTGTATAAAGAAGAACTCCAAGCCAATATGTACTTATACGTCTGACAATTCTGGTTATCGAACCGACATTTGGCATAAAAAACGCAATAAGCGGTGAAACAGCAAAAAACGAAATTATTGTAGAAAATATAATCGTAAACCACTTAGCTTTCAAAGGACTTATACAAGTGCCTATCCATTTAAGAGCCCTTTTAATTATGTAAATAAGCAACAATGCATAGATCGGCATTAAAAATAGAGTAAACATACTTTTCTCCTGATTATAAATTAAAACGATTTCTAAATTGACAAAATATTATTCTTTTAAACTGCAATTTAATTTCCTTATAAATTATACCACTATATAAAAAAGTTTTCAACAATTAATAAATACAAATATCCTTAGAATGATCTGATATTGCATTACGCTAACAGTATAATATTAAATATTAACAAAGTTCGACATAATGTTGCATACTTACTTTCTATATGTTATAATAACTTTATAAATCATTAATTTCTTAGCGTGAAAAATGATAATATCTATACAAACTAAAATGAGAAGGGTTTCTTATGATTCAACATACGGATGATAACAGAGAATATTCATCTATTGATTATCAGAATTCAACTCTTAAGCTTCATATTGCAGAAAAATACAAACTCAGACACTTAAAGCCGAAGCACATATATATAAGAAAGTACAATATTATTTCTATTGTTATAATGTTCTTTGTATTTTCTTTTTTGGGCTGGTTTTGGGAGGTCTTGTTTCACCTTGTAGCTGACGGTTCATTTATAAACAGAGGAATGCTTTTTGGTCCTTGGCTCCCTATATACGGAATCGGAGGTGTGCTTTCACTGTTTATACCTAAAACAATTACTAAGAATCCTATTTACACATTTGTTGTAGTTGCTATAATGTTTTCTGTTATAGAATATTCAACAAGCTGGTTCTTTGAATATACAAAGGGCAATCGCTGGTGGGATTACAGTGAGTACATATTAAATATAAACGGTAGGGTATGCATGTTTGGCGCCGTTCTTTTCGGATTGGGCGGATGCCTTTGTATTTATTTGTTAGGACCAATTCTTGATGATTTAATAAAGAAAATTCCGCAGAAAATTATTTTGATTTTGTGCTTTAGTCTTATGTTTTTGTTTTTAGCTGATTTAATTTATTCAGAATTTAAACCTAACATTGGTAAATACATTACTTATTGTTCTAAATCGACAGTTACATGCATTAATGATAATTATGATTTTGATTATCATTACAAAGACTTTAAATAAAGAAAACATCTAAAGAATAACCGAAAGGCGTAAAAACCTTTCGGTTATTTTAAATTGCAATAAAATTCAAATAAAAATCATTATTTTAATTTACTGTACTCTTTGCTTTCTACCGGCTCAAGCCATTCATTAGAAGCGCCGTCTGCCGGTACTTCAACAGCCAAATGTGCAAACCAGCTATCAGGCGCTGCACCATGCCAATGCTTAACCTCCGGCGGAATGTTCACTACATCCCCCGGATGCAATTCACGAACAGGCTTTCCCCATTCCTGATAGTAGCCTCTGCCGGCTGTCACAAGCAATATTTGTCCGCCCTTATGATGAATATGCCAGTTATTTCGGCATCCCGGCTCAAATGTAACGTTACCTATTGCAACTCCCTCAACAGTTAACATATTCAAATAGCTTTGACCTATAAAGTATTCTGCAAACGCATCATTCTTTTCACCAACGGGAAATACACTCAGATTATTTTTATCCATATTAAATCACCCTTACCGCCTTTCTAAAAACATATACTTATTTGTAATATATAAACAGTCAGAACCGTCAAGAACGATTCTGACCTTTTTACCAAGATTTAATTTATACATAGTTTTCAGGATTTTGTGCTACTCCGTTTAGTCTTACCTCAAAGTGACAATGTGCACCTGTTGAAAATCCTGTTGAGCCAACATAACCTAAAGTCTGACCTTGATTTACTTTATCTCCTGCACTTACTATACAGTTTTCCATATGTCCATACAAAGTCATATATCCGTTGCCGTGATCGACAATGCAGTACCTGCCATAGCCTCCGCCGCAGCCGCAGCTTCCGTTTTTACCATAATCGTGAGGACATGAATTTTCAGCCTGCACAACTGTTCCGGCATCTGAAGCAACAATCTGAGCTCCTCTGATTCCACTAGAAGCTATATCTATTCCTGCATGATAAGCACCCCAACGCCAACCGACTCCATAAGTGATATTATAAAATCCCGGCACCGGCCAAGAAAAGTTGCCGGTAACCTTTGAAGAACCGCCATCCGTTCTTGCTGTATTTCCGCTCGGAGTGTCATTCTGACTTGAAGCAGCCGCAGCCCTTCTTGCCGCCTCTTCCTCTGCACGTTTTCTAGCCTCTTCAACAAGTCTTTTCCATTCATCTTCAAATACCTGTTGTTCTTTAGCTATCTCGCTTTTTTTCTTCTCAAATATAGCTTTCTCTTTTTCAAGATTCTCCTGAGCCTCAGTACTCTTAGCATACAAAGCTTTAAGCTTTTCCCTTTGCTTTGTTTTTTCTGCTTTCTGCTTGTCATATGTAGCTTTTTCTTTCTCAACCGCAGATTTCTGTTCTTCAAGCTTTTTCTCAGCCGCTTCATACTCATTTTTAATTGCAATAAGATTATCAATCATTTTATTATCATGATTGGCAACCCTTTTAACAAGCTCGATCTTCATAAGCACATCATAAAAATCCTGTGCGCCGAGAATTATGGAAGTATACGAGTCATTACCTGCAATATACATAGCACGAAGTCTTTTCTTGAAATTGCTTATTCCCGTATCGATCTCTGCTTTTTTAGTGTCTACAAGCTTCTGAGTTTGATCAATTTGAGTATTTAATTTATCTATATTACCCTGAAGTTCGTCAATATAATCATCCAGGCTTTTAATAGTTTTCTGAACTGTGTCCATTTGTTTTTGAATAGCCTTCTGATTTTCCTCTTCTTTGGCAATATCATTCTCAGTATCCTTTATCTGCTTGTCATATTCGTCTTGCTGTGCCTGATATTCCTCAACTTTTTCCTTTGCATCTGAAATCTTTGATGCTGAAGTTTTAATAACGTCAGTTGAAACTTTTCCCGAAAACATACCTAAAACTAAAGCGACAGCAATAATACAAGTAAAAGCTCTTTTTAAAGGTCTTTGTACTTTCATTTTTCCCTCTCATAAATCTTAAAAAGCAATGCTTTTTATTGTTCCACACATTTTGTTATTATCTGTAATTATACTTTGACATATTTACTTGTGCTGATTGTTGTTCCTATTGCACCGATAACCGCGCCGGCAACAAGATAAGCAACCGCAACAGGTAAAAATATAGATTTGAATGAATAAAGTGAATTTATTCCTAAGATTGACCATAACTGATAGTTGCCCTGGAATAAATTAAATACACCTCTGTAAACGAACATTGTCAAAATAAATGCGGCAACTGCAGCAAGAAGTCCTATTATTGTTCCCTCAATCTGAAATGGGATCTTAATAAATTTATTTGTCGCACCAACATATTTCATAATATTGATTTCTTTTCTTCGAGAAAAAACGCTTGTTCTGGTTGTGTTTGAAATAATAACCAGACATACAATAATAAGTGCTATTACTACCGCTATTGCAATAACAGAAAAAATATTCCGTATGCTTATCAAAACATCTGCAAATTCACTTGAAGCCTTAACTGACTCAACACCCTCAAGCGTTGACATACGGTTTGTTGTCTCAGCCATCTTCTCTATGTCCTTTACAGACACTTTATAAGTATCAGGAAGTGGATTATCTCCATCTGTATACTGAAAAAGGTCTTTCTCCGCTTGAGACATATTTTTTATCATTGATTCCCAAGCTTCCTCCTTTGAGTAGAAAGAAACTGTATCAACATTATTTATATCCTTAATATTTGTTTCAAGAGAAGTAACAGCTTCATCGGTTAAGCCGTCTTTAATAACAACGATAACCTCATTCTTACCCTCAATACCGCTGATTATCTTATTTATATTTATAGATGCTAAAACTGAAAGCCCTACCATCAACAGCGATACAAGCATTATACAAAATGATGCAAATGACATCATTTTATTTTTCCATACACTTTTTATACCTTTACCAACAAGATAATTTACACTACTAAGCTTCATTTGCGCCTCCTATTGTTTCATCGAAGGCAATGCTGCCAGCGTTAATGTTTATAATTCTTCCACCAAAGTGCCTTACAATATCATGCTCATGAGTAACCATAAGAATCGTTGTACCGCACTCATTTATTCCTTTAAGCAACTCCACAATTTCATATGAAAGCGCCGGATCAATATTTCCGGTAGGCTCGTCTGCAATTATAAGCTGGGGATCGTTTACCAAAGCACGCGCAAGAGCAACTCTCTGCTGTTCGCCTCCCGACAGCTGTTCAGGATATGCCTTTGCCTTGTGAGCAAGTCCCACCAGCGAAATTACATAAGGCACTCTGCTCTTTATATATTTCTTGGGTGCGTCGATAACTCTAAGCACAAACGCAACATTCTCATATACCGTCATCGTCGGAATAAGTCTGAAATCCTGAAAAACTATTCCCAATGTTCTTCTAAGATTAGGTATTTTTCTTCTTTTAAGCTTACTTAGATTAAAACCGTTTACAGTAACCGTTCCCTCTGTGGCGTCAATTTCTTTTAAAATCAACTTGATAAGCGTAGACTTTCCTGCACCTGACGAACCAACTACAAATGCAAAGTCACCGTCATTAATCTTAAGAGAAACATGATTTAAAGCGTCAACTCCGGAAGAGTATGTTACAGATACATCATTAAATTCTACCAAAACTACACCGCCTTTAAATTCAGCCTTTACAAGCTAACACCGCAAAGACTATTCCTAATACTAAAATTTAACCGGATTAGCCGACAAATATTTCTTAACCATCAATGCGATCTTAAATATAATCGCGTGATCAAATTCTCTCAAATCAAGACCTGTCAGCTTTTTGATTTTTTCAAGTCTGTAAACCAAGGTGTTTCTGTGTACAAATAGCTTCCTTGATGTTTCTGAAACATTAAGGTTGTTTTCAAAAAACTTCTGGATAGTAAAAAGCGTTTCATGATCCAACGAATCAATTGAACCCTTTTTGAAGACCTCTCTTAAAAATGTCTCGCACAATGTTGTAGGAAGATGATAAATAAGTCTCGCTATTCCTAGATTTTCATATGAAACAATTGTCTTTTCAGTATCGAATACCTTTCCTACCTCAAGAGCAATCTGTGCCTCTTTAAAAGAGCTTGCCAAACCGTTTATACCCTCAATTACTGTTCCGATACCGACATTGACTCTTGTATAAAATTCAGAACTTAATGTATCGGAAATAGATTTAGCCAGCTTCTCTAAATCTGAAGATTCAATACTTTCATGTACCTCTTTTACCAGTACAATGTCCGACTCTGAAATATTAAATACAAAATCCTTGTTCTTATCAGGGAAAAGATTCTGTATAACATCATAAGCCGAAACATCGTTGGAAGTTAATATTCTTATTAAAAGTACAACCCTTGAAACATCTGAACTAAAATGAAGTTCCCTAGCTTTTACCAAAATATCAGCAGGAAGAACATTGTCAAGCACCACATTTTTTATAAAGTTGTTTCTGTCGTATTTTTCATCATAGTATTGCTTTAAGCTTGCAAGAGATATTGCAAGAATATTCGCATACTTAGCAGCAAGTTCGTCAACACCCTCAACAAATACTGCAAAATCAGGCTTAATACGAGTTCCGAACGGCTTATATGTATAGCCGTCTCTGACAAAAATATCATGCGAATCATTCAATCCGATAGAAACAAACTCATTCGTTGTTCCTACCTTAGAAAGCTCTGAGCAAGCGATAATTGCAGCTGTTTCATCTATAACCCCTATGATACAATCCATAGTATCCTTCATTTGATGAATAACATTTTGAAACAATCTGTTTGACATTTCTTTTTACTCCTCTGAATAAATTTTATTATGCCTAATAGGTCAATCTATTATTATTATAATACCAAAAAACCAATAATTTTGCAATATAATTTTATCGCTTTTTTAGTGAAAAACAATAACACATAAAAAATTTTCAAAAAACGATCCTTTTCTTTGTATATATTACAAATTGTAACACATTAATATCAATTTTTTGTTAATAAATTATGAATATAGAACGGAAAAGGCGAAAATTAGCTAGTTTATAATAAAACGACCTTAAATAATTTACAAATGTAAATTTATGCTTAGCAGTAATAATAAAAGTCAAGACCACCAGTAAACTGGTGGCTTGCACAGCCCCTATAAGGGGCTATTACAGGCTTAACCCCTAAAAGGGGCATTGAAAGTTTAACAACGCATTACCATTTCAGGCAGCCGCTCACGTGCGGCTGTTTATTTTTTGCCTACTTATTCTTACTACCCGTAAACGGGTCTGTTGAGATATCCCATAAATTGTGCTACACTTATGTATGGTGGTATACTCACTAGCATATGTATATGGTCTGGACATGCTTCTGCTTCTATGATTATTACATCTTTTTGTTTGCATAGTTTTCTCAATATTTCTCCTATATCCTTTTTTAATTGCCCATATATTTCTTTTCTCCTATACTTTGGTGCAAATACTATGTGATATTGACACCTATATTTTGAATGCGCTGTACTTCTTATTTCTTTGTTTAAATCTTTATTCATTTGTTAATTCCTCCTCGTATTCTTTTGGTAATGCGGTTGTCAAACCTTTACTATTATACTTGGAGGTTTTTTCTTTTTCAAAATTTTCGGCTTGCTTTTAGCTCGCCGTCTTATTCTCGCTAAAGCTTTTTTTCTTCCCCCAGTAGAACTGGGGGATTTCTTTTACGCCTTAAGGCTACATATTGAAAAAACGGCGAGACCTAAAGCCTCGCCGTAATTTTTAATGCGTTTATTAAATCGAAAAAATTATACTTCCTCTGTAAAGCCGCTTTCAACGAGTTCAACTAAGCCGTCAACAGCGTCCTTTTCGTCCACACCGTCAGCAATAATTCTTATAGCAGTTCCGCCGACAATACCGAGTGAAAGAATTCCAAGCAAGCTCTTTGCATTAACCCTTCTGTCCTCTTTCTCGATCCAAATTGATGACTTAAACTCATTAGCCTTCTGAATAAAGAAAGTAGCAGGACGAGCATGCAAGCCTACTTTGTTCTGAACAACAACATCTTTAACAAACATCACATATCTCTCCATTTCATTTAATTACTTCAAAAGTAATCTTGTGTCAGTTGCATAAATATATTATACCCTATTATTTCTCTTAGTCAACGATAAATTTGTACAAAATAGCGATTTCAACAAAATTTCTGCTTTTTGATTACAGACTGCGTTAACTGAACCATAATATTTGTGTAATTTCACTATAAAAATCTTATTACTCAATGCAATTTGTACAAAAAACTTTAACATTTATTAATAATTGCTATCTTTATGTCATCAAAAGTCGAAAAATTTTTAATAAAATTTATCAAAAATCTTTTTTGCTTCTTATATAGTCAAATAGAAAACACTTATCCGTCTCGCACAAATTATCAAAATCAATCAAATCAGGACGTTTCTCATATGTTGTGATAAGAGATTGTTCATGCCTCCATTTATCAATATTTGCATGATGTCCCGATAAAAGAATTTCCGGCACCCTTTTGTTATTCCACACTTCAGGACGCGTATACTGAGGATATTCAAGAAGTCCGCAGTAATGGCTTTCGTCTTTATAATTATCAGGACTTGACAAAACGCCGTCAAGCATTCTCACAACGGCGTCAACAATGCACAGAGCCGGAAGTTCTCCGCCTGTAAGCACAAAATCCCCAATTGATATTTCCTCATCAACAATTTCTTCGATTATTCTGTTGTCTACCCCCTCATAATGCCCACACAATAAAAATATGCTGTCAAGTTCAGAAAGTTCCTTTGCCTTTTTCTGATTAAACGGTTTTCCTTGAGGAGAAACATATATAACATGCGGTTGTAACCCGTCAGTAACCTGTTTAAAGCATCTATATATAGGCTCTGCCTGAATTAACATTCCCTTTTGCTCACTGTAAGGAGTATCGTCAACACGCCTGTGTTTATCTAAAGTGTAATCCCTTATATTATGGCAATTAACCTCAAAAATCCCTTTAGCTCTTGCACGTCCGACAATGCTTTCAGAAAGATATGCTTCACACATCTCAGGGAATAGCGTTGCAATATCAATCCTCATCAAAAAGTCCCTCCAACGGTCTTATATACATTTTTTCTGACTGCAAATCTGTTTTCACAACAACATCTGCAATAGCCGGAATATAATATAGCTTTCCCTCATCAGATTTAATCTCATACACATCATTTGCTCCAGTTTGCAAAACGTCCTTGATTTTACCATATATCTTCTTAGTATCAGCGTCAATAACAGTAAGACCAATCAAATCCTGAAAAAAATAAAAACCCTTTTCAAGTTCAATATCATCTCTGTCCATAAAAAGGATCTTATTTCTCATAGCCTGTCCTTCTTCGACAGAATCTACACCTTCCAGCTTCATTATCACCATATTCTTCTGAACCCTGCATCGTTCAATCCGATATTTCTTTTTACCGTCCTTTGAATAGAGCGTGTCAAATTCACAAATGAAATCGGGTTCGTTGCACCACGGCTCAACCTTAACGTCGCCTTTAAGTCCGTGAACCGAAACTATTTTTCCAATCTCAAGATATTTTTTCATGGGAATTCTTCCTCACTAAACTATATTAATTTTATTCAACAAGTATTCCTTGATATGAATTTCTTCTTGCCATTTCTTTATCAATTTCATTCATAACACAAAACTTTTTTAAACTCCAAAGAGGTGCTGCCAAATCTTCTTTCACACCATCTCCAGTCACTCTTCCGATAACTGTCTCCTTTGGGATACGCTCAAGCTGGTCACACACAATCTGAACATACTCATTTCTTTCAAGCGCCCTTACTTCGCCGTTTAAAAACTGCTCGTGCATTTTTGTTCCCTTTATTATATAAAGAAGATGGATTTTCATGCTGTGAGGATTCAAAGACCCCACTGTCTGAGCTGTATTAATCATCATATCTTTGGTTTCACCGGGAAGTCCGTTAATGATATGAACGCATATATCTATTCCCCGATTGCAGAGCATACCATATCCCTTTAAAAAATCATTGTAGGTATGGCAGCGGTTTATTCTTTCCGCAGTTGAATCATAAATAGTCTGCAGTCCCAACTCGACCTCAAGATCGATTTTCTTAGAAATATCATAAAGCATATCTGCAATTTCTTCATTTATACAGTCTGCACGGGTTGATATATTAAGACCTACGGCGTCTTTAAGGGTCAAAGCTTTTTCAAATAGTGCCTTTTGCGTTTTCAGAGGAGCATATGTGTTGGTCCCTGCCTGAAAATACGGTATGCATTTTGCGTTATCCCATTTTTTCAAAAGTATCTGTCTTACTTCCTCATATTGTTTTTCTATACTTTTGAGAGGATCTCCTGCATAATCTCCGCTCATTTTGCCGGAACAATAAGTGCATCCTCCTATACCCTTTGTACCGTCTCTGTTAGGACAGCTAAAATCAGCATTTAAAGGAACTTTAAAAACCTTTCCGCCATATTTATGTCTAAGATAATAATTATAAGTATGATATCTTTTATTATCATCAGAATACTTAAAAATCTTGTCCATAATTGTTAATATCCACACTCAAATCAGAATCCGCCTCAGTCAATACAGTAGTTGTTGTTGTAGAGGTCTGTGTTGCCGAGGTTGTATTTTTCTTAGCTGTTGTGCCCTTGAATGACCACGTTGTACCAGTAAATGCCGTAGTGGTCTCTGATGTTGTTGTCGTTGTTTTCTTTGTAGTTTTCTTTGTAGTAGTCTTTTTTGTCTTTTTAGTCGTAGTAAGCTGACCCGGTCCTATAAACAAAGTTTTATTTAATTTCATTGTAGTATTTGTCGTTTTGCCGGTATATTGTGTTGTAGTAGTTGGAATTGTTGATTTAGTAGTCAATGTAACATCAAAAGGCTCGTCATAAGTCTTGATACCTATTATTTTTCCGGTATCAGCAGAAACAAAGCCTTTCTCATCATTAAAGCTTTTGATACCATAGGCATATGCGAATATATTATGCGTATCAAATAGAAGCTGCTTGCCGGGAAGTCTTTTCATATAATTTTTAGAAAGCTTTTTAGTGAACTTTCCGTTAAGGACAGTTTCAGCAGATATTTTATTGTTGTTTTCTACATATTCGTCAGTGTTCCTAAGAAGTGCAAAAGAAATACCCATAATCATTATAAGAAGAAAGATAACTGCAACATTAATAAAATTATATTCTCCTACCACAGCGTCTTTTCCTATTTTATGCAGAACAATATCACCTTCGGATAAATCAGTTTTGTCATCCTCAGGCGGAACTGCCAGACAAGAATTATCAGGATATACAGCATTTTCAAAATCGTAATCATCTGCTTTGGTCTTATTTCTGTTTCCTGCATTATCTTTATTCTGCATATTATTAAGTTTTCTTTTTCTTTTTTTGCTCATCAATATCTATGCCCCTGTAAGAGCATTCCTCCTATTTATACAGTAACGCTTGCAGCTGTTGCCATTATCAGCAGCAGACATATACCTGCGGTTTGTGAAATTCTACACAAAGCATAATTCTTTTCACTCTTTTCAGAGTAGGATTTGATCTGAGTTTTGATAGTATTCTTAATTCCAGGAATCATAAGAATAATACCTATGATTAACAAAAACAGGTATGCAAGCGTTTTGTTTTTCATATTAGCGCTCACAAGATGATCTGTATTTATTCCGAACAAAGCTTTGAACCATCGCAAAAAGTCTTCAAGTTTTGCAAAGTAAGCAATAGAAGAACCTATAAATACAGCCAGTAATGTATAACAATATCCTATGATCTTAGGAAGCTTATCTAAAATACGTTTCAAAAAAAGCCTTTCAATTATCACAAGCAATGCAAAATAAAGTCCGAATATCAAAAAATTCTGGCTGAACCCATACCATAATCCAATTAAAATTCCTGAAAGCAAAACACCTGCTATGTATTTAGCTTTGTCAGTTTTATAAGGTATTACCAAAAAATCCTCAAAAAACTCTGTCAAAAGCTTATTAAAGCCCTTTACAATTCCGCTGACATAACCGCTTAACTGAAGAGGCAAAAAGTTTTCTTTATACTTAAAACCGTTTAGTGTTCCGAGTGCCAGAGCCATATCGGTATAGCCTGTAAAAACAAAATATATGTTACCGATGAATGCCAACATTCCTACCCATGCTCCTAACGGAGTAAGCTCGTTCATATTTAACCCTGCTGTTTTTATTTTTTCAAATGCAAGTCCCAATATCATTACTTTAGCTAAACCAATGACAAACCGATTCAAGCCGTCGTTCAAATTCTGTCCTGTTATGCTTCTTCGACGTATTTGTTTAGATATATCTCCGTATCTCACAATAGGACCTACAACCATAAAATGATAACTTATCATATAAACAAGCAGGCAGAATATGTTTTTCTCAGGTTTAATTCGCTTTTTATAAACATCTCCGACATATGAAATCCCTCTTATGGAATAAAAGGCAATACACAAAGGAATAAGTTTTTTTGAAAATGTTAATTGTTCAACTCCAAGATTTTTAAATATTGAATTCCAGAAAAAAATTATATACAAAGAAGAATTCATTATTATTGAGCAAAACATACTTAATGTTCTGAACCATTTTCTTCCGTATCCTGCTCCAAGTCCGAACAAATAATCAAATATGATTGTAGAAAATAAAAGCAATATGATCATCGGTTTCCCGAAAGTAAAGAACACTGCCGATGTTAAAACAAGTATAAGATTTTTATACTCTGTGCTTCTGTCCAAAAACGATAATAGAATAGTTATCGGAAGAAAACCATATATAAAAATAAGATCCGAATATAACAAATCGCATACTCCTTTAATTAAAGGCACAGCCTTAATATTTAATTATTATTTTATCATAAACCATAGGTTTTATCAAGGTGCATTTTTATAAAGATAAAAGGTACTCCTAAATAAGGAATACCTTTATTATAATTATTTTTTTATATAATCAGACAACCATGCGCTTGCTATATCAAGAGCGTCATAAAGACTTGTTTTTTCAGCGGTCTTGTTTATTCTCTGATTAGGTGGCAGACTTTCGTCCGTTGCCATTCTGAAAATCCTTACCTTATTTGCAACGTCCAAGCCGTTTATCTTCTCTGTTGAAAGTATCTGCATCATAACAACATAATCATCACTCATATTGCCATAGTAAATCTCTCTTCCCTTTCTCACAAGCGGTAAGCCCTTATATGTGAAAAAATCGCATTTCTTAGTCGCCATTTTAATCCCTCCCTTTCTGTTATTCAAGACTAATTATAGCAGAAATTAAATATGAAAATTGTCTTATTTATAGTCCTTGTTACTTTTTAATTTAATCGACATTTATTTCCTTGCCTTCGATTGCAAGCTTCATATTTGAAACCAGCTTGCTGACATACTCGCTTTCAATACGATAGCTTGTTTTACCGTTAAGCTTTACAATAGTTCTTCTGTTTGTATCCTTGTAGAACTTTAAAACGTCCTTGCCGCCGTCAATTCTGTTAATACTAACTGTCAGATAGCACTCTGTTTCAGGCTCTTTAAAATAAACCTCAGATGCGGGACATTGAAGAAGATATTGATACCAGCTCTTCCATACTTCTACATTAAGATCCTTGCCGTTTAGTTTTACAGAACTAAGCATCATTGTCTGCTGTTCATCCTCATCAGCTTCGGCTTCGGGATTAACCTTAGATGTAAGCTTAAATGTAGTTTTTTCCTTTCCGTCGTCAACAATAACAGATTTTAAATCAGTTGCAGCATTATATGTCATAAGACTTGATATGAAGTACGATGGTTCTACTCCTGCCCACGGCAGACTGTCAGCAGCAACTTTAAATATAACATCCTTACCGCTTACACCGTCTAAATAAGTATAATAAGATTCAATAGCTGAAGTTTCCTTGCCATTGGAATCCTTTGCATAAATAGGATCTCCTATTGACAGCGTATATGTTCCATCACTTGTTTCAAGAATGACCTTTGTCATAGGGTCTAAAAGACCATACTCTTTAAAATCACTTTTACCGGGCTTTGCCTTAATTGCAGAAGATGCCGAAAGTCCCCACATTCCATGAGTTATACTTGCTGAATTTGTTGCGTCAAGATAAGCAAAAACAGGCTCTGTCATAACCTGAGCAGATGGCATATAATCCAATGTTTCTTCAGGAGTAACTATTACCATATCATAATCATTAGATTTTACCTTGATAGTTTCTTTTATAAAGTCCGGATAATCATCATCGCTCACAGGCTTATCAAGCATAGTCAGTGCTATAAAATCCTCTCTCTTATAGAAGAAGTATGAAAGAGTACCTGATGAAACAGTATAAACCGTACTCTTGCCTTCCTCACATACATAGTAATCATTCTCATTCGGTGTAATATCACCTATCAAATAAGTTCTCTTTGTGTTTTTGTCATCAGAAAACGTAACAGTGAATTTCGTCTTTGCATTTTCCAATCCAAACTTGGAAAGATCATCAGCATTTTCCTCCGCAATGTCAGTTGCAGAAAAATCTGCTATAATTGACGCCAGTCCGGAATAAACCGTGTCTGACTGCTCTATTCCGCTTAATGCTTTTATTTCCCATTTATCCGTTTTGCCTTTAACATGACTGATTGTAAAGCTGTCGTTTTCGTTTTTTATTTCAACAGTTTTTACATAAGTATTATCAAGATCATTTGCAATATCATCAGTCAGCGGAATTGTTTTTACACTTTCAGCCGGACTTGACGAGCTTTCGCTTGAACTGTCATCCTTTTTCCCTGTTAAGTTAAGCACAAACAGCATAACTCCCAAACAAAGAATTACAACAATGCAAATAATAATACTTTTTACTTTAGAATTCATTTAGATTCCTCTCCTAATGCTTATCTGTTCTTTCTCCTTATCCAGATAATGATACCTATTGCAAGTACAATTACAGGAATAATAACTATAAACACCCATTCAAGAATCCTGATTTGTGTGTTGGTTAAATCGAATAAACCTCCCTCAACAGTCTTCGGTTCAATAGTAATACTCGATGATTTTCCCGTAACACCGTTTACAATGCTAAGTATCCACTGTCTGTTCAAATACTGTGACATCTGAAGAACCGTATCTGACACAAAATATTCAGAACCTAAAGCGATAAGATTGCTGTAATTAGTTTTATCATTCTCAAATTCAGCCTTTGAACCGACTGCTGCCGTAACAGTTACTCCGCTGCTAAGCTCTTTATTTTTTTCATCCATTGTATAACCTGTATCTGAAGTTTGAATATACGCCTCACAGGTAAGCATTTTCTTTTCATTGTAATCAATAGTGATCGGCTTTGTATAAACATTCGTAATTAATCTGAGCGAATCATCCCTTATGTCATCCATAAATTTGTCGTTTGCCTGCTCCATAAATACATAGCCGTTGCTTGCATTGCTTTGGTTTGAGTCATAAACAAACTCATCTCTGAATTTTATACCATACTCTTCTAAAAGCTCATCGATATTCGGCGTATCAGGCTGCTGTACACTTTCGATATAAAGAAGATTCTTCTTCAGTTTTCCGCCGTTATCTAAAAATGCCGATACCTTTTCAACCTCATCTGCCGTATAATCAACGCCCGGAGCGCCAATTACAATAAGATTTGTTTCCTTAGGAATATCCTGCGTAGTTATGTCAACGCTGTTTACTGTGTATCCGTTTGCATTCAGCAGAGTCTGAAAATAAGATAATGAAGCAATTTCATTTCTTCCTGTCAGAAATGTGACCGTAATAGGATTTGCATCTGTGACTTTTAAAATTGCAGATGTAAACGCCTGCTCTGCACAATTGCTCTCTATACCTGTTGAGTAGTTCTGAATAGCGGTCATTCCGCCGTAATACTCAATAAATGCGTCAAGGGTCGCACCCATATTTTGTTGAAATGAGTTTTCAAAATCAGATGAAAAATTAACTAGATCCTGCGGGTGTACCACTGTTGTTCTTTCGTGATTTTCACCTGTTTCAACTATTATGTCATACTCCGACAAAGCATCCTCATATTCTGATTTTACCTCCGGATTAGATAACAGATCTACATATTTTAAATCAATATTCCCATTACTCTTTACGATATTCTTTAATATCTCATTAGACTGACGTATATATTTTGAAGTTGAAGTAAATTCACTTTCTTCAGACAAAACCGTTATCTTGATTTTCTTTTTGACATTTTTAATGTAATCCTTCGCTTCATCAGATATCGTATAAGAGTCATCAGACGTCATATCAATATTAAGAGGAAATCTTTCAAAAAGACTAGTAGCAACAACATTTACAAGCACCAGCACCACTATGAAAACTACTGTTAAAACAGTTGCCATAGAGCCGTGTTTTAGCTTTTTGAAATTCTTTGGTTTTTTAACATAAGCCTCAGGCTTACCCTTATCCTTTGCTTTTTCCTCTGTTTTGTCAGAAACATTATTATCAGCGTCCGCATTAATATCAGCTGAATTTAGTTCAACATCTGTTGTATCTTCCTTTTTTGTTTCTATACCGTTTTCACTTGCTTCTGACAAAACCTTTTCTTCCTGATTAAAATCCTTTTCATTTATATTACTCATCTTCGCTGCCCCCTTTAAGCCCAACGGCGTTTTTCAAGCACCCTAACTGTAAAGAACATGAATGCTATGGCAACGCTGATAAAATATAATGCACTTGATAAATCGAATTGACCATACGTAAATCCGATATATCTTTCTAAAAAGCAAAGCTTATTTAGAATGGTCTGTACAATTTCAATAGGTATAAAACTTGATATTACTGACAACAAACTCATCAAGCCTATTGACGCTAAACTTATAACTGCTGAAACTACTTGATTTTCAGTAAGACTGGACGCAAAAATTCCTATGGAAATACAAGCTGCACCCAAAAGCAATAGACCTATAATATTACCGAATATTGTAGTCCAGTCAGGCTTAGCAAATGCAGAAACCACCACTGAAAATACCAGAGTTATTGCAACTCCCATCATGTAAACCAAGAATGAAGCAAGAAACTTTCCGAAAACAATTCCCGACAGATTAACAGGAGATGTCAAAAGAATCTGATCGGTTTTTTGTCTTTTGTCTTCTGATAATGTTCTCATAGTAAGTATGGGGATTAAAATAACTAGTATAACCAGCAGCCACAGAAAAAACTGTGCCAACTCCGCTGTTCCATATCCCTGAGAACCTCCTGACGAACCGGTGGAGCCCTTAGCTATTGAAGTCACGGAATAATCGATCCCTGCCAGTGCAAAGAAAATTGCAAGAAAAATATACCCTATCGGAGTAGTAAAATATGAAACGAATTCTCTTCTAAAAATTGCTTTCATTATTCATTACCTCCATTACGCTTAACTGCGGAAATACTTTCGCCGACTGTAAGTCTTAAGAATATATCTTCAAGCGACATATCCGAAGTCTTTAGCTCCATAATATACCAGCTTCTTTCTGAAACTCTTTTAAACAACTCACGCCGTATGTCAATTCCTTCCTCCGACTCAATTGAAAATTTACAGAATTCATCAGTTTCCTTAGAAGTCATATCAACGGTTTTAACTCCTGCAATTGAACTTACAACCTTTTTAACCTCGTCGGCAGGACCGTCGATCTTAACCGATATTTTATTATTGTTCACAAGATTCTTTGAAAGGTTTTCCTCGGTATCGTCTGCAACGATTTTCCCCTGATTTATTACAACTATCTTATCGCACACAGCCTGAACCTCTGATAAAATATGTGAAGATAATATAACCGTATGATTTTTACCCAATCTTTTTATAAGCGTTCTTATTTCAATGATCTGATTAGGATCAAGACCAACGGTAGGCTCGTCTAAAATAAGTACGTTAGGGTTTCCTACAAGTGCCTGTGCAAGACCGACTCTCTGCTTGTATCCCTTTGAAAGGTTCTTTATAACTCTGTTATAAACATTCTCTATTTTTACAAGATTACAAATGTCTTTAAGATGCGTATTCCTCGGCAGCCTGCACTTTTTCAAATCATATACGAACGAAAGGTATTCTTTTACCGTCATATCCATATAAAGCGGCGGCTGCTCAGGAAGATAACCTATCTTCTGCTTTGCTTTTATAGGGTTTTCCAGAATATCAATGCCGTCAATCAGTGCAACTCCGTCCGTTGATGAAATATATCCTGTCAGAATATTCATCGTTGTGGATTTTCCTGCACCGTTCGGTCCTAAAAATCCGAGTATTTCGCCGTCCTCGGCAGTGAAAGAAATACCGTCAACAGCTTTTTTATCTCCAAAATGCTTTGAAAGATTTTTAACCTCAATCATATAGGGCTTGCCTCCTCACGATAGTATCGTATTAAAACCATCTGTATTTTAACAGCTTATTGTGATAGTTATATGAAAAATCATTGTGACAGCTTTTCAATTGCCGATCTAATTCTTCTGATAGACTCCTCTTTGCCCAAAATCACGCAAAGCTCTACTCCTCCGCCGGGTGTAAATGCTTTTCCAGAAACAGCAACTCTCAGCGGCCAAAAAACCACTCCGTTCTTTACTTCCATTTTCTTTACAAGCTCTACAATCTTGTTGTATATTGTATCCTGATTCCAACTATTCTCGTCTATGTTCTCTAAAATAGGCAATACCTCTTTCAAAGAAACAAGAGAATTTTCCTCATTTGTTTTCATCTTTTTATGACAGTACAAAGCATTGTCATAATCGGGCATTTTGTCAATGAAATCAATCTGCTCCGGAATATCGGTAAAAAGCTCCGTTCTCGGCTGAAGGAGCTCTGCAACCTGTCTGAGGTTAATATCCTTCCGCTTAATAGCCTGTTTTAAATAAGGCATTGCGTGACTTTCAAACTCATCAATAGGCATTTTTCTGATGTATTCGCCGTTTATTGCCTTTAGTTTCATTGAGTCAAATATAGCGGGAGATTTTGAAAGTCCCGATATGTCAAACTCCTCAATTAATTCGGGGAGAGTAAAAATTTCTCTTTCACCTTTAGGAGCCCAGCCAAGCAATGCAATATAGTTGAGTATTGCCTCTGTAAGATAGCCCTGCTTAATCAAATCCTGATATGACGCATCTCCGTCACGCTTTGCAAGCTTATGCTGCTTGTCCTTCATAATATGCTCAACATGAATATACTTAGGAACATCCCAACCGAACGCTTCATAAAGAAGATTATACTTAGGTGTTGATGAAAGATACTCGTTTCCTCTTACTATGTGAGTAATTCCCATAAGGTGATCGTCTACAACATTTGCAAAGTTATATGTCGGGTAACCGTCGCTTTTAAGAAGTATCTGATCGTCAAGCGTTGAATTAGGAGTTGTTATGTCACCGTAAAGCTCGTCGTGGAATGTTGTTTCGCCATTTGTGGGTATCTTTTGCCTGATTACATAAGGTATCCCGGCTTCAAGCTTTTCTTTAACCTCTTCTTCACTTAAATTTCTGCAATGCCTGTCATACATAGGCATAACGCCGCTCGCTTCCTGAACCGCTTTAAGCTCATCCAAACGCGCCTTATCACAGAAGCAGTAATAAGCCTCGCCTTTTTTGATAAGCTCAATTGCATAGTCCTTATACATTCCCATTCTCTCAGACTGTATATACGGACCATACTCTCCTCCTACGTCAGGACCCTCGTCCCAGTTCAGTCCGCACTCTTTTAGAGTACTATAAATAACGTCAGTAGCACCATCAACAAGCCTTTCTCTGTCGGTATCCTCAATGCGAAGAATAAAATCTCCGCCGTTTTTCTTTGCGATAATATAAGTAAACAGTGCTGTTCTTAAATTCCCTATATGCATATATCCCGTAGGACTTGGTGCAAATCTTGTTCTTACCTTACTCATTTTAAATCCTCCATGCGTTTAAAATATTCTTTTGTTTTATTTATATCTGACTTAACCTGTCTTTTTAACTCGTCAATACTTTCAAATTTTCGTTCGGATCTTAAAAACTCCAAAAGTTCAACCTTTACAACCTGTCCGTATATATTGCACTTAAAATCAAGAATATTGGTCTCAATCAACGGCATCTTTCTGACTTCAACAGTCGGCTTTACACCTATATTAGAAATGCTTTTCCGCCATTTATCACCTATCATTGTTCGGGTAATATAAACACCAAACCTCGGCAATATATTCCCATTTGAAATTTCCTGATTTATAGTCGGAAAATCCAAAGTTCTTCCTATTTCATTCCCGTGAAGAACAGGGAGTTTGTAATAATAATTATATCCGAGCATTTGATTTGCTCTGTTGATTTCACCTTTTCTTATACACTCTCTTATATCTGAAGAGCTTATTTTTCTGCCTTCAAACTGTGCTTGTTCTACTATAATTGTTCTGATATTAAACCTGCTGCACAGCAACTTTAATTTTTCAGCGTTGCCTTCCGCATTCCTGCCGAAGCGAAAATCCTCTCCGCAGACAACGACCTCAGCATTTAATTTTTTATGCAAAATCTGCTCAACAAACTGTCCGGCAGTCATATTCTTTATCTCATAAAACGCAGGTGAATATATATAATCTACTCCCATTTTGTCAAAATGCTCTTTTTTCAAATCATCTGATAAGAGCATTTCTATATTTCCATTTTTCCCTTTTGTGGTAACAGTATTAGTTTTAAATGTAAATAATACAAAATCAAAACCTGTATCTTTGAATTTGCAGGCAGTATTTATTACGACCTGATGTCCTCTATGTACTCCATCGAATATCCCCATAGAAACCACAGTTTTTTTCTTTAATACTTCTTTACTTTTCGTAATATCCAAAATCATTAAATCAATCCCTTTGCCAAAAGGTGGATTATTTATAATTTTAAACAACTCGGCTTAAAAGAAATTCTTTTTTATAATAAACTCATTTGTCTGAGCGTCTGCATAGGCAAGTCCTAAAAAGCTGTTTTCACTGCTGTAAACACGATATATATTTCCGCCAACAGCGTCAACCTGTTCAAGCCTTAGTTTCACGCCGTTTTTATATAACCTTGTATGCTTTTGATTCAATACTATTTTTCCATACCGGTCAAACGCACTTTCAATAGGATAAATTAGTTCCTCTATACCTGTACCGCTGTCGATAAGCGACTGTATCTCTTCAAGCGTATGGCTTTGAGATATATCATATCCGCTTGAAGACATTCTCTCAAGGGACGTCAAAACTCCGCCTGTTCCGAGAGCTTCACCCAAATCATGAATTATGGTTCTTATATATGTTCCTTTAGAACATTGTATGTTCATAACCCCTGTCTGCAAAGTCTCGTCAAATTCAACAACATCTATGCTGTCAACAAAAATTTTTCTGGGATTTCTCTTTGTCTCTTTGCCCTCACGCGCAAGCTCGTAAAGACGTTTCCCTCCAACAGAAACTGCTGAATACATAGGAGGAATCTGTTCTGTTTCACCTAAAAACATTTGAATTTTGTCTGTTAGTACGCCTTTAGTAATAAAAGAATTACCTTCAAAAATAATTTTACCTGTTATATCCTGCGTATCGGTTTTTATTCCGAATTTAAACCCTGCTTTATAGCTTTTTCCATTGTTGGGAATAATATCGCATGCCTTTGTAGCCTTTCCGATAAAAACAGGCAATACCCCTGTTGCCATTGGGTCTAATGTTCCTGCGTGACCCAGCCTTTTGATATGAAGCATCCCTCTGAGCTTTGCTATCACATCAAAAGACGTAAAGCCTTTTGGCTTGTTTATAATAATAATCCCGTTTAGTTCTCTGTTCATAAGCTTTTACTTTATTTAAACAGTTCAGCTGCTCTGTCTGTTATTTTCTTGATAACCTCATCATATCTTCCGATAATCTGACATCCGGCAGCACGAAGATGTCCTCCGCCACCAAAGGTCTGACAAAAAGCACAAGCGTCATGCTTTTCAGTTGTTCTTACCGAAAGCTTATACTCGTTATTGCCCTTTTCCTTAATTGTTATTCCGATTTCCACTCCCTCAACAGTAAGCGGAATTGTTGAAAGTTCTTCAAACTCAGCCGACTCTACACCGCTGTTATCAATAAGAGCCTTTGGAACATATTCGATCGCACATCTGTCATCAAAGCAGAACTTCATATTTCTTAAAACTTCCTGCTCAACTCCAATTACACCCCTGGGCTTTACGTCAAACATCATACGGTTTATATATCCGTGATTGATCCCATAAGAAATAAGCTCAGCAGCTATCATAAAGGTTTTAGGAGTAACGCTTTCAAACTTAAAGCATCCTGTATCTGTTGCAATACCTAAATAAAGACATGACGCTATCAGCTTTGTAACAGGTCTTTCCATATATTTGATAAGTTCATATATTATCTGACAGGCAGCAGCAGCATTTTCATCTATATAATAAAGCTTAGAATATTTCTTGTTAGTAATGTGATGATCTATGCAAAGATCGATTTTTACACTATCTTTATACTTTGACAGATTATCACCCAGCAAATTCAAGTCGGCAATATCTACTGCAATAACGCACTTTTCTTCAAAATCCATCGGCTCATAATCAGGATACATAAACTCTTTATATCTTTTAGGGAAAGGCTCATTGTTTATAACATTAGCTTTCTTTCCCATATCCCTTAGCAAATAGCATAATGCAAATCCGCACCCTAAAGTATCACCGTCAGGACTTTTATGCGTGAGAATAGTTACATTATCACATTCATCGCTTTCCAAAAAGCTTTTAATCTTAGAAAAATCCACTCTCTACCACTCCTTTTATGAAACTGCCTTAAATTATGTCTGAATAGGACAAAAGCAGAAACATGAACAGTCTTTTGAAAATACTAAGAGTCGGAAACATCTTTAAGAATCTTATTGATTTTGATAGAATGTTCCATAGAATTGTCAGCTACAAATTCAATCTCAGGACATTTTCTAAGTCTTAAAGCGTTTGATATATCACGCTTTAGCAGTCCCGACGCCGACTCAAAGCCTTTAACTGCCTCCTTAGCCTTATCAAATCCCTCAAATGACGAAACATAGACCTTGCAATATGAAAGATCATTTGAGACATCACAGCGAACAATAGTTATCATACCGTTATTATTAATTCTCGGATCCTTTAGATCTCTTATTTTTTCAGAAATAATTCTTCTGATATCCTCAGATAATCTTCTAGGTTTGTACCCTGCCAATTTGTTCTCTCCTTTAAATTTTAATTTATATGCCTTTTTATCAAATGCATACCTTATATCGGAGTCTGAGTCAGTTCCTATTTATTAACTTTCACATTCCTTTTTGCGGCAAAGGCTCATAAGTCCTAAGTGAAGAGTTTTTGCGTTAGTCTCTATACTCCTCCATAAAAAAGGCTTCCAAAATGTCTCCTTCTTTAATATCGGAAAATTTCTCAAGAGATATACCACATTCATATCCTTCGGAAACCTCTTTGACATCGTCTTTGAATCTCTTTAAGCTTGCCATCTTATCCTCAGCGACAACAATTCCGTCACGAACAACTCTTATCTCGTTATTTCTTCCTACCTTACCGCTTAATACATAGCATCCTGCAACCTGACCAACATTTGAAATTTTATATACCTGCCTTACTTCTACTCTAGCTGTCTCGACCTCACGGTACTTTGGTGCAAGCATACCTTTCATAGCGTCTTCTATTTCTTCTATTGCATCATAAATGATTCTGTAAAGACGAATATCAACTCCGTCACGTTCAGCGCTGTCCTTAGCAATAGGATCAGGACGCACATTAAATCCTACGATAATAGCGTTTGAAGCCGCTGCCAACATAACGTCGCCTTCTGAAACAGCGCCTACTGCACCGTGAATGACCTTAACTCTTACCTCATCGTTTGAAATCTTTTCAAGCGATTGCTTAACAGCTTCTACCGAGCCCTGAACATCTGCCTTAACAATGATAGGAAGTTCCTTTCTTTCCCCTTCTGTTATCTGGCTGAACAGATTTTCCAATGTAACCTTTTGATACTGCCCGAATATCTCTTCCTTTGCCTGCTGTTTTCTCTGTTCTGCAAGCTCTCTTGCAAGCTTTTCGTCAGCAACGACGTTAAAGGCGTCACCTGCGTCCGGAACCTCTCCCAATCCCGTAATTTCAACAGGAGTTGAGGGTCCTGCCGACTTGATTTCCTCGCCCTTGTCGTTTCTCATAGTTCTTACTCTTCCGACAGCAGTTCCTGCTATAATAATATCACCTGCATTAAGAGTTCCGTTCTGAACAAGAATAGTTGCAACAGGACCTCTTCCTTTGTCAAGCTTAGCTTCAATAACAGTTCCTTTTCCAAGACGATTAGGATTTGCTTTAAGTTCCTTTACCTCCGCAACAAGTAGTATGTTCTCCAAAAGCTCATCTATTCCCATACCCGTAACTGCTGATACAGGAACGCAGATAACATCTCCGCCCCATTCCTCACAAAGCAGTTCATGCTCAGTCAATTCCTGTTTGATTCTGTCAGGATTTGCACCTTCTTTATCCATTTTGTTTATTGCAACAATTATAGAAACACCTGCCGCTTTGGCATGGTTAATAGCTTCAACCGTCTGAGGCATTATTCCGTCATCAGCTGCAACAACTAATATTGCTATATCAGTAGCCTGCGCACCTCTCAATCTCATAGCTGTAAACGCCTCATGCCCCGGCGTATCAAGAAAAGTAATCGGCTTTCCCGAACACATCACCTGATATGCACCTATGTGCTGTGTAATTCCTCCGGCTTCCGAATCGGTAACATGAGAGTTTCTTATTTTGTCAAGAATTGATGTTTTACCGTGGTCTACATGTCCCATAACAACTACTACCGGGCATCTTTCAACCAAATCCTCTTCTTTGTCCTCTTCGTCTACTATAAGCCTTTCTTCAATAGTTACATGAACTTCCCTTTCAACCCTTGCGCCTAGTTCCTCGGCAACAAGAGACGCAGTGTCAAAATCAACAACCTCGTTGATAGAAGCCATAATACCAAGTCCCATAAGCTTCTTAATAACTTCGGTAGCAACGACCTTTAATCTTGAAGCAAGCTCAGAAACTGTTATTTCATCAGGAATAGAGACCTTTAACTGCTGCTTTCTTGCCCGTTCGAGCTCCAGACGTTTAAGCTTTTGTGCTTCAGTTTCAATCTTATTGGATTTATGTTGCTTTCTGTATTGCTGCGATTTCTGTTTTATTTTTTGCTTTTTGGTATAGTTATCTCTGCCGCTGTCGGATCTTGACTCGGCAAGAGTATCATACTTCTCATTATACTTATCAAGATTTACATAGCTTCCTCTTGTATCGACAGTCTTTGTCCTTGAATAAGTATTCTCAGTTTTTGATACTGTTACACCGCCTTGTGAAGAACCTGTCGAAACAAGCTTCTGCTTTGTCCCGTGATCCTGCTTTTTAGGAGGCGCTTTTTTCTTCTGCTGATGCTTTTGAACGCTTTTAGGCTCTGTTTTCTTTTCCGCAGCAGCTTTTACCATCGGTTTTGCCTGCGGTTCAGCCTTTTGAGAAACATCCTTAGATTTATTTGCCTGATTTTTTTCCTTTTTAATTTCAGTTTGCTTTTCTGCCTTCTTTTCAACAGGTTTAGCAGGCTTATTTTCTGTTTTCTTTTCAGTTGTCTTAGAAAGTTTCTTTTCTGCTTTCTTAGGCTTTGATCCTTCCGCTTTTTCCATCTTTTCGTTCTTTATCGAATTACCGCTTGCAAAATATTCGTCAAAACTTTCCACCTGATTTTTTTGTGTAAAATACTCAAACACATATGTTACCTCTTCCGGGGTGAGTGACGAAACTGTCTTTTTAGTTTCTCCAAACACTCCGTCAAGACACGATATAACATCAGCTGACGGCAATTTTAAGTTTTTTGCAAGCTCTCCAAGTTTATAATTTTTTGCCATAGGTTTTAATAACCTCCTTAAACATTAAACATATCATTATCAAATTCTATTTCTTCCATATAGGTCTTTGCTTTTTTCATAAATCCGCCGTCGTTAACTGATATTATTCCAACTCTTTTACCAAGTTCGATACCGACAGACTTCATATCTATTCCGAGAGAATAAAGCGGGACATTTTCTCTCATACATATAAACATAATCTCTTTCAAGCTTTTAGGAGAAATGTCAGTTGCCGTACATACTCCCTTTGAAATTCCGCTTTTACATGCATCTCTGCTCATATCCATACCTAAAGAAAGCTTTCCGGCTCTTCTCGCCATTGTTAAAAGTCCCATTATTTTATTCATTGTGAAAGCTCTCTTTCCATTCCGTCATATATTTCATCAGCAATCTGACATGAAAAGCTTCTCTCAAGCTTTTTTGACTTTCTTGCCTTTTGAAAACATCTTAAATCTTTGCAGATGTATGCCCCGCGTCCTGACTTCTTGCCTGTTAAGTCGAGCGATATTTCGCCCTCTTTAGATTTTACAATGCGAATAAGCTCTTTTTTTGGTTTCATTTCACCGCAGCCTATGCACATTCTCATAGGAATTTTTTTTGTTTTCATAAATAATTGTCTTCCTTTACCTCTCTGCTTAAACAGTTTATCTCCAGTATTTTTCATATGATCTATTCCGTTTTTGATCTAGCTCAAATATCGGAACTGACACTATGATTTTTTTCGGCTAAGACGAAATAATGAAACACATTTAACTCTAATCAATCTGAATCGGATTTTCAGGACCGATATCAATCTTATAACCGGTTAGCTTTGCCGCAAGCTTTGCATTTTGTCCCCTATTGCCAATTGCCAGCGAAAGCTGGTTATCCGGGACAACGACCTCACAGGCTCTGGTTCCGTCCTCCGCAAGAGTAACCTTAATTACTTCAGCCGGAGAAAGAGCCGCAGCTATAAATTCTGCGTCATCCTCACTATAAGGAATTATATCTATTTTCTCCCCCTTTAGTTCGTTGACGATTGCTGAAATTCTTGAACGTCTAGGTCCAATACAAGCACCGACTGCGTCTACATTTTCATTTTTCGACCAGACAGCAACCTTACTTCTTGCACCGGCTTCCCTTGAAATTGCCATTATTTCAACTGTTCCGTCATAAACCTCGGGAACCTCCAGTTCAAACAATCTCTTTACCAAATCCCTGTGCGTTCTTGATATTTTAACAGTAGGTCTTCTTTCAGGGTTTACAATACCTACAACATAGACCTTTATAATATCTCCCTCACGAAGAACCTCGCCGGGTATCTGTTCATTTTTTACCAAATAAGCCTCGCTTCCATCAATAGATAAAACGGCATTACCGGTACCGGGCTCGATCTTTTGAACCGTCGCTGATACACATTCATGCTCTTTATTCTGATATTGAGATAAAATCTTCTCTCTTTCAATTTCTTTTATATCGCTTCTTATAGACTGCTTCGCTGACTGTGCAGCAATTCTCTTGAATTTTGCAGGATTAAGCTTCATTGCAACTTGTGAACCGATTTTCGCTCTCTTTGAAATTTGAAGTGCATCATCAAGGCTGATCTCATTTGCCTCATCCTCAACCTCTTCAACAACAGTCTTGTTAATTTTCATATTAAGTCTGTTTTTATCCAAATCAATTTTAACTTCAATATTTTCTTCAAGAGTATTAGGAAAATCCTTCTTTACCGCCTTTAAAATGCCCTGCTCAATTTTTTCAACCAATATTTCTTTTTCTATCCCATTTTCCTCTTCCAAAAGTGAAAGCGCCTCAAAAAATTCCTTATTCATTTTTCTTACTCCTCCTTAAATACTATATTTCAAATAAATCTTCATCATCATTTAGCTTTATAAATGCACATTCCGAAAGCAAGATCATTTCATCAACATCAGAACCGTCAAAGCAAACTGTAATATTTGGTTTAGAATATCCTTTAAGGGTAGCAACTGCTTCTTTTTCACCATTCCTTGCCCTTATAAACCTTATCCTAATCTTCTCACCAATAAACCTTTCAAAGTGCTCCTGCTTTCTTAACTCTCTGCCAAGTCCCGGTCCTGATACCTCAAAAACATATGATTGAGATATAGGATCCTCCTCATCGAGCAGCTTATTAAACGGTCTTGAAAACGACTCGCAGTCATCGATATTTATACCGCCGTCTTTATCAATAAACACTCTCAGATACCACGTTGCACCTTCTTTTTCAAACCTGACATCCCAAAGCTCAAGCCCCAGCTCGTCACAAAGAGGCTTTGCAAGCTCGGCAATCCTTTTAACCGTAGAACCTGATTTATTGTTCTTCATATGATCCCTCCGGTAAATGATATACATTATAAATTTACAAATTTCTTAACAAAGACGAAAGACCGGAAGTCAAATTTCCAGTCTTTCAATAAAACTATTGTAATGATTATATCATCTTTTTATAAGTTTTGCAAGTGTTTTTTCTTATTTTTTTACAAATTATCAAACAACTGTATTTGTACATATAAAATAAACTAAATTTAAAAATCCTTTAGCATATCATTTGCTCTTTTATAGATATCACTCTCGGTTTCATCAAGGTAATATACGCCGTCCTTATAAAGAATTTTACCGGCACACATAGTAAGCTTAACATTTTGCTTTGAACCGCTGAATACAATATTTTTTGTAATATTATGAACGGGCTGCATATTCGGCTTATTGAGGTCTATCACAATCAAATCTGCCTGCTTTCCCACCTCTATCGTATCGCAGTCAAAAAGACCCATTGCACGTGCAGAACCCACTGTCGCCATATATAAAACATCATCGGCAGAACAGATTGAAGCGTCCATATATTTGAGTTTTTGAAGCCCGGTTGCAAGATACATTTCCCTGAACATATCAAGTGCATTGTTTGAAGCAGCTCCGTCTGTTCCTATGGCAATGTTGACTCCCATATCGAGCATTTTTGATATATCCGCAATTCCGCTTGCAAGCTTTGTATTCGAACCCGGATTTGTGATTGCCCATAGTCCTTTTTCTTTAAAAATTTTCAAATCGTTTTCACTGAAATAAACACAGTGAAAGCCCCCGCCGCCGTATTCATATAATCCCAAATCATTAAAAAACTCCGTAGGGGTTTTGTTGTAACGGTCGATACACTCTAAAACTTCTCTTTTTGTTTCGCTGTTATGAGAATAAAACGGTTCTTTATATTTTTGGCAAAGCTTTGCTATGCCCTTAATAGTATCAGACTTTGTAGTATATTCAGCATGACAGCCAAACTTATATGAAATTAAAGGAGAAATACCGTTAAATTTTAAGAAGTCCTCTTCATCCTGTTCGGGACTTCCGCCAAAATCATTTGTAGACGAACATATTACCGTCCTGAAGCCTGCATCGATATTAGCCTTTACATAATCGTCCAGTTTAAAATACATATCAAAAGACGCCGTAATTCCGCTTGACAAATATTCTAATATCGCCAGCTTTGTATAAGCATAAATATGCTCTCCTTTTAGCTTTGCCTCCATAGGAAAGACTTGTTTTGTCAGCCAATCCTGCAACGGCATATCATCTGCATACGAACGCAAAAAGGTCATTGCCGAATGTGTATGCGAATTCTTAAAGCTGGGCATTAAAAGGTTTCCGTCCAAATTAATTTCCTTTTCAAAGCTACTTGCTCTCAATTCATTGTCAGACGGATCGCCAACAAAAAAAATTTTATCTCTTTCTACCCATACTTCGCCGTCTGTTATATCAAATCCATTCGCAAGAGTTAATATTTTTCCGTTATAAAATCTAATCATGCTTATTTACCTTTTACTTTGTGTTAAGATAATCGGATATATTTTCAATAGATTCAGTAAGAAGTCTTTTAAAATCAGGAGCGACCCTGCCGGCAGTCTCCTGAACCTCCTTATGAGTTAAAGGCGTTTTGCTTATTCCTGCTGCCAAATTAGAAATGCAGGATATTCCGCATATTTTCATACCCATATGGTTTGCTGCTATTGCTTCACAAGCAGTACTCATTCCAACTGCATCAGCGCCAATTGTTTTGAATGCTCTTATTTCTGCCGGAGATTCATATTGAGGACCTGTTGTTTGAATATACACTCCCTCTTTTAGCTTTATATCAAGCTCATCAGCAGATTTTTTTATTATATCGATCAAATCACTGTCATATATCTGACTCATATCAGGAAAACGAACACCCAGTTCATCTATATTTTCACCTATTAGCGGACTTTTAACAAATGAAGAAATCTGGTCAGTTATAAGCATAAAATCTCCGCATTTGAAATTCTCGTTTATTCCGCCCGAAGCATTGGTCAAAAATAAAACCTTTGCCCCCATCATACCCATTAAACGAATAGGCAAAACCACATCCGATATTTTATAACCTTCATAAAAGTGAACTCTTCCCTGCATAATTGCTGTTTTAACTCCGTTCACTGTCCCAAAGACAAATTGACCTTTATGCCCTGTAACAGTCGAAGTTGGAAAACCGCTGATCTCAGAATACGGAACTTTCAACTCAACCTTAACATTTGTGCTCTCTGCATAATCGCCCAATCCCGAACCGAGAACAAGTGCAATTTCAGGAACAAAATCAGTTTTTCTGCGTATGGATTTATAGGATTTTTCAAGCTTTTCATATGTCTTGCTCATACCTTAACTCCTTTTGATACGTGCCTAATCTACTCAAAAATCGAATATAATAAATCAGTCTCAGTTAACTTTTATTCTGCTTTTTAGGAATATGATAAATATCCATATATTCTTCAACGTCTTTATCAAAACTCTCGCCGGTTTCCTTTAACTTTTTTACATATTTATGTGATTCAAATGATTCGTCCTCTTCCTGCTTGATTGAAAACGCAATGTTAGAACAATGATCTGATACACGTTCTAAGTTCGTCAAAAGGTCTGTAAAAATAAAGCCCAGCTCAATTGTACAAGTTCCCTTTTGAAGCCTTTTAATATGTCTGTTTTTCAGCTTTAAGCAAAGCTTGTCAATAGCCTCCTCAAG
>CANPWL010000006.1 GCA_947584375.1 uncultured Clostridia bacterium | reverse complement strand
AATATAAATATTGTACGACGACATTATGATTTTGGATTTGACAATCTATGATTGGCAAAGACAAAGTTGATCGAAGATAAATAAGAAACTTATGTTACTGACGCAGAAAAATAAATTTTCTTTGTCATCCCCCCCTATTCTCTATAAAAGTATATATAGAAAATAGGGGGGTATTATTTAAATGATTTTGTAATATCTCTTATATTTTCATGATTATGTAAATGTCTTGACAGACAGTCAAATAAACCAACGCAAGTATGCTTATGGTTTATTTAGTATTTCTCATATAGTTTTTTAAAATAATCTTAAACAAAATATGCAAACAAGTTCTGCATTTTTGTTTTTCCCTTATATGATATTATAAAAATGATTTAACTTTAATGGTTTGTCTTGTTTCTGCATCATGTCCTTCAGTAGTAGCAATTAGGTCAAATGTTCTATAAACCATATTGGAATTATCTACAAAAATCTGATATTTCCCGTTGGACAGTTTGCTGATTTTGATAAGTTTTATGTATGCTTCTTGATTGATTGAACCTGACAAATTTTCGACTCTAATTGAGACAGCAATATTGTCATCTCTCAAGCCGTTTTTAACCGCGTAGCAACTAAAGTCGCTTTCGAGTCCATTGTAAATTTCTGAGATTGAATCCATATAGATTGTAACATTGTCGTCCGTTTGTTCTGCCGTAACTGTAACGGTATCTGTTTTAGCTGATATGCCTTGCTCTGTCCATGTAGCGATGAAGAAGACCATTCCATCTGTAAGATATTCAATATTGCCATTCTTATCAATGGTTGCGACTTGTTCATTAGACGATTCATATAATATTGTCGCATCTTCGACTTTGGCATCGTTGATATACATAATACTAGTAATTTTATCGGTATCGCCTGGCTTAACATGCAAGCTGGATAAAGCTGATAGAACGGCTTTATAACCAACGTTAGGCGTAATATCACTGTTTATTTTAACGATAATGTGACAAATATTGTCAATGTAGAATAAGTTTGTTATTTTCAATGTTCGTTTCCAAACATTGAGTAAGTCATTTATTTTGAGTTTTCTCGATAAAGAGTTATCTTCGGTCAAGAGTTCCGCATCGCCGTCTATGATTGATAAGTGCGTACTGTTAGTAGCGTTATTGTTGTTTATACCGTCGCTATAAAATGGTAAATTAACAACCGAAAGGTTATGCGTGTTAATTGTGCCGTTTGTCCTGATAAGCGCAGATTTATGATAAACCGTGTTTTCGGTGGTTTCTTTATTAAGTGCAAGAAACGTATAGCCTCCATAGCTGATTAAAGTACCAGCTTGTATAGGGGCATTTACGCGATAGTACATAACCATCGTATCATGCTTATTCAGATTATCGTTGCTTTGGCGAAAGAAACATTCAAATTCCTCGCCGGTTGTAAAGGTTGTGGCGGTATGATGCTCCCTTTTCATAGTTGTTTCAAAGATGTTATTGAGGATTGATTTGTGCATTACTCGTTGCCTCCTTGCTTATTATAAAACATATAGCTAACCAGATTGCTCTGGTTGCCAGACCCATCTTCATAATGAGTAATAAGTTTTATTCTGTCAATTTCTCCTCTTAAATCCTTTAATCGCTTCTGCAAATATTGAAATGCTGCACTTGTATTTGTGAACTCAGTTTCAATTTTAACATAAAGTTCAATATTATTTGCTAGCATTTGAAGAACTGTATAGATCGATTCAAGCATATCGATTTGGTCATTTGCTTTTGCATATGTGTCAAACGGGTCAAGACCGTTTTCTTTGAGAATTTCCGAATAAATTTCATCGGAATTTTTGAAATATTCTTTTTCGCTCAATTCGATTTTGAGCCTATCTAAATTTGTCATTTTGACCTCCTTAAAATTTTTCAGTGGAAAAAAAGTATGTTTCATAAGGGACAAGCTTAAAAAATGGGGGCTGTCAGAGCTCCTATGACGCTCTATAGCCACCTTTGATGTTTAGTAATGGATTTATACTACCAAAATAAAAATGCCTTACAGAGCATCACAGAGCGTTACAGAGCTATACATATTTTTTACATCCTTTTGATTTTTTTCGTCGTAAATTATAACAAAATAATTTTATTATTGCTTTTTGCCGTTGAACAAGTAATTTATATAAAGAAAAACAAGCGGCATTAAAGCCGCTTGCCCTTCTGTATTTGTTTATTGTTTGTTACGCTGTGTAAGTCAATACGCCATCGGCATATTTAACGCCGATATGTAAAACGCTTTTGATAAACTCCATCATTAACGCTGCTTGTTCGCCGTTGTTATCCTTCTTGTCAAACCTTTCAAGCTGCCATAATACGCCGTTTTCCTTGTTCAAATAAAACCTTGAACCGTGCATATTTTCGCCGCCGATGAAGTTTTCAAGACTGATTGACGATTCACCGCCGTTCTCAAAACTTGCTTTGTGCTTTCCATCCGTGATTTCCACCGTGTAAATAAAGCCTTTGAATTTTTTGCCGTTGCATTTCGTTTTTTTCGTGGTTACGGTGTACGCCGCTTTTTTTGTTTTAGATTTCATTTTTTATTCTCCTTTTCTCCCCGTTTTGCCGATAGGTCAGCAGAGTTTAAATTTTTAGCAGCGGGCTTGTAACCGCCTTCGGCTGCATTACCGGCAGCGGATTTGCCGCCGTTACTCTGCATTTTTAAAAATTACAAAATTTCAATACAATTTCCTTTGTCCGTAAAAATGAATGTTCCTTCTATTTCCAAGTCACGCCCATAAGCCGCAAAATCAAAATAGCTTTGTAAATGTTTCGGCATTTCGTCTAGTATTTCGCATTCTTCGCAATACTGCATCGCTACGGCTTCCATATTGTTACAATCGTCAAATATTATCACATCGTCTTTTTTATCGATCGCTTCATTAATTGAATAACCCCTGGACATTATTGCCCCAATTATTTCTTTATCGGTTTCATCCAGTTCTTCCAATACTTCAGCCATTTCATTAAGTTCTTCAATGTTGTCAAACTCGTTGACTTTTACTCCGTCAATGTCGCATTCATAATCAGTAATAAACATTTCCTCATAATGTTTATTGATTCCGATCCGCTTTTTGACTTCTTCCAGTTTGCCATTATCAATTGGTAATGATACCCACTCGCCAATTAGATGACCTTCATTGTACTTGCCTAGATTTGTTAAAAAGATTTTTAACATATATTTTACCGCCTTTCATTTTTCGGCGAGATGTGGTATAATGTAACCGCAGCCGCCTTTTATAGGTTTGTAGAGGTTGCCGCCGTCCGTGTTAGTTGGTCGCTAGTCGGGCGGCGTTTTTTCTCTATGGTTTTATTGTATCACATTGAGTAATGTAATGCAATAGTAACATTGCACAATGTTATATTGATTTTTTTGTTACATTTGCACATTGTACAATGTGATAATTAGTAGTATAATTAATGCGTGTTGATTATGTAGTTACATTGTAATTATCACATTGAGCAATATTAATAATGCTTATGCAAGTAATATTTAAATGATCAGTGATACATATTACATTATATTGAATAATGGAGGATGTAAAATGGCATACAAAAAAACTGAAAAACTAATAAAATATAATAATGATTTTAATAAAAAAAAATATGATAGGATTAATTTAATGGTTGCAAAAGGTAAGAAAAACCATATAAAAAGCCATGCTGAAGGACAAAGCGAAAGTATGAATAGCTTTATAAATCGTGCTATTGATGAGGCAATAACAAGAGATAACGAAAAAAATCCGAAGGTAAAGCATATTCAAGATGAACAACCCAATCAACAAGTTAAGAAGCCAACGACCATTGAAGAATTAATACAAATGCAAAAAGAACGACATCAAAACGAAGAACTCGAAGATCATATTCCTTTGCCTTGGGAAGAGGAATAAAAACAAGAGTTTTGTACGGTTGCAAGACTTTTTATAAATATGTTGCCAGTTTTTCAAGAGATAATCAAACCGAAACACTGTCGAAACGGTCAAAAAATATTTAAACTGGCAACATATTTAATAATATGTAGCCAGTTGTGAAATGTACAAATATGTTCTATTATATTTACAGTACAATATTTAAATAAGATGAAAACAAACAATCAAAGGAGGCTTATAATGAATTACTATGTTGAGAAGTTCCAGCAAAATATGACCGAATCGGGCAAAAGTCGGAATACTATAGCTACATATACACGAAATGCGGAATTATTTTGTGAATGGCTTGAAAGTATTATCAATGAGCGTTTCAATGGAAAAATAACTGAAATGGATGTTATTGAATATACTAGGTATCTAACTGATATTAAAAAGCAATCATTGAATAGCATTAAAGCAAAACTAACAGCATTACAAAAGTTTGCCGACTATCTGGCGGATACCGAGAATATGCAACCTATCAAAGTACAGCAAAAAAAAGGAACAGTAGAACCGGACGTTGAAGTTTTGGAGAAGAACGAATTATATAAATACCTCCGCTATACTATAAACACTGAAAACCTTTTGAACATTGCTATTGTGCAGCTGATATTGAATACCGGTATAAGAGAATCAGAACTTTGCAATCTAGAATTAACTGACATTGAAATAACAGAACGCAAAGGAACAATGATCATCCGTAGCGGTAAAGGCAATAAATATCGGGAAATTCCGCTGAATAAGGATGCAAGGAACGCATTACAGAATTATTTAGAAAATTCTCGTCCTGCTGATACTAAATCTAAGAAAGTTTTCATTGGTCAGCGTGGTGCATTAACAAGAAGTGCAATATATAAAATTGTCAACAAGTTAGGCACAAAGGCAATTGGAAAGAATGTATATCCTCATATGCTCCGTCATCAATGCCTTACTGCAATGGCAAAAAATCCTGATGTTGACTTGAAAACTATTTCTGCAATCGCAGGACATAGCAGCACGGAACTAACCACGAAATACTACATTAGTTCAAGCAAGCAAGAACAAATTGATGCCGTAGATTCTCTCACATTCTTTTGATTATATGAGATTAAAAAAGAAGTTGATAAAAATGCCAATACTGAAAAAAGAACTTAACAAAGGCACAATTTTGTGATATAATAAAAAAATAAATGAGAGGATGTTTTAATTTATGCCAGTATTAATTTTACTTGGAATTTTGGGAGCTTGGGGAGTTATTAGTATTAATACAACTTGTAACACCAATTCAAAAGCATACAGTAAAGAAGAGTTAGAAACTATTTTAAAGCAATCAATAGGCAAGTCAAAACGAGAAGCAAGAAAAGTGTTAAAGTCGCATCGTAAGTAAATAAAAAATGTCGTAAGATATTAAAGAAGTACAACGGATTAGCAAGTCGTGTTTATTTTCGACTTGCTATTTTTTTATACTTTAAATGGGGATAATTTTCTGTTATATCTCTGTCAAAAATTTCTGAAAGAAAACCATTATACAAGATAAACAAAATGGGGATGTTTTTTATATTAGCATTCTGAAAAATCTGGAATGAAAACCAACTCCATAAAAATAAAATATGGGATATTAGAAAAATTTTTGTGTTCCTGTCTTCCAGCATAACAAATATACATAGTTATCACAAGTAAAACCCTCAATTATTCAACATTCTCTCAAATAATACCAAAAGAACAGATAACCACCATAGAAACGATTTTAATATTTATTTTTATCTGCAAAGGGGAGAATTTTCAAACCGATCAAAAAACCACTAACTAAGCCTATTATGTATCCTACAATATTCATAAAACCACCTCCAGTTATATATATATTACAAAATTAGGTATCAGAAGTATCACAAATACTTTTTCCTTCATCCGCAAGTCGCTGTAGTTCCTGTGCACTATCAGTTGTGTATGGGGATAATTCCATGATAGTTCTTTTGGATAATGCACCCATGTCATACTGCATCTTCATATTCTCCATATTCTGCTTTGTATCAATCGGTTTGCTGATATTAAATGAAACATTCAGACTTTCAAAGTCATCATCAGAAATGGGGTTATTTGTCAATTCCATAAGTTTGCGAATGTATTCCCATCTCTGGCGAAATCCTTCAATAAGCGAATTCATATTTTGTTTTCCTCTGTTTTCTGTGAGTTGGTAAACCATACTCATAGAGTTCTCAGATACATTAGCAATGTTATTCTGTCCAAGAATGGAAGAAGGAATAGCTGCAACTAGATTGAATTGCTGATAGAGTTGGTCAAACTCATACTTTATGCTGTAGTAATCCATATTGGCATTTGCATAATCAAACGTGTTTCCTTCTTCAAGATTAAGTACAGCACCGGCAACATTGGAGTCTACCATATCGGTTTCTGTCATTTTAGCTCCGGTAATTACACCGACGGGATTAAGCGACAACGTAGTGATTGCATCATCCAATTTGCTCAAAAGTCCTTCAATCTTGTCCTGAATGGGGATTAAATCAAGCACAATAGAATCACCAAATTGGTCATATTCTGCTTTATCCATTGTAACATAATGAATTGGCAATCCAGTATAATTCTCTATGCTGGAAACAAGTCTGTTATTAACATATGTGTCAATATGGGTTGGATAGTAAATGACGAAATGCTCCTCTCCTTTTGGTTTGCTCTTCCAATGTTCTACGAAATATCTATAGTTAAGATTATCGTCATAAATGGGGTAACTATCTCTGTTGCGGAAAATCTTTGAGCGAATAATGCCATTGTTATCAAGATAAACATACTCAAATGCGTTGCCATAAGTTATAAGGTCATTAAGAATCTGCCAGTCTATTTTTGAATAAATACCTTTTCGATAGCAGTTATTCATCTGTTCAACTGCTTTAGGAGTTCCGGTAATACTAACTGGGTTTCCGACAAGATAAGCTGTATGGAAATTAATAACCGTTTTAATTCCTTGTAAGATAATAGCAGCAGGGGTAAAAGCCTTTCCCTTAAAATTGTATGTCCGCTGCAATCTTTGATTTACATTGTGTTCCCTTAGCAAATGTCGCTGAATCATATTAACTTTGGATTGTCTATAAGTGTGTTCAGATGAACCGATTTGATTTTTAAACCAAGTCAATCCAGGCTCATTATTATAAGCAACCGTCTTCTTATTATTTATCATAAAAATGTTCCTTTCTTAAAAGTTAAAATGGGATTTAAAAAAGCAGTATCACTTCCCAATAGGAAAATAATACTGTCCTGATTTCAAACCTTGTAATGCCATGGCAAATGCCATAACCGTATCATCATGTCCGCTTACAGCTTTCATGCTGCCATCGACCAATTCAAATAGTTTCATTTCTTGCAATAGGTTTTTGGAGTTGACTAAACATTGTCCTGTCTCAAACATCTCTTGCATATCAGAAATCATCATGGGTTTACTTTTTGATGTGGTTTCCCAACCTATTTTTCGTTGTGCCTTTCCTCTCTTTTGGTCATAAGCTTTGTATTTAAACATATTAACGTAATGATAATCGTGTCTTACCTTATCAACTAAAGTATGGCCGGCGGATGCTTTTTCGATAATAAGCAAGCCTTTGTTATACCACATCGCTATTTGAAAAACTAACTCCGCAAACTCATAAGGTTTAACTTTATTGCTTCGCCATTCAGCACATTGGAATCCGTCACCATCAATTATAGATATAACGGAATAGTCATTACTGCCGCCAAGTCCTTCACCCGTATCAACTCCGATATAATATCTTTTACCGCTGACCGGCAACTTCCATATGGTTAAATACTTGTTGTATTTTTTAATTATGGGATCAATTCCGCTTACTGGAAGTCTTAGAATAGGTGTATTACGCAAGCTGTTTAATCTCTCCTGAATGATAGCCGAATTAAAGATACCAGAGCCAGTTGATATAAAAGCCTCTATGGGATTAGAAGGAAACTCCTGACAGAACTTTTCCTCGCTTGTATTAGATACTTTTAACCTTCTCCACATCAGTTGGTCAAGTGACGCTCCTTTGTTCATAAGGGCAATTTCATTTTCGTCAAGTTCATCTTTTGTAAGATATGAGCCATAGATGTTTTTGTATCGTTTTCGATATTCTTTATACTCATCTGCAAACATTCTTTTATCTTGCACCCACGAAAAGAAAAATGGTTTCCACAATGGGGTTTCACCTGAAACAGATTTGTTCCACAATTCAGAAAAGCGATTTAAGCCATTTGCCGTTGATTCAAGTATTATGCAACCATCAGGAACAAGGGCTTGTTCTATGGCAGTCAATTGTTTATCTAAATACTCATTCATGAAAGCCACCTCTGAAAGATGTACAAAATTTAAAGTTGCACCACGGGCATTATCCTTACTGCCGCAAGTACAAACAATAATTCTGCTATGGTTTACGAATTTCAATTCTTTTCTGTTGTTAGCTATCGTTTCAAGACGTACACAATCCGGCAAATCATTATACATCTGCTTTAGCTTCTCAAAAATGTTGTTTGCAGAGTCAAGTGAATAGGACATTATCATGCAAGTTGAATTTGGTTTAGTGATTGCCATATATAAAGAAAAAGCCAAAGCAACCGATGTAATACCAAGCTGCCTTGACTTCAAGCAAATATTAAATTTGTTTTTGTTACGCATAATATATTTCTGTTGCGGATTAAATTTAAATGGGACAAGTTTACCTTTTTTGTCCACGATGTTTACGAATGTTTCAATCCATAGAATAGGATCAGCAAGTATGCGACGTAATTTTTCTTGATTTGTCATATAATCACCGCCTATCAGAATTCCATCTGAAAATCATCTATATCATCATCATTAACACTTGCGTTTGCACTATTCAAAATTTCCTTCAGTTCATCAGTCTCATTGTCGGCAAAGAAATTCTTTTTGAAATCCATATAAGCCTTTAAAGCCTGAACATCTCCATCCATAGCAAAGGTATAATACTTGTTCAGCAAATCTATATCACGCTTACCGTCCAAACGCTTCATTAAGTATCTGACACCGGCTTGCACATCTTCTTTAAACAATGCCTTTTCAAAGCTCTGTTCTGTGCGTGTGTCAAAATTCTTGTAGTTATCTTTCAAGTCCTGAAAAGTTTTTATATTCTCGTTGTTTGGTAAAAGTTCCGGTGCATACTTCCAAATAATAAAGTAGGATTCTGCATCAGAATGTGTTATATCTTTTAAAGCTGATAGGATACTCTTTTCAGAGCCGTTATTAGAACGAATTGTATCTTTCTTTTTTGTTGGCATAAATAAAATGCTCCTTTTATTGTTATTTTTTTGTATATGAAAAAAGCCGCATAGCATAGAGCTACACGGCTTGAATTTGATGATATCAAATTAAACTTTTTCTAAATATGTTTTATATTTTTACGGAAATCACAAATTGTTATCAACAATAGCTACTTCATTGACATTTGTATTATTTATATTTTCACTATCACTCCAGTATAATATTGTTAATACAATTACTTCTCAGAAATTACAATTTTTTTAGTAATTAAGAAACTATCATAATCGTTTCCTAATTCTAATTCAATATCTGAGTTTGTGTTGTTTAATACAAATGCTAACTGGGCATCAATCTCTGCTTCTTTAATATTCTTATACGCATTATTTGTATCATATATATCTTTTTCTGACGTGATACCCGGAGTATCTAATTCTATTCCATTTTGATAGGCTTTTACATTACAATATAAGTCATTTATAAAATTATCAGAATCATTACTTTTGTTCGTATAGTGGAAATCAATCTTTAATAAATATTCATTTAGATTTGGAGAATAAATGACAGACGCATTTTTTATTTCCGCTATGTGTTCAGAATTTCCAAATGTCATCGGTTTACCGTCATCTTCAAATTTAACATTAAATTCGGAAGCGTCTGTTTTTTCGAATGCCATATCAGATTCTTTTGTTGGTTCTTCTTTAGTTAGTTTCTCAATTTGTTGTTTTAACTGCTCATTCTCTTTTTTCAAAGCTTCAATTTCACTATTGTTACTTTGACAACTCGTTAATAATAAAAGCGTTGTAATAATAGTAACAATGATATATATTGTCTTACTGACGTTTTTCATATTTTAATTTCCTTTCTTTAACAAACTAAAAAATATCATTATTCCTTGCCAAATTCAGAACAATATATTAATGCCATCAAACATACATTTTTCGAGCATAAAAAGACATTTTAATATATTATTAATTAGTATAGCATGTTTATATTATGATGTCAACTCTATTGATACACAATAGACCTTTCTATTTGTATACTAAGTAGCGACACACAAACAAAGATAAATCTACTATTGCTCATTGATAGTAGGCTTATTTTTATCTATTTGGTAAAACAAAAACACTACTGCCGGTTAAGCAGTAGTGTTTGAATAGCTTTAGTTGCTCTTTCAAATGTGGTAAAATTGTGGTAAAAATTTTTTGACTTTTCTTAAATTTCACAATATAATGTGCATTTGATGGTCTTGCAACACTATATATTGTGGTCTACTTCCCCAATGGCTTCATTGTGGGGAACAATAATACGTCTCTGATTGAACCCGAATCGGTAAGCAGCATAACCAATCTGTCAAGACCGAAGCCCAGTCCGCCTGTTGGCGGCATACCGTATTCAAGTGCTGTTATGAAGTCCTCGTCTACTTCGGCGTTTGCGCCCTGAGCACGCTTTGCTTCAACCTGACGGACAAATCTTTCCTTTTGGTCGATAGGGTCGTTAAGCTCAGAGAATGCATTGCCCATTTCCCTGCAGTAGATAAAATATTCAAATCTCTCTGTGAATGCAGGGTTTGACGGCTTTCTCTTTGCAAGCGGTGAGTTCTCAACAGGGTAATCGTAAATAATCGTAGGCTGAATCAGCTTGTCTTCAACAAAAGCGTCAAAGAAAGCAATAAGAACATGACCTTTCGTAGCCTTGTCGCCCTCGTCAACTTCTACGCCTTTTTCCTTAGCGCAAGCCCTTGCGTCTTCATCGGTCGCCCAATCGTTGTAATCAACCCCTGCGTATTTCTTTACAGCCTCGACCATAGTTAGTCGCTCCCACGGAGCAGCCATGTTGATTTCCGTTCCCTGATAGGTTATAACATCACTTCCGCAGACCTTTTTTGTGATAGTGACGTACATATCTTCTATTAAGTCCATCATACCGTGATAGTCTGTGTAAGCCTGATACATTTCTATTGTGGTAAACTCTGGGTTGTGAGATGTGTCCATACCCTCGTTTCTGAAAATTCTGCCGACCTCATAAACCTTGTCAAATCCGCCGACAATAAGTCTTTTCAGATAAAGCTCGGTCTCGATACGAAGATACATATCTAGGTTTAGAGCGTTGTGGTGAGTGACAAACGGACGTGCTGCTGCACCTATTTCAAGAGTGTGGAGAACAGGCGTATCGACCTCAAGGTAACCGCGCTCGTCAAGATAGTTTCTTATTTCCTTTAAGATAAGACTTCTTTTTATAAAGGTGTCCTTAACGTCAGGGTTGCAGATAAGATCAACGTATCTCTGACGGTATCTCTGATCTCTGTCTTTAAGACCGTGCCATTTCTCGGGCAGAGGAAGCAAAGATTTTGATAAAAGCTTGATTTCTTTTGCGTGAATTGAAACTTCGCCACGCCTTGTTCTGAAAACAAAGCCCTCTATTCCGACAATATCACCTATATCCCACTTCTTGAACTCGGCAAAGGTATCTTCACCTATATCGTTCATTCTTACATAAACCTGAATTCTGTCGCTACCGTCGCGAACGTCTATGAAGTTTGCTTTTCCCATATCGCGCCAACTTACGATTCTTCCTGCTATGCGTACGGTCTTTTCTTTTAGCTTTTCAAGAGCAGCGTTTTTAGCGTCTTCATCATCGCCCGCTTTTGCTATGATTTCAGATTCGGTCTTTTCATATTCAGCTTTAGCGTCGGCATTTTTTATGGTTACGTCGTAGCTCGTTATTTCATATGGGTTTTCGCCCTTTGACTTTAATTCGTTCAGCTTGTCAATTCTGATTTGCTTTAGTCCGTTTATTTCCTCTTGAGAAATTTCTTCTTCAAGAGAAGCCTCAGTCTTAATTTCGTCACTCATTTATATTTATGCTCCTTTTTATTCGTTGTCTTGAAATAATTATTTGCTTATCTCTAAAATTTTGAATTTCAAAAGTCCTACCGGTGCTTCAACTTCAAAGATTTCCCCTACCTTTTTCTTTAAAGCAGCTTTTCCGATAGGCGAATCGTCAGAAATCTTTCCGTTGTCAGGGTCAGATTCGGTTGAACCTACTATTTGCAGGGTTTCTGTTGTTTTAAGTTCCAAATCTTCAATTTTAATTTTAGAGCCGATCGATACTTCCTCTAAAGATATATTGTCATCATCTACAATAACTGCATTGGCAATCATCTGTTCCAGCTCTGTAATTCTAGCCTCTAGTATACCCTGTTCGTTCTTTGCCTCGTCATATTCGGCATTTTCCGAAAGGTCTCCAAATGAGCGCGCCTCTTTAAGCTTAGCAGCGACCTCGCTTCTTCTGACTGTTACAAGGTATTCTAAATCTTCTTCTAACTTTTTATATCCTTCTTTTGATACAGATAAATTCTTCATTGCCATAGTTAAAACTCCTTACATAAAAATTCAAATTATATAACTTATCAAGCTAATATTATATAGTATATAAGTCAAAAAGTCAAGATTGAACAGGCACTCCGTTTGAATTGTCGAATTATGTCGAAATGTTTTTTATAAAATTGTCGAAATATGTTGTATAATGAGGGAAAGAAGTCATACATTGCATTTAACGGCTTTAAATTTTATTCTGCAAGGGCAAAATAAATTAAATTAAAGGAGCGTTTAAAAATGGGAAAAGTATTGGAAGAACAGAATTCAAAGGATAATTCAACCCGGTATAGCCTTATCGAAAGCGAAATTCAGTTTGATGGCAAAAATATATTGACTTACGGCATAAAAATTGAAAGTCTATCATCAGAAGAAAGCTTTGGAGAGGAGAATAAATCAGAGATTTTGGATATTACAACCCAATATGACAAAGCAATAATTTTATTTAAAAAGGTTGTAGAGTTGGAAATCACCCCTAAGATATTAAAAGATGTAACTGAGGATTTTATAATTTCCTAAAAGAGACGTCTGATCGACAAATAAATTTAGCAGAATTAAGTTGATTTCTAAAAAACAAAGCCGTTAATAAGTACATAGTCTTCTTAAATTATATAATAAAGTCCAATAAACAGTATTTTAGTATATTTGGTATTAACGCTTGCAATTAACCACTATATATGATATAATAACTATAAATATAGTGATAAGGAGAGCTAACTATGAGATGTCCGTTTTGTAATTATGAGGACACAAAGGTGATCGATTCACGCCCGAGTGATGAAAAAAAGAGACGACGTCGTGAATGTACTAATTGCGGCAGGAGATTTACTACTTATGAAGTTGTTGAAAAACCGACCATTATGGTTTATAAAAAGGATGGAAGCTTTGAGCCCTTTGAAAAGGAAAAAATAATAAAAGCTATCGGCAATGCGATTAAAAAACGTCCTGTAAGCGTTGAAGATGTAAATTCTTTGGTTGATGAGATAGAAAACACTTATGCAAACGCTATGCAGACTGAAACGACAACAAGCGAAATAGGAGATAAGGTATTGGCAGGACTTAAAAAGCTTGATCACGTTGCATATGTTAGGTTTGCATCTGTGTATAAGGATTTCAATGATTTAGACAGCTTTGTTAAAATTATTGCTGAGATAAGTTAGCTTGAATTATCAGAAAATACTGTGAAGATACGGGAATTCATTATTATAAACAAGTGTAATTCCGTATTTTATGGTTTCACATTCAGAATACAATTCTTCACTGTCTTTCAATAAAAGTGCTTTAAGTTTTGCACATGAGGATGAAATGTCCTCTAAGCAGGAACTTTCTACAAGGAATGAAACACAAATATAATATTTTTTCCAGGATCGGCTGAACTCTTCGATTTTTTCAAGAGCTTGGTCGGTTTTTTTGTCCTCAGCATACTCTGTTATGCTGTTAAGTGTTTCTATTAGCTGTTCATTTTTATTTTTTATTAAGTATAAGGATGTAACAGAGCCTGAAATTATTATTAGTAGTATGGTAATGCAAAGGATAAGTCTCTTCAATTCAGATCCTCCTTTTTAATAAGCTTATAGTTTTTATCTTCGTCACACGACATAAGAAATACCCCTGACGCTTCAACATTGTTTTTTGAAAGTATTTCATGGATAAACTTCATATCCAATCCTAAAAATTCTACGGCTCCATGCATAATAACTCCGTCGTCAATAAGTATTTGCGGCGGATTTTTTGATTTGCTGTAAAGTTCTATGTCCGACGGTGAAAGCGGACTGTAATCATTCTTCTGCATAACGCTTATTTTTCCTGTTGTTTCGACAATTGCATACTGAACTTCGTTTATGTCAAAAATATTGTAATCGTGAAGGCTTTCCATTAAGTCATCAACAGAATATCGAAGCTTTTTCATCTGCTTTTGATCTATTACTCCGTTTGAGATTATTACTTTAGGACTTCCTGATACCATTTGTCTTAGCTTTCTCGAACGCAGAGTCAGGGTTGACATTATTACGTCAAGACTGACAAGTGTGAGCATGGGAATAATTCCGGTTGCCATTGGTATGGTGGTATCCTCTATCGGAAGAGTGGCTATGTTTGACAAGAGAATAGTTATTACAAGCTCTGACGGCTGAAGCTCTCCTATCTGACGTTTTCCCATAAGGCGTATTGAAAAGATTACAAGCGCATAAAGAATTATGGCTCTGAAAAAAACTATAAGCAAATTACAGCACGTCCTTTCACAAAATTAATATACATATAAATAACTTTTCCAAAACAGATAAATAATACACATTAAATTGATATTGTAATTTTTTAATAAGAAAATAACGTATAAATTTTGAAAATACACTAATATTAACTAGTGAATATTACGTATATAAAATCTTAAATAATTAAAGGAGAAAAAGTTTTGGAAAAGAAAACAGAAGTAAAAGTAAATGAAAATAATTATGAAACGGCTCTTATTTCAAAAAGTCTGAAACAGACGCTTCTTGATTTGAAAATAATTTCGGGTAAAACAATGGATCTTAACATTATGGAAGTTGAAATTTCAGAACACAAATGCGCGGTTGTTTCTATTGAGGGGATGGCTTCGACGTCTTCAATGGCAGACCTTGTTTTCAGACCGCTTATGGAGTTTGATGTTAAGGGTTACGCCACGGAAGATGATGTGTTTAAGTTTTTGACTAAACAAAGTCTTCTTTCTGCCGAGAGAAAAATTCTCACAACTTACGGAGAGGTTTTTCTAACTCTTTTTTCAGGATTTGCGGTTGTATTTATTGACGGCTGCGACAAGTGCGTTGCATTCGGAATACAAGGCTTTGATAAGCGTTCAATAGAGGAGCCTACGAGCGACGGAAATCTAAACGGTTCTCATGAGGGATTTATCGATACAATAAGAACTAATATATCACTCGTTCGCAGAAGACTTAAAACACCAAAGCTAAGATTTGATATGCAGCAGATAGGAAGTGACAGCAAAACCGACGTGTGCGTTGCGTATATTACCGATAAAGCTCCTCAAGGTGTTATTGATAAAGTTAAAGAAAATCTTAATAAAATTGATCTTGATACTATTATAACAACCGGATATGTCGAGCCGTTTTTGGAGGGAAAGCATAAAAGTCTGTTTTCAAATGTTCTTTCAACCGACAGACCTGACGCTTTTTGTGCCAAGCTTAATGAGGGCAGGGTAGGCATAATGGTTGACGGTGTTCCGCTTGCATTAATATGTCCGTCTCTGTTTATTGAGAATTTTCAGACGATTGACGATTATGTAAATAAACCTTATTATACAACTTATATCAGGTGGATAAAGTATATTGCGTTTTTTCTTGCTATTGCACTTCCGGGACTGTGCGTTGCCATAGCTACAAATCATCCGGAAATCCTTACTCATAAATTCTTAATGAATCTTGCGGCAAGTGAAGAGGTAACACCGTATTCGTTTTTTTTTGAAGCATTTATTATAACTATAATGTATGAGCTGATGAGAGAAGCGGGAATAAGACTTCCGAAAGCAATAGGCGGTGCTGTGTCTATTGTTGGAGCTTTAATTATCGGAGACGCTGCTGTTTCAAGCAGTTTGGTATCTGCTCCGTTGCTGATTATAATAGGGCTTACTGCGACGGCGTCATTCGTTATTCCTAATCTGAATCCTCAGACATCAGTTTTCAGAATGTTATTTATCATAGCAGGAGGCTTTGGCGGTCTTTTCGGAATAACAATTTGCTTTGCATTTTTATTGGTCAATATTTCTGCCCTTGAAAACTATGGAGTTCCTTATAACGCTCCGATTTCGCCGTTCACCTTTAGGGCTATGAGGGATGTTCTTACAAGACCTAGCTTTTTAAAGCTGGGAAGGTCAAAAACAGTTGTTGAGGATCTGAACGGAGCAAAAAAGTTATTTGATTAATAAATATTGACTGATCATAAAGACCTTGCAAGGGCATTTATGACAGAATCATTGTTAATTCATAAAATTACGGATTTTTCTTAAAGGAGCAAAATTATATATGAGAAAAATATCTTTCGGACAAATGATGGTAATTCTTTTTATATCAAGAATTTTTTATGCAATGACATTTATACCGTTCTTTTATAACGATGTGACCAGTCAGGTAATAGGATTCTCAATTGCAACTGCGCTTGAGTGTCTGGCTGTTATACCTGTGATCATACTGTATAAAAAGTATCCGGATAAAAATATATGTCAGGTTGCATATGAAAAATCAAAGCTTTTAGGAATATTGATTTGTGTTGCATTTGCATTTTCCGCAGTTTTGGTCGTTAATCGTCTATTCAGATATTTCGGATATTTTATGTATGTGACCTTTCCTGACTTTCTGCCGACTTGGATTATAATAAGTGCAATTGCTCTATTAGCTTTTTATGCAGCATTTCAGGGGATTGAGGCTATTTCAAGAACCGCAGGTATTACATTCGGATTTTTTGTTTTATCTTTTATAATTGTTATAGCTGCACTTTGGACTAAGATGTCCTTTACTAACGTAATATACACTTATCCGAAAATTAATGATATTTCACACGAGGTTTATTACGAGATGTCGAGATCCAGTGAGCTTTTGCTTTTTCCGATATTATATCCGTATGTAAAAGAGAAGGCAGGCAAAAGCCTATATGGGGCGATAGCTTTGAAACTTATATTTGTTTATTTAATTATTTCGATATGTGTTCTAACTTTGGGAAGTTATTTGAATATCAGCAAATTCCCGTTCTTTGATTTAGGCACATATGCAGAAACTTTTATTATTGAAAGATTAGACGCATTTTTACTTCCTGCGTGGATCTTGATCGCTTTTGTTAAAGCTGCACTTTTTATGTTTATAGGCAAGATTGCACTTTCGACCGGATTTAAAAGAGTTAAATCAAATGTGTTTTTGCTGATTATATTAGTAGCAGCTTTGTCTGCGTCTTTGGCTGCGGTTTTACAGGCAAAATGGAATTACGGCATATTTGATAAGGCTGTTCTTTCAATTCTGATATTGGTTTTGGGTGTAGTACTTCCTCTTGTTTATTGCTTCGGAAAGGGTGATGAAAATGAAACAGAATAAAATCAGTTTTAAAAAGCTATTAGTTATGACTGTTTGCGTGTTTTTCATTTTAAGCCTTTGCTCATGTAATTCAACGGGAAAGTATCAGAAGAGAGATATCGATCAAAGAATTATCGTTCATGCTCTTGGCGTTGATATGACAAGCGACGGAAAATTTGAAGTAACATTGCAGATGCTCGCTCAGCAGGGTTCAGGGTCTAATACTCCTATTGATCCATCTAAGCCTAACAGTGCGTCTGTATCTCAGATTGCCGACACTATACCGGCGGCTATTGAGCAATGCGAAACAGATTTGGGTAAGAAAGCTTTTTTAGGGCATTCTGAATTGATTTTATTGGGAAAGAGCGTTAAAGATATAACTCCGATATTAGATTATGCTATCAATGCTCAGGGGATTTCCTTGGGGACATTTGTGGCATATACTGATATAACGGCTAAGGAAATTCTGAATATAAAAATAACAAGCGGAACTTATTCGGCTGAGGTGCTTAAAGAAATCTTTGAGGAATCAAAGAAAAACGGAACAAGTACAGAGTGTGAGCTTATCAGGCATATAGATAATATTGAAAATACAAACGGTACAACTGTAATGCCTATTATTAAAAAGATAAAGGATAATAAAAAATCATATGATGATAAGGAAAGCTCAAGCGCTGATGAAAGTTTCGGAGAGAGCAAGAGCGACAGCAGTAAAACCAAATCGGAAAATGAAAAAGTGGAGAGCGGAAGCGGAGGAGGCTCAGGATCCGACAGTAGTTCTAAATCTGAAAGCGGCTCAGGCGGAGGAGAAGAATCAGGTTCAGGAGGAGGCTCGGAGGAAGCTGAGGTAACTGCATTTTATATTGACGGAGCGGTAATTATTAAGAATAATAAACCCGGCGGCGTTATGACAAGAGATGAAATAATAGGCTTGTCCTTTATCAATAACGGCATTGCTGAGCAGACAGTTGATGCGAAACTCGGTAATACTAATACTGCTGTAAATGCTTCAAGTGTTAATAAAAAAACAGATATAAGCATTAAAGACAATAGAATTGTTGTGGACATTAATCTTATTCTTTCATATGATTTTTATAAAACTTATTCGGATAAGGAAAATAAGGCCGCAGCAAAAAAGGCTGACGAGCATATTGAACTATTGTGTAAAAAGGCAATTGATAAGGCTTTAAAAAAAGAAACCGCAGATGTTTTTGAAATTCATTCTCTTTTGAATCATAACGACTATGTAATTTATGAGGAATATAAGAAAAATCCGGAGGAAATATTGAAAAGAGTTGATATAAACGTAAACCTCGACTCAAAAATATAGTTTGCATTTTTGCAAGGAATATGGTATACTTTTTTTATCTATTATGGTAAAGGGAGTTGTTCTGTGTGATCAAATTCGAAAATCATATAGGAGAAATTCATATTTCTAATAAATATCTGGTTTCTCTTATTGGCAATACAGCGACAAATTGCTTCGGCGTTGTCGGAATGAATACATTCGGACCCAAACAGAAAATAAGCTCTCTTTTAAAAAAAGGACAATCCCTTAAAAACGGAGTTATTATTCACCAAACTAAAGATAATGAACTTATTATTGATTTGCACATTACTGTTTCTTATGGGGTAAACGTTTCGACAGTCGTAGAAAGCATTATGGAAAAGGTACAGTATACCGTAGAAACCGAATCGGCGGTTAGGGTTGCGAAAATTAATGTTTTTGTCGATGAGATGCAATCTTAGCTTAAGGGGGACGGTGTAGTGATTAACGGTAAAACACTAAGGGATGCTTTTATTAGCGGTGCGAACAGTATTGCAAATCAAAAAACATTGGTTGATGAGCTTAATGTGTTCCCGGTTCCGGACGGAGATACGGGAACAAATATGTCTATGACAATGGGTAACGCTCTTATTGCTCTGGAACGAATGCGTGATGATGTTACAGTAAGTGAGGTTGCTGAGCAGACTGCGTCTGCATTGCTAAGAGGAGCAAGGGGAAATTCAGGTGTTATTCTATCTTTGCTTTTCAGGGGCTTTTCAAAAGGCTTCACCGGTAAAAAGGAAGCGTCGGTAAGAGATTTTGTTATTTCTCTTGACTATGGTGTTTCAGGTGCATATAAATCTATTATGAAGCCTACTGAAGGGACTATCCTTACAGTTGCCAGGCTTGCCGGTGAAAGGGCAGCGGCAGCGTCTGTTTCAGTAAAGGATGAGGTTTCTCTCTGGGAGGAGGTCTGTGCGTCAGCGAGCGAGGCACTTGAAAACACCCCTAATCTGCTTCCCGCACTGAAAAAGGCAGGGGTTGTTGACGCAGGCGGTAAAGGTCTTTTAATTATTTTTGAAGCTATGCTGGATGTTTTTAAAGGCGGTGAGGTTAAAATACAAGATTCACCAGCTGAAAAGAAAGCTGTAACCATTGACACATTTTCGTCAACGGTAGGGGATTATGACGAGATAATTAATTTTACCTATTGTACAGAGATGCTGATTACGAAGGCAAGCGGAAGTGATGATTGCTCAAAGCTGAGGGCTTATCTTGAAACAATAGGCGACTGTGTTGTTGTTGTTGAAGACGATGATATAATAAAGGTTCACGTTCATACAAATCATCCCGGAAAGGCGATTGAAAGAGCACTTAAATTCGGCACAATAAATCTTCCTAAGATTGAGAATATGAAAATGCAGCACGAACAGCGCATAATTGACTCAAAGGCATTGGACGTAAAGCCTGTTAAGGCGGTAAAGGAATACGGATTTGTAGCTGTTGCAGCAGGTCATGGCGTTGAGGCTCTTTTTGAGGACGTAGGCGTTGACTGCATTGTTAGGGGCGGACAAACTATGAATCCGTCTACCGAGGATATATTGGCTGCTATTAATAAATGTCCGTCGGAAATAGTTTTTGTTTTGCCTAACAATAAAAACATAATTATGTCGGCTGAACAGGCTGCAAGGCTTTCGGACAGAAAGGTTTGCGTTTTGCAAACAAGAACGATCCCACAGGGTATGAGCGCAATGCTTGCGTTTGATGATGAGGCTGACTTTGAAACAAACAGACTTGAAATGACTCATGCTCTTGAACGTGTATCGACCGGACAGATAACATTTGCATCTCGTGACAGTGATTTTGAGGGTCATAAAATAAAGAAAAACGAGATATTGGCTTTGGAAAACGGTAAACTTTCTTTTGTTGAAAAGGATCTTGCAAAGGCGGCTTATAAGCTTATCAAAAAGCTGGTTAAGGGCGACACGTCATATATAACAATTATTCAGGGGATCGATGTATCGGATAAGGACGCAGAAGCTTTAAGAGAACAGGTTCAAAACAAGTATCAGAACGCAGAGGTTTTATTGGTAAACGGTGGGCAGCCTGTTTACTATTACATTTTGTCTGCTGAATAAAGAATAAGTATTAAAAAGTGAGGTTTAAATAATATGACAAATAGCTATGAAAGCCCGTTTTGTACGAGATATGCAAGCAATGAAATGCAATATATATTTTCGGCTGATAAAAAGTTCACAACATGGAGAAGGCTTTGGGTTGCTCTTGCAAGAGCAGAGATGAAACTGGGACTTCCCGTTACTCAGAAGCAGGTTGATGAGCTTGAGGCTAATATTAATAATATAGATTATAAGTGTGCGGCAGAGCGTGAAAAGCTGGTTCGTCATGACGTTATGGCACATGTTTATACATACGGACAAGCTTGTCCGAACGCAAAGGGAATAATTCATTTGGGGGCTACATCCTGCTATGTCGGAGATAACACAGATATTATTGTTATGCGTGACGCACTAAATGTTGTAAAGAGAAAGCTTGTAGGAGTGATCGGTCAGCTTTCAGAGTTTGCTGACAAGTATAAATCACTGCCCTGTCTTGCTTATACTCATCTTCAGCCTGCACAGCTCACAACAGTGGGAAAACGAGCAACTCTATGGTGCAATGAGCTTTTGATGGATCTGCAGGAAATTGATTTCAGACTGCGTAATCTAAAGCTATTAGGTTCAAAGGGAACAACCGGCACACAGGCTTCGTTTATGGAGCTTTTCGAGGGAGATACCGACAAGGTAAAAAAATTAGAGGAAATGATTGCAGAGGAAATGGGATTTGACGGGGTTGTACCTGTTTCGGGACAGACATATTCAAGAAAGGTCGATTCCGCTATTGTATCAACATTATCAGGAATTGCTCAAAGCTGTATGAAGTTTTCAAATGATATAAGGATACTCCAGAGTTTTAAAGAGATCGAGGAGCCGTTTGAAAAGAACCAGATAGGCTCGTCGGCAATGGCTTATAAGAGAAATCCTATGAGATGCGAGAGAATAACATCTCTTTCGAGATATATAATTTCAGATATGCTAAACCCTGCATTTACGGCGGGAACACAGTGGTTTGAAAGAACTCTTGATGATTCTGCTAACAAGAGAATTTCTGTTGCTGAGGCATTTTTGGGAATTGACGCAGTGCTTAATATTATGTTAAATGTAACAGACGGACTTGTAGTGCATGATAAAATTATTAAAAAAAGAGTTATGGCAGAGCTCCCGTTTATGGCAACGGAGAACATAATGATGGACGCTGTTAAAAAGGGCGGAGACCGTCAGGAGCTCCACGAGAGAATTCGTGAATATTCTATGAAAGCAGGTTCAAGAGTAAAAGACGAGGGACTTGACAATAATTTGTGCGAGCTTATTTTAAATGATCCTATGTTTATGATTTCCAAGGAGGAAATGGACAGTATTATGAATCCTGAGAATTTTATAGGAAGAAGTATTTCTCAGGTCGAGGAGTTTATCGAAAGCTTTGTTAAGCCTGTTTTAGAAGAAAATGATTTTAAACGTGAAAGCGTAGAAATAAACGTATAATTAAGAAAATATGGTGATTAGTATGCCGAAACAAAAGATATTTTATATAATTGCCGGCGCAGTTTGTTCGGTGTTGACTATTCTTATGATCGTGTTAGTTGCAACGGGTTGGGGAAGCGTTGCGCTTGTTATAGGACCGTTTGCTTTTGCAATAGCATTTTTTGCAAGCGCGGCTTCAATTAAGACCCCTGCACAAAAAAAGAAAATAGATGAAAGAAACAAGCAAAAGAAAAAACTTGCCAAGAAAAAACAAGCAGAGGAAGAGTATGTATCTCCATTTTTCAGGGATTGATGTTTAAAACTCAAAAGGTTAGCTTTTTGTTATGTGATCGAAATTTGAATTTGGATTTTTTGTGTTAATTATTTGCATTGTTTCACTAAAATTAAACAGCATAAATATATAAGAAGGGAAATTTAATAATATGAAAATTGAAACAAAGTGTCTGCATGAGGGATACAACCCCAAGAACGGGGAACCCAGAGTAGTGCCGATAGTTCAAAGCACTACATATGTTTATGATTCAACTAAAGCAGTAGGTGATGTTTTTGATGATCCAACGCTGAGTCTTATATATTCAAGGTTTGAGAACCCTACCACAGACGCAGTTGAAAAGAAAATTGCAGCACTTGAGGGCGGCGTTGCCGCAATGTGTACATCCAGCGGTCAGGCGGCGTCGCTGATTTCTATTTTGAATTTATGCTCAGCAGGCGACAGCTTTATTGCGGCTTCAACGATCTACGGCGGAACAATAAATCTTTTTGCTGTCACACTCAAAAAGTTAGGAATAGAGTGCATTTTTGTAAGTCCTGACGCTTCCGATGATGAGATACGCAAAGCATTTAAACCTAATACTAAGTGTGTGTTCGGAGAAACTATTGCCAATCCCGCGCTCACTATTTTGGATATTGAAAGATTTGCAAAAATTGCACATGAAAACGGAGTGCCGCTTATTGTTGATAATACATTTGCAACGCCTATCTTGTGCCGTCCCATTGAGTGGGGAGCAGATATTGTAATTCATTCAACGAGCAAGTATATGGACGGTCATGCAGTTCAGGTTGGCGGAGTTATTGTTGACAGCGGTAAGTTCGATTTTACCAATGGAAACTTCCCTGACTTTACTGAGCCCGACGAGAGTTATCATGGAGTTGTTTATACAAGGGATTATGCTTTCGCACCGTTTATTGTAAAGGCTAGAATGCAGCTTATGAGAGATTTTGGATGTTATCCTGCTGCTAATTCATCTTTTCTGTTAAATTTGGGTCTTGAAACTTTAGCAGTAAGAATGAAGCAGTATTGTGAAAACGCGTTAAAGATTGCTAATTTCTTTAAGGAGCAGAATAAGATTGAAGAAGTAATTTATCCGTCATTAGAAGGAGATAAATATTATGAACTTGCGAAAAAATATGTTCCAATGGGTTCTAGCGGAGTAATTTCAATCGTTGTCAAGGGCGGACGAGATAACGCTATAAAGTTTATGGACGCGCTTAAGCTTGCATCTAACGAGGTCCACGTTGCTGATATAAGGACCTGTGTTCTGCACCCTGCTTCTGCTACACACAGGCAATTGACTGACGAGCAGCTTGCAGCAGCAGGAATTAACGGAGGAATGATTAGATTTTCTTGCGGACTTGAAAATGTTGATGATATTATAGCCGACATTCAAAAGGGTTTGGATGCCATAGACTAAAATAAATAAATATCCCTCGGTTCGTCCGGGGGATATTTATTATGTCATTTTTTCTCTTATATATAAAAGAAGCTTTTTTTCTCTTCTTGATACCTGAACTTGTGTCATAGCAAGTATTTTTGCCGTTTCTGTTTGTGTCTTGTTCTGAAAATATCTTAGGTAAAGAAGTTTGGCGTCCTTTTTGTCCAAAGAAGATAAAATTTGTTTCAGAGTGAGGCTGTTGGTTATTTCTTCATCCGGAGCTGAAACGGGAATATCAATTTCAAAAGAAGAATCGTCATCATATCCTCCTGACGCAAGGCTAAGAGGAGGCATAGAAACATTAAGAGCTTCAACAACATCTTCTTCGGGGATTTCAGCAATATTAGCAAGCTCTTCAATTGTGGGTTCTCTGCCCTTTGTCTGCATAAAGCGTTCTCTGATTTGAGTTATTTTCATAGATAACTCCTTTAAGCCTCTTGAAACCTTTATAGTTCCGCCGTCACGAAAAAGTCTTTTTATCTCTCCCAGAATAACAGGAACAGCATAGGTTGAAAATTTAACTCCTCTTGTTTCATCAAAGCCTTTTGCGGCTTTTAAAAGTCCCATACAGCCGGCGCCGTAAAGATCGTCGTAATCTATACCTTTAGAACGAAACTTATTCGCACACAGATGAACAAGACCCAAATTATCTTCTATGAATTTTTTATTGTTCTCAAGTCCAATCATATTTACATCCGTTTCTGAGTAAAAAATTATTTTTGGTCTATTCGTATGTATGCGATTATTTTAATTGTATGCGATTAATTTTAATCAAGCTTAGTTTTAATTTTTTTAGTAAGGATCACTGATGTTCCTTTACCCTCCTTGCTAAGTACTTTTAATTTGTCCATAAAGCTTTCCATAACGGCGAATCCAAGTCCTGCCCTTTCCTCTTCAGGGGATGTTGTAAAAAGAGGCTCCATCGCTTTTTTTATATCGGGGATACCGCAGCCGTAATCTTTTATTTTTATGTAAATTATGTTATCCTCATATATTCTGGCTATAAGTTCTATCTTTCCGATTTCATTTTTATAAGCGTGAACAATAGAGTTTGTCACTGCTTCTGAAACCGCCGTTTTTATATCCGAAATTTCATCTATCTGAGGATCAAGCTGTGACGCAAAGCCTGATACAACAAGACGTGAAAACCTTTCGTTTTCCGAAAGGCTGGGGAATTTAAGCTTTATTTCATTTAGTATTTTTGCTTTCTTTTTCGGCATTGTCTTCAACCTCCTCTAAAGCTTTTTCAGGCTCTTTATTTTTATTGGCGTCATTTTTATGAACGTCTATTGATACTTCTTTTGTTTCATTTTTTTGCTTGTCAGAATTTTGAACAGTTTCCTTTGCTTTTTGCATTTCGGATAGCGGAATGTCAATACTTACAATTTTAGCAAGCTTATTTATACCGGCAACGAGCATAACTTTTTTTATAAGCGGAGGGGGATTTTGAATAAAAACCTTTCCTCCTCGTTGGCTTTGAAGCTTATATCTTCCCATAACAAGACCTATGCCTGAGCTGTCCATAAAATCGACCTTTGAAAAGTCAAGATACAGATTGGTTGGATTAAGCTTTTCAATATTTATGTCAATTTCTTTTCTTATACTCTTTGCACTGTGATGATCAATTTCTCCGCTTATATATGCTGTGAGTTTAGACTTTTCTTCAACTTCATCGTATAATTTAAGTCCCAAGGCTTAGTTCATCTTCCTTTCTGTTTTAAGTATAATGCCTGTCCGATTTATATTCTAATAAAATAATAACAGCCTCTGAACAAAAAATATGTCAAAAGCTGTTTTCTTAAAATATTATATTTCAAAGCAAAAAATACCCCTTGCAGCGCAAGGGGTAAAATTTATTTATGTTTTATGTTTTTGTTTGCGGAGAATGATCCGTAGCGTTTCTTGCTCTTAATGGTTTTATATGCACGAATCCTGAATTTCGCCGATTTTTTCTTAGCCAGGCTAAATTTATATTTGGTACCTTTTTTGCTTTTTATAGTTTTAACGGTTTTCCATTTTTTAGTTGCAGTATTGTATTTTTGAATCTGATAGCCTTGGGCTCCCGTACAAGCTTTCCATGATAAGGTGCATTTGCTGCCTTTGAATGAATATTTTAATTTTGTCACTTTTGAAGGAGTCGTGGATATACTATAAACAGTACTTCTTGTTCCTGTCCATTTGGTTTTGTTTGCCGTTTTATATCCCTGAACTTTAAATTTGTATGTAGTGCCTGACTTGAGATTCTTAATTGCAGCAGTGTTTTTGCTTTGACCTGAAACAGTTGCACAAACGCTGTATTGTTTTTTGCTGCTGTTATATTTAAGTATCTGATAACCCGAAACCCGGTCGAGTTTTTTCCATGTAAGCTTAATCGTTTTAGAACCTATTTTTGTATATTTAAGTCCGCTTGATTTTTTAGGTGAAGTAGCGGTATTTAGGACGGCTGAATTTATCAGCGGAGTAATTGTTCCGTCCGCTTCAACAGTATAGCCTTGAACTCTGAATTTATAGATCGTCGAATAGTCAAGACCTGTTATTTTTGCGGTAACATTACTGTTGCCTGAAATCGTTTTAATCTGTTCCCACTGCTGATTTTGCTGATTATACATATTTATATAATATCCGGCAGCGTCGGGAACTATATTCCACTTGATTGAAACAGATGTGGTAGTCGCCGCAGTTTGTGTAAATCCTCTTGCTTTATTAAGAGGAGCCGAATAGGTTACAGCAGATGAATAAGAACCGTAAATTTTGTCAGTTCCAATAAGCTTGAAAGCCCTTACTTTATATTGTTTCTCTTTACTGGTTGTAAGTCCCGTTATTGTCATGGTGTTAAACCTGGTTGTTCCAAGTGAGACCCAAGTGCTGGTGCTTTCATCTAAAACTTTTACTTGATATTTGTAAGCGCCTGCTGCATGATTCCACGATAAAATGAACTCTGAGGGATCCTTTGCACTGTCACTGGCGGTAAGTCCGGTAACCTTATGAGGCTTGGACAAATAGTTTTTATTTATGTCAACGCTTCCTTTAATTCCGCTGATCGTTGCTTTTGAAGAATACTGCCACATACTGAATTCGCCTGCGTAGGTCGTGTTAGTAGTGTAATGAGCAAGCCATATTGCGTATTTATTTGCAAGTGCATTACCGTCAATTTCTGTTTCAAGCCATGATTTGTTTGCATAAACTCCGCCTGTATATCCTGCGCTTTGAACTCTGTTTGCAAATGCTTTACATAAGTTAGTCTTTGAGGCTTTGGAAAGCTTTTTTGAATCAAGTCTTCCCTTTGCATCAGCAAATTCAATATCTATGTAAATAGGAAGTGTAATATTGTATCCTTTTACAGCATTTTTGCAAAAGTCTGCTTCCTCTCTTGCTTCCGTAGCTGTTATTGCTTGCGTATAAAAGTAAACACCAACCTGAAGTCCTGCGGCTAAAGCGCCTTCAATGTTTTGCTTAAAGTATGAATCGGCAACGATTTCTCCGGTTCCCCAACCACGGTAACCGCATCTTATAATTGCATAGGATATTCCCGCAGCCTTGACCTTGTTCCAATCAATAGGAGTGGAATATGCCTGATACATTGAAACGTCAATACCGTCAACAACTCCCAGACCTTCTAATGCAGCGGGCGTTGTAGGCTCAGTAACTCCATATTTTTTTGTACTTACTTTGGCAATAGCCGGTGACTCCATGTACTTTTTATATAATGGATCATTGTTTTTTGCAAATTCATCAGAAACCTCAGCACTTTCCAGGATGTTCAATCCATCAGTATAATCTTTTTTTGCGTCAAAATCATTTATGTCATTTTCAGTAATTTCAGCAGATGAATTGTCTGAATTGTTATCATTCAAATAAAAAGAAGTGTTTTTGTTTTCAGACACATATGAGTTTTCCTTAATCTCAGTCGAATAGCCTATAAAAGCCGACTGAGTTAAAACGGCGCAGGACAAAAAACTCAATAGTCCGGTCTTGAATATTTTAATCATTTTGCTCCCTCCGATAATTTCTTTAATATAACCTTAACATATTTTATCTCTTTATGTCAAATGCAAATGGTTAATATATACAATTGAAAAACAGTATACATTTTGTCACAATTTATATCTAATTATGCAGCAAATCCTTTATGGGTTTAAGAGAAAACATTATTATATTTATATCTTTGCATTTGCAAGCATAAGCTTAATTCTGTTTTCTTGATTAACTTTTGTAGCGCCGGGATCATAGTCGATCGCAACAATGTTAGCGTCCGGATATGCATTCTTTATAACTCTTGACATTCCCTTTGCAACAATATGATTAGGCAGGCATCCGAAAGGCTGAGTACAGATAATATTTTTTGTTCCCGATTCTGCCAAAGCCGCCATTTCAGCGGTTATGAGCCATCCCTCTCCCATTTTAACACCCTGATTTATGTATTTATCAGCATAGTGTCTGAGGTGCTCAAAATCATGGGGAGGTGAAAATTCGCCATGCTCTTTCATTATCCGAATCTGCTGTTTTTGAAATTTATAAAAAATGTCATATCCTATACCGAAAAGCATAGTATTCTTTGTCTTTTTATCATAAAGCTTTGAGTCGTTTATTGCGTCGGACGCACAATAGAGCACAAAGTCTAAAAGTCCTGGTACGTTAGGTTCACAATCCTCCCGGATCAGAAAGTCGCAAAGGTGATTGTTAGCCAAAGGCGAATATTTCACATAGATTTCACCAACTATGCCAACCTTTGTCTTTTTAGTCTTAGTCCTTTTAATGTTCGAAAAGTCGTCAAGTATTCTTTTATATATTTTTTTTGTATTAAAATATCTATTCTTGCGAAGCAAAACGGAAAGCTTTCTCTGCCAGTTGTTGAGTACTCTGTCGGTACTTCCCTTGTGAATCTCATACGGCTTGCACTGATAATACAGTGACATAAGCATATCTCCGTACATTACTGCATAAACAAGCTTTAAAGCTATAACAGGTGTAATTTTAAATGCGGGATTTTTTTCAAGTCCTGAAAAGTTTAAAGATATTACAGGTACCTGCGGAAACTCAGCCGACAGGGATTTGCGAAGAAGATGAAGATAATTTGACGCTCTGCATCCGCCGCCGGTCTGTGAAATCAAAAGAGCAGTTTTATTAATATCATACTTTCCGCTTTTTAAAGCGTCCATAAACTGACCTATAACAAGCAGAGCAGGATAACAGGTGTCATTGTGGACGTTTTTAAGACCTTCATCAATGACTGACCGGGTAGAGGTTTCCAAAAGTTCCATGTTGTATCCGTATTCACGAAAAATCTCTATTATAAGCTTAAAGTGTATAGGTAGCATATCCGGTACAAGAATAGTATAATCCTTCTTCATATCCTCTGTGAAGACAGTTTGATTAACTCTGTTTGATGCCATATTATAATAACTCTCTTTAAAGAGAGCATTCCTCCTTTCAGCATTTTAACAGTTATAAAACATATAGATTAAAGGTTTATTTATCATTTATATTTTTTTCTTCTAACGAAGCAACAAGACTTCTCATTCGTATTTTTGCAGCTCCGAGATTGTTGATTTCGTCTATTTTGAGCTGAGTATAAAGCTTGCCGTTTTCTTCAAGTATAGCTCTTACCTCGTCGGTGGTGATAGCGTCTATTCCGCAGCCGAACGACACAAGCTGAACAAACTGCATATCCGGTTGGGTTGTAACATATTCAGCCGCACGATAAAGTCTTGAATGATAAGTCCACTGATTAAGTACGTCAAGCGGCGGAACATCAATCAGATTTGACACACTGTCTTCCGTAACAACGGCAAGACCTAGCGATGTTATGAGTTTATGTATTCCGTGATTGATTTCAGGGTCAATATGGTAAGGTCGCCCTGCAAGAACAATTATCTTTTGTCCTTTTGAACGTGCATTTGAAATGATTTCTTTTGCCTTTGTTTCTATATGGCGTCTAAAGCGAACTTCATTAGAATAAGCTTTATCCAAAACATCATAAACCGTTGACTTGGTTATGTTATACCTTTTGAGCGCCCTTGAAACAGTCTTTGCAGTATGATTCTTTTTGTTTATATCAATATACGGAGATATAAAGTTTTCATCATTAAGTACGGGCATATTTGCCTTTAACAGTTCGGGATAATAGGCAACAACCGGACAGTTGTAATGATTATCGCTTCCGCCCTCGTCGATGTTATAGCTCATGCAAGGGTAGAATATAAAGTCAACGTCCTTTTCAAGAAGACTTTCTATATGTCCGTGAGCAAGCTTAGCAGGATAACAAACTGTGTCAGACGGAATAGTTTGCTGTCCTTTATAGTATGTTTCTCTTGTAGATTCTTCAGATAATACTACCTCAAATCCAAGCGATGTAAACATAGTGTGGAAAAAAGGCATTAGATCATAGAAACTGAGTGTCATAGGAATACCGACCCTGGCTATCGGATTTTCAGGCTTGATGTTTTCGTATTCCCTTATGAGATTGTATTTGTATTCAAACATATTTTCAGGAAGGTTTTCGACCTTTATTCCTGCCCCTTTTTCACATCTGTTGCCTGAAATAAATCTGTGTCCGTCATTGAATTTGATTATAGTGAGGTTGCAGTTAGCGCCGCAGCCTCCGCATTGAGCGGACGTTGAATTATATGAAAAGCTGTTTAATTCTTTGCTTGAAATCAGATGGGATTTTTCTTGTCCGTCTGATTTTGATTTTTCTTTTGCATACAATGCACAGCCAAAGGCTCCCATAAGTCCGGCTATTGCAGGACGGGTTACGTTTCTTCCCATTTCCATTTCAAATGAACGCAAAACTGCGTCGTTTAAAAATGTTCCTCCCTGAACAACAATGTTTTTGCCGAGCTCTTCGGGTGATTTTGCACGAATAACCTTGTATATTGCGTTTTTTATAATAGAAGAAGAAAGTCCCGCTGAAATATCCTCAACGCTTGCGCCGTCCTTTTGAGCTTGTTTTACTGAGCTGTTCATAAATACGGTACATCTTGACCCGAGTTCAACAGGCGCCTTAGCAAAAAGACCGAGGTTTGCAAAGTCTGCAATTTCATATCCCATTGCCTGAGCAAATGTCTGAATAAACGAACCGCATCCTGAAGAACATGCCTCGTTAAGCATAATACTGTCAATAGCATTGTTTTTAATTTTAAAGCATTTAATATCCTGACCGCCTATATCGATTATGAAATCAACGTCCGGACAGAAATGTGCCGCTGCTTTAAAATGTGCAACGGTTTCAACTATGCCGTAGTCAACACCGATGCTCGCATTGATAAGATCCTCGCCGTAGCCTGTTACGGCAGATGACTTAATATTTATCCTTCCGCCGGAAAGTCTGTAAATTTCTTTTAACTTATCTGTGATAATATCAAGAGGCTGACCTTTATTAGAGCAATAATGATTGTAAAGAAGTTTCCCGTCAGGAGTTATAAGCACAAGCTTTGTTGTTGTCGAACCTGCGTCTATACCAAGATAAACGTCACCCTCATATGTATTTATGTCCTCGTATTTAAGGTCGGATTTTTTATGCCTTTCCACAAACTCGTGATATTCTTCTTTGGATTTGAATAACGGCTCTCCGACAACTATGTTATCTGTTGCCTTTGCGTTAAGTATTTTTTCAAGAGCTTCGTCTATTGTCATAGGAGAAGCAATCTGCTCAGCCTGAAGAGCACTTCCGTATGCCATAAAACAAGGTGCAAGTTCGGGAAAAATTGCATGCTCGCTGTCAAGATTCAAAGTTGTGACAAAAGCTTTTCTAAGACCGCTGAGAAAGGACAACGGTCCTCCCAAAAACAGAACCTTACCCTCAATTTTCCTTCCCTGAGCCAATCCTGAAACTGTCTGGTCAACGACAGCTTGATAAATTGACGCCGCAATGTCCTCTTTTTTAGCACCCTGATTTAAAAGCGGCTGAATATCGGATTTTGCAAAGACCCCGCATCGTGAGGCAATAGGATAAATTTTTTGAGCCTTTAATGAAAGATTATTAAGCTCGTCCGGAGTAACTCCGAGAAGCGTTGCCATTTGGTCGATAAAAGCACCAGTTCCGCCTGCACACGAACCGTTCATTCGCTGTTCAACTCCGCCTGTCAAAAAGATGATTTTCGCATCTTCTCCGCCAAGTTCAACAACAACATCCGCATCGGGATAGCTTTTGTTTACCGCAACAAACGCAGAGTAAACTTCCTGAACAAATTCAATTCCGCTGGTGTTTGCAATCCCTAATCCTGCCGAGCCTGTTATGGCTATTTTAAATCTTTCACCCTTAAACTTGTCTCTGATTATTTTAAGCTGTTCTGCAACAGTTTCCTTAACCTTGGAATAATGTCTTTCATATCTGTTATAGATTATTTTGTCACCGTCAACAATTACTGTTTTTACGGTTGTAGAACCGACATCAACACCCAGATTATATGTTTTATTCATAAAAATCTCCATTCTTCATTTGGGTTTATCTTCAAATCAAACTAAAGTTTATTTTATAATTGATCGTAGTTTATTGTAATATTAAATATGTTTTTGCGTACTTAATGATTATACTATATATTTTTAAAAAAATAAAGACCTTTGACAAAAGATTTATTTGTAAACTTAAAGATATTATACCATTTATTCAAGCGTATGTTAAAAAGCAAGGCAGGATTTTTAGAAAGTGATAAATTAATATTAAAAAGTAAAAAGCTGCATGATAACACCGGTTTTATAAAAAAATAAAAATCAATATAATTATTGACTTTTTATATAAAGTTATTGTATAATAATTATAAGCAAATTACATATGCTTAAATTATGTAAGGCTATTACATATTAAAGAAAGGAAATTGCTATGAAACTAAAAAGAATAATTGCAGGAGTTTCGGCAGTTGTAATGGCAGTAAGCGCTATGTCATTTTCTGCGTTTTCAACTGTTGCGGATGAACCTGCAAACGATGTGTTTGATAATCTGAATCAAGAGCAGATTACAAATGCTATGGAACCGGGTTGGAATGTTGGAAACCAGCTTGAGGCAAGCGACAAAGGAACTCCGGATGAAACAATTTGGCAACCGTCAAAAAAACAAATCACACCAGAACTTATTAAAGCGGTAAAGGCACAGGGCTTTAAATCTATAAGAATTCCTATATCTTATTTGAGCAAAATAGGAGCTGCACCGAATTACACGATTGATGCGGCATGGCTTGACCGTATTAAAGAGGTTGTTGACTACTGCGTCAATGAAGGTCTTTATGCAATTATCAATATGCACGGCGACGGATACAATTCCGTGCAAGGAGGATGGCTGCTATGCAATGCTCCTGATGAAAAGCAGCCTGAAATCAAAGCAAAATATGCGGCTTGTTGGGAGCAGATCGCTAATAAATTTAAAGATTATGATGAGCACCTTATATTTGAGTCTATGAACGAAGAGTTTGATGGTGTTACTCATGGAAAGAATGTTAATAAAACTTATTATTCAAATATAAATGCTTATAATCAGACTTTCGTTGATACTGTTCGTAAAACAGGCGGAAACAACGCTAAAAGATGGCTTTTGATTCCCGGTTGGAATACGAATATTGAATTAACAGTAGGAGATTACGGTTTTGCTCTGCCTACGGATACTAACAGAGATCCTTCAATTCCTGCCGGTGAGCAGAGAATTATGATTTCTGTACACTATTATGATCCATATGGATTCTGCGGTACAGAGAATCCTTCAGAGGTAGGCTATACTGCTGTGTGGGGAACAGATACTGAGAAAAAAGCAATAAGAGATCAGTTTACAAGATGCTATGTGTCATTTGTATCAAAGGGCTATCCGGTAGTTATCGGAGAGTATGGTGCTATTGATAAGACATATAATAATCCTGACAGCGCTACATATCGTGCATTATATGTAAGCGAGGTATGCAAGGCTGCAAGAGCCAGAGGTTTGGTTCCTGTTTATTGGGATAATGGATTTAATGGGAATAATGGATTTGCATTATTTGACAGAGAAACAAATGAAGTTACTCAGCAGGGCATGATCGACTCTATTATGGCAGCTTACGAAGGCGAGCCGGAGCCGTTTGAAGTAGATATTCCTTTGGATAAAAGTCAAGCTCTTGCTTTGATTTATGCTTCTAAGAATGCGACAACTATTATAAAAGGAACAGCTGACGCTTCAATGGCTGGTGCTGTTAAAGTTAGATATTTATTTGACTGTGCATCAGATGTAGCATTTAATCAGTATTCTGAAATAGATATGTTTGCAAATGTTGCAGGTACTGAAACTGCTAAAGTTATAATGGGTAGCAGTGATTTAACAGGAGCTGCTAAGTGCGAGGGTGTAATGGAACTTGCTAAACCTATAAAAGCCGGTGATAGTTACACATTCTCTGCATCTACGTTATCATGGAAAAATGATGCCAAGGATTATGTATACTTAATCAGATGTATAGAATTTATCGATGCAAACGGAAATGTTATTAAGACAATTGATAAGTCAAACAAACCATCTGAGCCTGTAAAAAATAATCCTGTAACAAATTCGCCTACTACAACAAAAACACCGCCTGCAAAGAAGACAACAATAAGTCCTGCAGCTGTTAAGAAGGCAAAGGATAAGGCTACGAAAGCAATGAAGCAGGCAAAGATCACAAAGCTGACAGCAAAGAGCAAGGCTAAGAAGAAGATAACCGTAAGCTGGAAGAAAGTAAAGAATGCTAAGGGATATCAAGTACAGGTAGCTGCTAAGAAGAACTTTAAGAAGTCAATATTAAAGAAGTTCACAAATAAGACAAAGCTGACAGTTAAGAGCTCAAAGATCAAGAGCAAGAAGACTTACTACGTAAGAGCAAGAGCATATGCTACATACAAGGATAAGAACGGCAAGGCTCAGAAGGTATATAGTAAGTGGAGCAAGAAGGTTAGAAAGATCAAGGCAAAATAAGCCGTCTGGAAACACCTAAATATATTTAAACCGCTCAGGCATTTCATTATGCTTGGGCGGTTTATCTTTTCTAAAAATATTTATGTTATGTTGGGGTGTAGATTTAAAAAATGTCATACAAAAAAGGATGTCAATATAACATTGACATCCTAATTTGTTATTACTTTTTTTTTAGCAGTACATTAGCCGAAATAGAATCAATCTCCAGTTTTTCAGATAATATTTTGCTTGATGTGGTTTTTTTTATGCCGTCCGAATCAAATATAACGGTGTATTCTCCTTCAGGGATAGAGGCAAATCTTTTGTCTGTATATGGATTTAACAGAACCAGAATAACTGATTTATTTTCTGATTTTGTATCCTTAAGAGAATAGCCTATGATATTGTTATCTCCTGTATCGAAAAATCTTAATTGAGATTCAATATCTTCTCTTTTGTTTATTCGCAGCTGAGGATATTTTTCCCTCAGGGTGATAAGTGATTTGTAATAATTAAATACATCTAAATTTTCTTTTTTCTGATTCCATTTTATTGAGTTTGTTTTATCAGGTGCATTATAACTGTTACCGCTGAAAGGTATATATTTGTTTTCAAGCGTTTCTCTTTCATTTGAAGAAACAGGTTTTGAACGCAGAAAATCCTGACCAATCTCTAAAAATGGTATACCTTGTGCCAAAATGACAATCGCCGCAGATAGCTTATCCATCTTAATACGCTGTTCCAAGGTAAAACTCTCTGCACTTACAGTTAGTTTATCCCAGAGGGTATGATTATCATGCGCCTCACAGTAATTTATGGTTTGAGTCGGATTGTATGCAAAACAGGCTTCATAATTTCCATCTAACTGACTATGAGGAAGACTTCCTGCAAGACCTCTCTTTATAGTATTTGTGGTATGAAGATTTCCGTTTACATAACCCTTATCATAAATATTAAACACAGCACCCTTTACAGCGTCACGAATATTGTCGTTAAAAAGACCTACCCGTGCGAATTGATAAGAGTTCCATTTATACGCAAGCTTGTGAGAGGGTAAAGGAGATTCTCTGCCGGTCCAGCCCTCTCCGTACATAAGTATCTGAGGATTAATTTCATTAAGCTTATCTCTTATTAAATTTACCGTTTCAATATCAATAAGACCCATAAGGTCAAACCTAAAACCGTCTATCTTGTATTCTTTTGCCCAAAACTCAACCGAATCCAAAATATATTTTCTTACCATAGCCCGCTCGGAAGCAAGTTCATTACCGCAGCCCGAACCATTTGAAAACCAATTATGAGAGGTTCTGTGATAATAAAAAGGAAATGTTTTATGAAAGGAGGATTTCTCACTTTCATATGTATGGTTATAAACTACGTCCATTATTACACCGATCTTGTTTTCGTGAAGTGTTTGAACCATCCTTTTAAATTCAATAATTCTAGCCTTTGGATCATAAGGGTTTGTAGAATATGAACCCTCTAAACAATTAAAGTTCTTTGGATCATAACCCCAGTTGTAGTTTTCATTTTCTGTTAGAGGGATTTTTTCGTCTATTGTTGCAAAATCAAATACGGGAAGCAGATGAACATGAGTGATCCCGAGAGATTTCAAGTGATCAAGACAGGTTTCCACACCGTCATATGAAGTTCCGCTTTCGGTAAAAGCTAAGAATTTACCTCGTATTTCATCTTTAACTCCGCTTGTCCTATCAATTGAAAAATCTCTTACGTTAGTTTCATAAATAATAACGTCGCAGGGATTTTTACATTCAGGATTATCTGTATTTTCCCAGTTTTTAGGATCGGTGGTTTTAAAATCGATTACAGCGCCACGGTCTCCGTTGATTCCGCAAGCTTTTGCATATATGTCAATAGTTTCATTTCTCTGACCGTCATACTCAAATGTATAGGTATAGAATATCCCGTCTAAATTTTTTGAAACAGTGATCCCCCAAACACCCTTTTCAAATTTCTGCAAAGGGATGCTTTCAATCAGATTATCTCCTTCGCCTTCGCTGTATAAGTTTAAAAAAACGGCTGATGAGTTAGGAGCCCACACTTTGAACTGTGTTTTGCCATCGATAATCAAAGCACCTAAATCATTGCCGTAATATGCATTTTCCCTATCAAATTTTTCATAATCTTCAATAATCATTATTAATCGATTCCTTATTAATTTTCTAAAGCAATTAAATCTACTGAGTCTAAAGCTTTCAATCTGCAATATTTTCGCCTTGTTTAATAATAGTTTCAAAACCTTCTTCAGTGTTTTTCAAAAAGTTATGACAAAGCTTTCTTCCTTTTTGAAGAAGCAAAACAATAGTTGAGCCGCCAAATTCAAAATATCCCTTTTCCTCGCCTTTGTCCACTGTACAAGAAGATTTGTTATTGTTTGAAATTCGTCCGACCATCAAAGCCCCAACTTCCATCTGAACAACAATATCCTTTCCGGTTTTTATCAAACAATACTCTCTTGTGTTCTCTTTAAAAACCTTTGTAGTCTCAAAAGCCGCAGGATTTACTGTGTGAAGGAATCCTCTTATATGTCTGTTTGGTGATTTCTTTCCGTTTGTGCAATAGCAGTATCTGTGATAATCGTCAACCGAAAGTCGTATTACTATTGCGTAACCGCCCTTGAATTTTTCTGAAAGCGGTTTGCTTTTTAATATGGATGAAACAGAATATACTGAGTTTTTTATTTTTAATTCGGTGTTATCTGAAATTGTATAACAAGAAACCTTACCGTCGCACGGAGATATAATTTCTCCGTTTCCTATAACACGTTCTGAGGCTTTTATTTTTCTTGTGAAAAAATCATTATATGAAGAATATCCGTAATACTTATCGTTTAAATTTTTATTATTATCAGAAAAAAGATTTCCTCTTTCATATAAACTCATATCTATATTGTTGCTTTTTATAAAAGTTTTTATTAAAATGCGTGATAATTTAGAACTCAAAAAAACTCCTGCAATATAAGATACAGTATCATATGTTAAAGGCTTTATGATTGCTCTTCCAAGAGGTGAAGAATATATTTTGTTTAAAAGCCTGTCCTGAAATGTGTTTTTATTATATTCATTTCCGCTTAAATCTCTGTATTTCATAAAAACCTCAATAGCAATAAATTTAATTGATAAACAGTTTTACAGCATTTCAAAATATAATAAGCTATCTAAGCTGTCCTCTTATAAAGCCTATCAATATTAGAATACCAATAGTGAAAAGAATCAACATACCCTTGATATGGGGTTTCTTAACCTTGAATTTTAACAAAAATAAAATTCCTGTTATTATCATAAACACTTGGAAAATGTACGGAAAAAGATTTGCTCCGACATATGATTTTCCAAGATATATTATAGGCAGAATAATAGCGACCGATGTAACGGGAAGCCCTCTGTATTCGACCCTGTTTTTGTCAGTTTCCTTTTGCCTTTCCTGTTCCATTACATTGAAAAAGCCAAGTCTTATTACCGCGCCCTGAATTATGCAATACGCTGCGGCAAGACCTAATCCGTAATTAAATCCGAAAGAATAACCGAGTATTGCAGGAAAAACTCCAAAGCAAACAAGGTCGCAAAGGGAATCGATCTGTATGCCGAACACCTTTTCACGTTCAGTTCTGTTTTTCATCTTTCTGGCGATTTTACCGTCGAACATATCGCAAAGACCTGAAAAAAGCAGACAAAGAAATGCTAATGAGTAATCTCCATGTCCCGAATAAGCTTCAATAACCTGAGTAATACCAAGAATTGAAGAAGCAAGTCCTATATATGTAACGATAACCGAATAATTATAATATCCTAACAATTAAATATCCCCCTAAACAAAAGCAAAAAAACTACATTTTAAGCGTAAGAGCAATCACGACAAATGAAATAACAATTTGCAGAATGGTAAATCGGAATACAACTTGGGTATCGCTCCACTCTTTAATCTTTCTCATATGATCGTGGATTGGAGTTCTTATGCCTTCCATAAAATTATGGAGTTTTAAATATCTTAGACCGCTTATCTTGATCAAACCCAGTCCTCCGTCAAGTATCAGCATAAACGCTGCAAAAATAAAGGTGAAAGGAGAGTCTGTTTGTAAAAATGAAATTGCAAGAATTACACCTAATGCCCTAGAACCGGCGTCACCCATTAGAAGCTTGCTCGGATAGGCGTTAAACCAAAGATAAGTTAGAACTGTAATTATCATTATAAGAAGCATAGGTCTGAACTCTTGACCTTTTCCAAACAAGAAAAGCATTACAAAGGCTGTGAGAAGAGAAACAACGGAAATGCTTCCGCAAAGCCCGTCAACACCGTCGGAACAGTTTGTGACATTTATAGCAGCCCACACCAATATTATTCCGAGAATAATAAATAATGCCGCGGGGATTTTTACATTCTTTATTCCGAGCATAGCGAAGTTAATTACGCTTCCGTTATATGCATAGTATGTAACTGAAATTCCTGCTGCGACTATTAAATCTATAAATCCCTTTTTGAATTCTCCCCAAGGTGCTTTAGAACCATCGTCTAAATAACCGCTAACCATTTCTATGAAAATCAAAGCAAGGTATATAATAAGTTCTGTGTTAAGAGATACAAATAAAACCGATGATATTATAAACGCTATTACCAAAATAATTCCGGCACCTCTGGGTTTACCCTCGGAAAGCTTACCGTTTACTGCATACTCACGTCCTTTATCTCTAGGAAGAAGTCCGCGAAACAGCTTTATTCCGCAGAATGTTATAAAAAAGCTTACAAGGACCAAAATCCCATAATAAATATTTGTGAATTGTTCGGGTATTAAATTGCGAAACACGTTCAATCATCCTTTTTTACATATTTCAATTTATTATACTACTTTTAATATAAAAAAGCAAGAAGTAAAACTTGCTTAAAGCTTATTATGCGACTTAACAATAAAAATATTTTTTGTCGAAATATGTGTTGATATGAAGAAAAAATTGTGTTATAATTACTTCAAATATAATGCGGAGGAATAATTATGGAAAAGAAAAAAGGCTTTATCGGCGAATTTAAGGAGTTTATTTCAAGAGGAAATGTTCTTGATCTTGCTGTTGGTTTGATTATAGGTTCAGCCTTTACTGCAATAGTCACTTCTTTGGTAGGTGATATTCTTACTCCTATAATAGGCGTTATACTCAGAAAAGCCGGTATAGAGAAATTTGCAGATTGGGCTCCCGGAGGATTCGGTATAGGAAGCTTTATTAATGCAATTGTAAGCTTTTTGCTTATATCGTTTACTGTGTTTCTTATTGTTAAAGCAGTTAATAAGGCTCAGGAACTGGGAAAAAAGAATAAGGAGGAAGAACCTGCGGAGGAAGAAGCTTTGCCTGTTACTGATATTTCTCTTTTAACTGAAATTCGTGATTTGCTTGTTGAACAGAAAAATATTCAGGCTGCACAGCAGGAAAAAGAACAAAATCAATAATCACAGTTTTAATTTACTGATTGATTTCATTGACATGGTATATTTTAAATATTATTTGTATTATCAGGTGATTTTAGTATTAAATATATAAAAATGTTTTTCAGTTCGGGATTGAAATTTCGGGCTGATTTTTTATTTTAATTTTTATTAAGTTTTTATGCTGATTAAAAGTAAAACCTTAATTGTTATATATATGTTTTATTTTATATGTTTATGTTATGTTGTTTATAATGAATAAAAATTATTCCATATACATTTTAAAGCCGTTTTAAAAAAACATACTCAAAGTTAAAAATAGTAGTATAAATTTTTATTTTATGTAAACAATATAACTATCTTGACTTTGATAAAAAAATGGAGGAAATAAAAATGAAAGCTACTGGAATAGTAAGAAGAATTGATGATCTCGGAAGAGTCGTTATTCCGAAAGAAATAAGAAGAACATTAAGAATAAGAGAAGGAAGTCCGCTTGAAATTTATACTGATAATGATGGTAATGTCATATTCAGAAAGTATTCGCCTGTACATGAGTTAAGCGAATCGGCTACACAGGCAGCTGATGTGATCCATAAGCTTGACGGAGGTACGGTCGTTGTCTTTGACCGCGACCATGTTGTTGCAGTTTCAGGACAGGGTAAAAAGGAGTATTCTGAGCGTAGGGTATCTCAAGCGCTTGAGGACTTTTTTCAAAGCGGAAAATCATTCACTTATGAAGACGGTGAAAACCCTGTTATGCCTATTGAGGGAGTATCTAAAAAAGCGTTGGCTATATCTCCTATTATTTCAGAAGGTACAGTTACGGGAGCAGTGGCTCTTCTGGCAAGTGATGACAATACGATGGGGGATCAAAATAAGCTTATCTTAACAAAAGCAGCAGCAATGTTTTTGGGTAAGCAAATGGAAGAATAGCATGATCTTCATTTCATTATATTTTTTCGGCATTAGAACTTTTATGTCGAATGTTATCAAAAGCCCTAAAAACCATATTTTGGGATAGGGCTTTTGATAATTTAATGAATATTAGAACCACCGCTTGACAAGTCGAAATAATTTCGTTATAATAAATTAGTGAATTTTTTTGCGATTTCTACCGCAATTTTACAATTTTACATACTAGGAGGACGAACAGTGCGAAAAGTAAAAAAGCCCGTGTTTTTTATCGTTGTAGCAGTAATTGTTATAGTCGGTTACCTTACGTTTTTCGGCATACACTCACAATACGGCGATACAAGAACCTCATATATTAAGGGCGTAGATGAAATTAGATGGGGAATTGATATCCGCGGAGGTGTAAATGCTACTTTTGAACCTGCCGACGGTTACAATGCTACCAAAACAAATATGGATGCGGCTAAGTCGGTTATTCAGCAAAGATTAGTCAGTCTGAACATTACCGACAGCGAGGTTTATGTTGATTACAATCACTCAAGAGTAGTAGTCAGCTTCCCTTGGCAAGCCGGAGATACAAGCTTTGACCCTGAGGCTGCTGTTAAAGAATTGGGAGAAACAGCTATCCTGAGCTTTAAAAAAGGTCAGGAGGATATAAACGGCGAAGTAATTCTTACAGGCGATCAGGTAACTAAAGCAGAGGCTACCATGCAGCAGACTGAAAATAACACAACTGAAAATGTTGTAAGTCTTGAGTTTGACGACAGGGGTAAAACTGCGTTTGCTGAGGCTACTTCTGAACTTGCAGGAAGCGGATATATATCGATATATATGGATGATGACTGTATTTCAGCTCCGTCAGTTAATACAGCTATTACAGACGGTAAATGCATTATTGAGGGTAACTTTACTTACGACAGTGCAAAATCACTTGCAGACAAGATAAATGCAGGTTCACTTCCGTTTAAGCTGGAGGCAACAAGTACAGACATTATTTCTCCTACACTCGGAACTGGGGCTTTGAACGCTATGCTTATTGCCGGAGTAATTGCATTTGCACTGATTTGTCTGTATATGATTTTTATTTACAGATTAGCAGGTGCGGTTGCATCTATTGCTCTTGTAGGTCAGGTTGTTTGTACAATAGCTGCTATATCGGGCTTTTTGCCTAGCATTGAAAGCTTCACGCTTACGATTCCGGGTATTGCGGGTATTATACTTGCTGTCGGAATGGGAGTTGACGCTAACGTAGTTTCGTTTGAAAGAATTAAAGAGGAATTAAATAACGGTAAGACTTTAAACGGAGCAATTGAAGTCGGATATAAGAGAGCATGGTCGGCTGTATTTGACAGTAACATAACAGTTGTTTTTGTAGCCGTTATCTTAATGGGAGCTTTCGGACCTACCGACAGCTTATTTGCAAAAATGTTAAACTTCATATTCTTCTCATTCGGCGCATCGACAGCCGGAACAATTTATTCACTTGGTTATACATTGCTTGTCGGAATTATCCTGAACTTTGTATTCGGAATATTTGCTTCAAGATTAATGCTTTCGTCACTTTCAAAGTTTAAGTGCTTTAAAAATCCAAGACTTTACGGAGGTGCTAAGCGTGGCTAAAAAAACAAGCAATCCTGCAGCAGAAGTTGTAAAGGAAGATACAAATGCACAGGAAATGAAAAAACCGCTTAATGTCTGCGGGCACAGAAAGATATTTTATATTGTTTCAATAGTACTTATTGTTGTTTCAATAATTGTTGCGCTCTTAGGAAGGTTGAATCTTGCTATCCAGTTTAAGGGCGGAACTGAGATCACATATTCATATGAGGGCGATATAGATACTTCAAAGATTGAAAGTATAGTTGATAACGCAATCGGAGAAAGAGCAGTTGTTACAACAGGAGAGAGTATGGCTGATTCTTCAAAGACCGTGACGCTTTCATTTGCATCTAAAAAGGGACTTACAAATTCAAAGCAAACTAAGCTTACAGACGCACTTCAGAGTGAGTTAAAGAACAATAATCTTGAGGTATATGGGTCAAACGATGTATCTCCTTCAAACGGTAAGGAGTTCTTTATCAAGTGTTTGGTTGCTGTAATATTCTCTGTAATTATAATGATAATCTATATCGGATTCAGGTTCAGGAAAATCGGAGGTATTTCAGCAGGATGTATGGCAGTTGTTGCACTTATACATGATATGCTGATGGTATTCGGATGCTTTGTTATCTGCGGATTTGATATTGACGCTAACTTTATGGCGGTTTTGTTGACAATTTTGGGATACTCAATAAACGCAACTATCATTATTTACGACCGTATCCGTGAAAATAAGAGGATTTACGGAAGAAAGGCTGAGGTTGACGAACTTGTAAATATGTCTGTTACTCAGACTATCGGACGTTCTATCCATACAAACGTTACAACAATTATGGCAATGGCTATTGTTTGTATAGTTTGTGTTATAGCCGGAGTTACATCAATTATGAGTTTTGCGTTCCCGCTTATTATAGGAATGCTTGCCGGAGTTTATTCTTCAAACTGCATTGCGCCTACTTTGTGGGTTTGCTGGCAGGAACACAGGAAGAAAAAGCTTTTGGCTCAGGCACCTGCTAAAAAGAAAAAATAATTTGATAATTAATAAGATAAAACCTCCTTTGAATTTCAAGGGAGGTTTTTCTCTGTTGCAAGCTAAATAATTGTATGACAAAAAAATTGAAGAGCATAAAAAATCGCTGCACCGTATTTTGTTTTTTTATTCTTTTTCTTCAACTAATACTTTATAGCCTTGTATATAGTCTTTTATTATTTCAGGATGAAGCCTTGCCTGAGCAAATATAATATCTTTCAAATCAATAGCCAAACTCATTACTTCATCAATAGGCTTTGACGCAATAACCGGACACACAGGAGAAAGAGCAATAACTGTTTTTCCGTTCTTTCTCATAACTCTGAGAGGCCATATTTTGCAATCAAACGGTTTATTTTCATAGCCGAGCATACATCCCTTTGATCTGTTCAGCATTGTGCAGGGATATATATCTTTTTCTTTATTAAGTTTTAAAATCTTATACTTGTTTCCGTCAAGATCAAATTCTGAAAATTTCTGTGACGGATTAATATTTAAAATACTTTGAATGTTCTCATTGAATATGATAGGAGTTTCCCATAAATCATTGTCATCAAACTCACAACAAATTTTGCACTTTGAACATTCTTCCCGTGAAAGAATTTTAGACAGCATTAATTTCACCTCATATATATTTTATCACAAAGAGATGAACAGTTCAATAATCAAGGTGCATATGTTACTTATGAAAAAAATTATCTTAAAATAGTTTTGTGCATATATAATATATCAATCCGTAGACCATAGATGCCAATGTCCCGTATAAAATAACAGGTCCAGAGATTATAAAAATTTTAGCTCCAAGTCCTAAAATCATTCCCTCGGTTTTGAATTCAATAGCCGGAGCAACAACAGAATTTGCAAATCCGGTTATTGGTACAAGAGTTCCTGCGCCGCCGTGTTTAGCAAGCTTTTGATAAAGACCAAGCCCTGTAAACAAAGCGGATAAGAATATAAGTGTGATTGAAGTTAACATAGCGGTATTGTCCTTGTTAAGCCCGAAATATTCATAAAGATTAAGTAAGGCTTCTCCTAAAGTGCAGATCAAACCGCCTATTATAAATGCTTTCGGAATAGTGATCCACGATTTAGTTCCTTTAGACGCTTGTTTATATAATTCGCTGTATTGTGACTGACTTATTTTCATAGCAATATTTTTGCTCCGTATGGAGCATTCCTCCCTTTTATTTGTTTAATTATCACATATATTTTGTCCGCTTATATTGAATATATACAGAATTTAATATTGACTTATTGCACAAAGAATTTTATGTAAAATTGTCTAAAAAAGTAGTGGAAATTATAAAAAAATGTGATATACTAAAATTAGCAGCAAATATAATATTCTAATATCTGAAGGGAGGCTTTTGTTGTGAAATCAATTATTACTATAAGCAGAGAGTTCGGGAGCGGCGGACGTGAAATCGGGAAAAAGCTGTCTGAAAGACTAAACATTCCATTTTATGATAAAAAGCTGTTGGAGATAGCTTCCAAAGAAAGCGGAATTTGCGAGGAACTTTTTTACAGGAATGATGAATCACAGTCAAACAGCCTGCTTTATTCTTTGGTTATGGGAACATATCCTATTAGCTCGGATGGGAAAATACGTCCTGATATGCCATTAAATCATAAGCTTTTTTTGGCACAGTTTGATACTATAAAGAAAATAGCTGAGCAGGGTCCGTGTGTAATTGTGGGAAGATGTGCCGACTATATTTTAAGAGACAACAAAAATGTTATTAACTTTTTTATAAATGCTGATATGCAAAACAAGAAAAAAAGAATTCTTGAGCGATATGATATAGAAAAGGATAAAGTACGTGATTTTATAAAAAAGACAGATAAAAACAGAGCAAACTACTATAACTACTATTCTGATATGAAGTGGGGAGAAGCTAAGAATTATGATCTTTGTATAAACTCATCTCAAATTGGCATAGACGGAGCAGTTGATCTTATTGTGACTTATATAGCGGCTAGAGAGAAGTATCTCGATGAACAAAAATAAAAATCAAGGAGCTGATAGAATTTTTATCAGCTCCTTGATGTATTTACAGGTTTTTTATATAGGAAACTAAGTAAAGTGTTCCGCAGATGACGGTGTTTTGATATTTTCCTGACATTGCATTTTTGTATTCTGTTCTTGTATTTTCTCCGCAAACGGCAATAGTTTTATTTTCAAATCCCATATTCTTTGAATATTCTTCATTTAAAATATTGCAAAGTTCTTGCTTTGGAATGGTATCTGATGTAAAATCGTCAACACAGATGATTTTATTTACACTGTCAAATAATTTTGGAAATGACTTTCTGACGTTTTTTCTTTTTAACGAGCCGACAATTGCAGTAATCGGCTTTGGAATTTCATTCAACACTTTTTTAAGTGCGTCAATTCCGCCCTCGTTATGGCTTCCGTCTAAAATGACATAGCTGCCGCCGTCTTTTATAGGTGAAGCTAAAACTTCTGCTCTTCCGATAACAAAGGCTTTTTTTAGTCCCGTTTGTATGTTTTTCTCGGTTATTTTAAAACAGCCTTGCAGCAGTCGAGCCGTTTCAATTGCTGAAAGTGCATTTATTATTTGATGTTCTCCATTCATTGAAAGGAAGTATGCAGTATCTTTATAAATAAAATAAGTTCCGCCAATATGCGTACTTTTTATTTCAAGTTGTGAGCAGTTCGGAATTATAAGCTTTGAGCCTTTTTCTTTTGCAGTATCTGAAATGACTTTTACAGCTTCATCGGGATTATTGACAGATAAAACCACAGGGCATTTGTCTTTTATTATGCCTGCCTTTTGTATTGTGATTTCACGAATTGTATTACCGAGAACTGCAGTATGGTCGTAAGATATGGAGGTTATAACTGATACAAGCGGTTTTTTTATAACATTTGTACAGTCTAAAAGACCTCCTAACCCAGTTTCAAAAACAACTGCCTCGCAACCAGCTTTTTGAAAATATAAAAGGGCAATTGCCATAGTTATCTCAAAGCCTGAGAAGTCCTTTTCATCATATAAATTGTGGGTTTTCGATTTGATATAATAGCATATTTCAGTAAGTTCGTTTTTGGGGATTTTTTTACCCATAAGACGTATTCTGTCACGGAATTCTACAATATAGGGCGAAGTAAAGGTACCTGTTTTTATTCCGGCGTCATATAGAATTTCACTCAGCATTTCAGATACAGAGCCTTTTCCGTTTGTACCTGCTATGTGAATGAAATTTAACGAGTTTTGCGGATTATTGATTAAATCAAGAAGCTTTTGAATACGTGAGAGGTCGTTGACCTTTTTTCCAAGACGGGAAAAGCTCATGATAAAATCAATAGCATTTTCATAACTGAATTCAGTTTTATTATTCATATTTATTTCTCCAATTGTAAAAGTATAAATACAGTATATCACGACTTTAAGTAATTTGCATTGTATTTTAAAAAAGTGCAGAGCAATATGCTTAAAATTAATTACCAGTTCATAATTTGGCGGTATACTAACACTTGATATGTTATTGTCTTTCAAAAGGATGTGATTAAGGTGAATAAAAATAATGAGGATAGTAACGTCGGGAAAATGAAAAAGTCAGATAATGTTCGGGGTAAAAGCTTAATACCCGAGGATGATCTTGAATATGAGCGCAAGCGTTTTGAGGAAGATAAAAATGCTTATGAGCGTTATCAAAAGGAACTTTTAGAATATAACGAGCGAAAAGAGCAAGAACGAAAAAACTATGAAAAACAGCTTGACAATGAAAAAATTGAGTTGGTTAAGCTGAAAAGCGGAGTAATCGACAAAAGCGATATTATTAAAGAAGAAACTCCTGAAGTGATCAAGCTAAGTAAGAAAGAGTGGCTGAAAAATTTCTGGTGGCATAATAAGATCATTATAATTTTGATAATATTTGCTATTGCCGTTGTATCCTATATAACTTATGACAGCCTTTCAAGGATAAAGCCTGATATTAAGGTTATGATGACTGTAAATAACGGTCTTGTAAACAGAACAGAAGAGGTTGCGGATTATTTTGAAAAGTTTTGTCCTGATATAAACGGTGATGGTGAGGTTAATGTTCAGATACTTTCCGCACCGCTTACTGACAACACTGACGATTACGTTCAGATTCAGCAATATCAAGAGGTTTATCTTGCAAATATGCAGACGGGAGAGATAATATTTATTCTTACCGACGATAAAACCGATGCTGATATTTTCAGCGATAATGAGAGCGACAATCTGCTGTCTGATGTATCGCCGGATTTTGCAGACAATGAATTTGTTACTAATAAAGGGCTTTCTCTTAAAGGCGATTATATAGAGGACGTTTTTAAGTATCACACAAATTATCCTCAGGATATTTATCTTGGTATGAGAGCGCCTGTTAAAACTCTTAAAGACAGTAAGGACGATATGCAGAAAAATTATGACAAGGCTTATCGAATTTTTAAGGCTATGGCTGAGGATATAAAGAAAAATACAGAAAATGCTGACAAGCATGGAGAATAATAAAATATCAGAATATGGAGGTTAAATTATGAAAAATAATGAAAAAAAAAGTTTTATAATGCGTGTTATAGTGCTGGCAGTGGTTGCTGTAATGGTTATTGGGATAGTTGCCGCAGCAGTCTATGAAGGCGCAGCAGGAACAATGTAGACGGAGGGCATAATGGTAAACATAGGAAATGAGTGGGACGAAATTCTCAAGGACGAATTTAAAAAGGAATACTATCTGAAGCTCAGGGAGTTTTTAAAACGTGAGTATGCAACTCGAACAATATATCCTGATATGTATGATATTTTCAATGCGCTTAAATACACGTCATACAGCGATGTTAAAGCTGTTATCTTAGGGCAGGATCCTTATCACGGTGCGGGACAGGCTCACGGACTTTGTTTCTCGGTCAAGGAGGGAGTACCTTTTCCGCCGTCGCTTAAAAATATTTTCAAAGAGCTTAATGCCGATTTAGGTTGTACTATGCCGAAAAACGGAACGCTTACCAACTGGGCAAAGCAAGGGGTGTTGCTTATGAACACAGTGCTTACCGTTCGCGAGGGGCAGGCAAACAGCCATAAAGGTATGGGTTGGGAAATCCTTACCGACGAGATTGTAAGAAAGCTTAATCAGCGAAATAAGCCTATTGCGTTTATTCTATGGGGCGGAAATGCCAGAGCAAAGAAAATAATCATTACGAATCCTGTACATAAGATTTTTGAAGCCGCACACCCGAGTCCGCTTTCTGCGTTTAACGGATTTTTCGGATGCAGGCATTTTTCAAAGGTCAATGAATTTTTAATTTCAACAGGTCAAGAGCCTATTAATTGGCAGCTGTGACCTGTATGCATTGCGCTTTTGTATGTTTGATAAGTTTTACAGTTTGCGCAACGGCGGGATGTTCATATTATAAAAACAAAAGCGTTCAGGTCCTTTTATTGAACTGAACGCTTTTATGCTGCGCCTTTTTGTGTTGTTTTTATTTATGTGTTTTTAATCCTATTAAATAATCTGTTGATACTTTATAGTATTTTGCCAGTTTCTTAAGTAAATGCACAGGTATTTCACGTTTTCCGGTTTCATAGAGACTATACTGAGGTCTGGTTATGTTAAGAATATCAGCAATTTGTTGTTGTGTCATATCATTATCTTCTCTTATATCCTTGATTCTTTGATAAAAATACATAAAAATCCTCCTAAATATTAATGTTTATGTAGATTATATAACGAATTTAAACGAATACAATTGAAATGTATTTGTTTGAATACTATAATATAATGATTTAGACATAAAAGAAAATCAAGAATAATAACAGAGAAGCGGAATAGGGTTAATATAGTAGAGATTCTCCTAATGAGGATAAAAAGAATTAAAAAGCATAAAAAATGAACAGTAGTCGTATTATGAATTATAATATAGCTAAATAAGATTTATGTATTGAATTGTAGTATAATTTTAAGAGTTAAATACTTGGGGTAAAATTAAGATAGTATTAATATATGTATAAATTGAAAACAAAAAAATAATTTTTTAAAAGGTATTGACAATCAATCGATAATAGAATATAATGAAGTAAATAAAAGAATATGGATACAAATCGGCAAAGCAGTTGAAAGATTGTGACGCAAAGCTAAAGGGCCTTTAAAATGGCAGCCAGTTGCAGTGTATATTTTAATCATTGTCGATTTCCAATATGGAGTTGGCAATTTTTTACTTTTATATTCTTTTTAACTTTTTAGAAAAGAGGGTGCGAAATATGAAAACAAGAAAAAGAATTACAAGTATTATAATGGTGCTTGCATTAGTCATTAGTACTATGGCGGTTCCGTTGCAGGCAGAAGCCTCTAAAACAATTAGTGTAGGAAAAACAATTGTAAGTGGAAGTTACCGCTACAAAATCGTTTCTGTAAAGGGCAAAAAGGGAACAGCAACTTTAGTAGGCGCTAAGACAAAGAATATTAAATTCGTAAAGGTGCCAAAGACAATAAAAAGCAAGGGATGTACCTTTACAGTAACCGGAATCGGAAAGAATGCTTTTAAGAAGTACAAAAAGCTTAAAACAGTTAAAACCAATACTGTACTTGAAACTATCGGAAATAACGCATTTGCAAATTGCAGCAAACTAAAGAAAATCACGATTTCCACAAAGAAGTTGGAAAGCGTAGGTAAAAATGCACTGAAAGGCATCAACAAAAAGGCAGTAATTGAAGTGCCAATCGGTTCAAGCAAAGATTACAGTCAATTGTTGAGTAATAAAGGTCAGACATCTTCAGTTAAGATCATGACAACGGGAGCAGAACCTGTTAATGTTGCTGTTATGGCACCGACAACGCTGAAAGCTTTACAGGTCAATACGGTTGCAAGGCAAACTACTTTACAGAAGGTTCAACAGCCACAGGCTGCTGCAACTACAACAACAATTGTAGATTTAGACGCTACAACACCAACTACAACTTCGCAGATGGCTGAAACAACAATTCAGGCAACTACAACGCCAAATCCGACTACGACAACACCTCAGGCAACTACAACTACTACAACCACAACAACAGCACCTGAGATAACTACAACTACAACAACTACAACTACTACAACACCAAAGTTAACTACAACAACGTCTAAGACAACAACATCTAAAGCAACCACAACAACGTCTAAGGCAACAACAACATCTAAAGCAACTACAACAACATCTAAGACAACAACAACATCTAAAGCAACTACAACAACGTCTAAGACAACAACATCTAAAGCAACTACAACAACGTCTAAGGCGACAACAACATCTAAAGCAACTACAACAGCTCAGCCGACAACAACTACAACAACACGTGTTACTGCAACGCAGACAACTAAGCATACAATACATACGTTTAGTGAATGGAAAACAACTAAAGAAGCTGCGTGTAACGCTTACGGAGAAAAAACACGTAAATGTACAATATGCGGTTATGAAGAGAAAGCAAGAATTTCTTTAAGTGATCACATACTTGTAAAAGGCGAAACTGTAAAAGCTACTTGTACAGAGAGAGGTAAGCAATATTCATATTGTTCTGTTTGCGGTCAGGTATTTTTCAGCCTTACCGATATGCCTTTGGGACACAATTTCTCAACGGAATATACCGTTGATGTAGCGGCTACTTGCACAAAGGCAGGAACAAAATCAAAACATTGCTTGAATGACGGCTGTACAGAGAAAATAGATGTAACAGTAATTCCGTCTCCGGCAACCGGACATCAGTATGTAGTTGAGTCTCAAACGGAAGCTACTTGTACTGAAAATGGAGTAATCACCAAAAAATGTACTAAATGCGGAGATATATTGAAAGAATATAAATCTAAATTAGGTCATAATTTTGAAGCAAAATATACAGTAGATGTTAAAGCTACATGTACAACTCCGGGTGAAGAATCCAGACATTGTACAAGAAAAGGCTGCAATGCAAAAACAAGTATAACAAGAATCAATTATGGCGGACACACTTGGGGTGAAGTTAAAGTAACAAAGCAGCCGACATGTAAGGATACAGGCATTGGCATTCAAACATGTACTCTTTGCAGTTCAACTAAAACTATTACGCTTGCAGCGACAGATAATCATAAGTGGAAAGACACAGAAAAAAGGTATTTGGGTGAATGCTTAGGCAGCGTAACGTATCAAGAGTGTGAACTTTGTCATAAAACGCAGGTAGAAAATTCAGATTATACAGGTACAGGTCACACTTGGAGTAAAACCGGTGATAATGACTATGAAACAGCTGTTTGTACAAAATGCGGCAGGCATGCACCTAACTGGACTAACGCTTGGGCAGAAGAGAATTATGATGGATATGTAAAAGATGATCAAGGAAGAACGGTTGTCAAGTTTAAAGACGGCGTAACAGAGTTAAGATCTCGTGTAGTATGGTTTATATGGTTTGAAACTGATACTACCAGATGTAATGGATTTAATGGATCAGCAAAGACAAATAAATCAGTTATTGACGCATCAGTTAAACATGAGATGACTGCTCCTGCTGCAAAGTCCGGTTATAAATTTGATGGTTGGTACAATAAAGGTACTGGTCAAAAGATTTCAGACAAACAAACTTATAGTTTCGGATGGCAGTATGAGGACGCTGTTATAGAAGCTAGATATAAGCCGGTTTAATTATAACAAGGTTTATAACAATAGTATAAGATAGCAGCTAGGCATCAACCGAAAGGTTGGTGCCTAGCTTTGTTTTTTATGCAAAACACCTTGAATATTTGGGATGAATCAGGGAACAATATTTGTAAACTAGAAAAGGAAGGTGTTTATATGTTTAAGCATGAAAAACAGTTATTTCATCCTGTGGAAGTTGAAAAGCCTAATCCGCAGTATGCGGCATTGATGCAGGAGCAATTGGGCGGTGCAAACGGTGAGCTGAAAGCGGCTATGCAGTATATGTCACAAAGCTTCAGAATAAAAGACCCTGATATAAAGGACTTGTTTCTGGATATTGCAGCAGAGGAGCTTGGTCATATGGAAATGGTAGCAGAGACAATCAATCTGCTGAACGGTCATGATGTGGATGCAAGCTCGGTTCCTGACGGTGAAATTGAAACCCATGTTCTTTTAGGACTAAATCCCGGTTTGATAAATGCGTCAGGATATTCATGGACGGGAGATTATGTTTCAGTAACCGGCGATTTGTGTGCTGATTTGCTTTCAAATATAGCATCGGAGCAAAGGGCTAAGGTTGTATATGAGTATTTATACAGGCAAATTAATGATAAAAAGGTCAAAGAAACTATTGATTTTCTGCTTAATAGAGAAGAGGCCCACAATGCCATGTTCAGGGAAGCATTTAATAAGGTCCAGGATACCGGTTCAAATCGTGATTTTGGAACGACTAAGGCGGCAAAAATGTATTTCAGTATGTCAGAACCGTCACCGTCAAACAATAGCTTTTCACATACAAATGTTACTCCGCCATCATTTAGTTAATAATCTAGTATGAATGAAAAAAAGAAGCACTTAATTATCAAGTGCTTCTTTATTATATACGTTTTGCAGGATTTATAATTATTTTGTTATATATATTTTTCAAGCAAACGTGCAACTTCTTTTATATCAATTGGTTTAGCAATGTGTGCATTCATACCGCATTCTATACATCTCCTAATATCGTCAGAGAAAGCGTCTGCGGTCATAGCAATGATCGGCAGATCTGAATCATCGCGCTTGATTGAACGTATTTCTGCCGTTGCCTCATATCCTGTCATCACAGGCATTCTAATATCCATTAATATTGCGTCATAATATCCGACTTGCGATTGCTTGAATTTTTCTACACAAATCTGACCGTTTTCTGCTCTTTCCAAATTAAGTCCAAGCTGTGAAAGTAATTCATAAGCTATTTCCCAGTTAAGTTCATTATCTTCTGCAATTAAAACATTTGCTCCATTGAAAGACTTTGTATTTTCACTATTTTCAAATTCTTGAACAGCTTCATATCCGTCTGTGTATTGCTTTAATCCGTAAAACAGAGTAGATTTAAACAATGGCTTTGAAATAAAACCGTTAATGCCTGCTTCACGGGCTTCATCTTCAATTTCGCTCCAGTCATATGCTGAAATCAAAATGATAGGAATATCTGTGTTATTGAACTTCTTGCGTATCTGTCTTGCAGTTTCAATACCGTCAATTCCGGGAAGTTTCCAATCAAGAAGTATAACGTGATAGTCATCATTTTTAATATGTCTTTCATTCACCATACTAATAGCAGATTCACCGTCTAATGTCCAGTCGGCATTTACTCCGATTGTTTTTAGAGAATCCACTGCACTTTCGCAAAGTTGCTGGTCGTCATCAACCACTAACATATTCCAGTTAGGCAAGATCATATCTTCTTCCGGGATATATGCTTTTTCAAAATCAAGAGTGACTTTAAATTCAGTACCTTTTCCTAATTCGCTTTGTACATCGATAGTTCCGTTCATAGCATCAACAATATACTTGGTTATTGCCATTCCGAGACCGGTTCCCTCAGTCCTCCTAACTCTTTTGCTGTCTTCACGCGCAAAGGTATCAAATACTCTTTCCTTAAATTCATCAGTCATGCCTATGCCGTTATCTTTAACGATTATTTGCGTGCGAATATGATTGTTATCAACAGGAGATTCCTCTTGCTGCATAGAAACATAAATCTCTCCGCCTTCAGGAGTAAACTTAACAGCATTAGACAATAAATTCAAAAGGATCTGGTTAAAACGAACGCTGTCACAAAAGACATTTTCAGTTATAATATTGTGCAAAGAAACATCAAATTTTTGATGTTTAGTTTTTATTTGAGGTTGTACTATATTTATTATACTGTCCATAACCTCACGCAGAGAAACCTGATCCATATTAAGGGTCATTTTACCACTCTCAATTTTGGACATATCAAGAACATCGTTTATAAGTCCTAAAAGATGCTTACTGGATAAACTGATTTTCTTCAGACAATCCTGAACATGCTGCTTATTGTCTATATTTGAAGCAGCTATTGCGGTCATACCTACAATAGCATTCATAGGCGTTCGTATGTCATGGCTCATATTAGACAGAAACTCACTCTTGGCTTTGTTTGCGTGTATTGCGTCTTTACGAGCCTGATTGAGCATATTGATTTGATTCTGAGTCATTTTGAAATATATAGTAAATATGATTATCAGCATTACTAATATAATTCCTATACTTATTATCAGCAGATTAAATCTCTGATTGCTAAGCGCACTGACAGTATTATCTAATACTCCGTACGGCATAACTGTTATCAGATACCATTCAGAATACGGCAGACTGGTACAATAGATGTGCCTATGCTCATTTTCAGCAAAGACAATGGTCGAATAATCCTCATTATTATTCATTGCGGTTTTGAGCTCATTAATATATTGATCTGCAGTTTTATTATCATTTTCGGAGATAACATTTTTTAATCTGTCAAAGTAATTGTTTTGTTCATTAGTTTCTGTATTTCTTATAACATAGCTTCCGTTTCTAACGATAATGTCCGAGAATGTAAGAGAATCATCGTCGTTCAAGTCATCAAGACCGAGAATTTTATTGAAATAATCAGAGGATTTTCCTGCTACCAATGCGGTGCATTTTTTACCGCTTGACATAGGGTAAATCGCAGAAACTCCGATTGCAACTGAGTTTTTTCCGGATGCAGTTTGAGCCAGTGCAACTTTTTTCTCATCGTTGTTAAGTGATTTAAGAAATGGTTCCGGATCATACATTTCAACATCTTCACCGTAAATCATTTCAAATTCGCCGTCGCTGCTCAAAAGGGCAAGGAAGTCAAGACTACGCATCTGCCCTGCTTCTTTAAGCTGTTTAAGCATTTCTTTTTGTGATGTAAAACTCTCAGGGGGATTGTTTTTTATAATTGTCTCAACCTGAGAAAGACGAAGATCAATTGTCGTTTCAAAGTGCATAGAGATTTTTTCATTCATCCCCGACATATATATTGTACCGATTTTATTGATTGCATCATCACTCTTTTTGCTCATAATTGCAGCAAAAAGAGACATTACTCCAATACATACAATAATAAGAATAATAAGACTTATTATCAAAAAATGTATGGTCTTTTTTTTATTCATTTGAATTCATCCTTAATTCAGTTTAATTTAAAATAGTTAAACGTAGTTGTTTTAATTTTTAAATATTTATACGTCCTCTTCCTTAAGCGCTTTAATTGCCGAATAGGTTTGCTCATAATCGCATTTAACCTGATTTAAAAGTTCTGTTACATCACACTTTTCCTCTGTCCTTAATGCCTCTGTCAGGTTATTGCTTGACTTAAACAGTTTAGTAAAGCTTAGATTCTGGCAAATGCCTTTTATTGTATGAGCAGCTCTGAATGCTTCTTTGTAATCTCCTGCTTCAAGAGAATTGATAAGAGTTTCATAGCTGGAATCTTCTAAAAATTTATATACAAATTTTTTAACAAGATTTTCACTGTTTAATCGTGCAACTACATCGTCGTAGTTACCTTCAAGAAGCGTATAGCATTCCGTTAATGTCATATTGTATCAACTCCTTAGTTAATTCATAGTTTATAATTACCGGTAAATTAGACATTTTCATCAGTGATATCAGTGATTTTGCCGATAGCACCTATATATTCAGGAGAATTGTCTGAAGTCCACATCGAACGTCCGATAGCTTTGCAGTATTTGTATTTACCGTCGATCAAAACCCTGAAATTGAAATTCACAATTGGATTTTCAAAAGTAGTGTTCTGAAATGTATTTACAAATCCTTGAAGAGTGCTTATATCAAACATAGAATTAATTTGATTATTTTGGTATGGATTTATTGTGACCTTATTAAGACCAAGCTTTTTGCTGCCCAAATCTGATAAGGTCAGCATTGGCGGGTCGCTTGTAAATTCAAACCAGATCTCATCAGAAACATTTGTGAAAAATTCGTATTTTATCTGTTCCTGTTCTAATTGCCTTAAAGTGCGTTCAGAAGCTGAAAGTTCATCGTGACGCAGTAATTCATTTGCAATATTTTTCATCTCTTTTTCATTATGATTACTGATTGAATTTTCTTTAAGCTCAGTTATAATGTTTTCAGCAGAATCCTTTAAGCAATCAAGAAGAAGCGGATTGAATGTACCGCATTCCCCGTTTAAAATCATATTCATTGCAGTTTCATGCGGAAATGCTTTTTTATATACACGTTCACTCGTCAGTGCGTCATAAACATCAGCCAAGGCAACTATCTGAGCAGAAATAGGAATTTCGTCTCCCTTAAGTCCGTCAGGATAACCTCGTCCGTCATAACGCTCGTGATGCCAACGGCAAATTTCGTATGCGACCTTAACTAAAGGTTCATCTTTATAAAAAGGAAGTTCATCAAGCATAGAAGCTCCTACTAAAGAGTGCGTTTTCATAACTTCAAACTCTTCACTTGTAAGCCTGCCGGGCTTGTTAAGTATTTCTTCCGGAATTGATATTTTGCCTATATCATGCAGTGCAGACGCATTGCTTATAAGTGAAATATCAGAGGCTGACAAATTGTACTTGTCAGTTTTCTTAACAAGACATTTAAGAAGGATGTCTGTAAAGGTCTGAACATGAAGAATGTGAAGACCGCTTTCGCCGTTCCTAAATTCAACAATATGACTTAGAATATTTATCATTAAGCTGTTGTTTTTTTCTTTTTCATAAATCTGGTCAGCTACCAGTCCTGCAAGCTTTTTTTGTTTGGAATATAGCATAATCGTATTGACAACACGCCTACGGACAACCAAAGAGTCAAACGGTCTGCTGATAAAGTCAGTAACTCCCAAATCGTATGCACGATCTATATAAGACGGAGCAGTTTCAGCCGAAATCATAATTACCGGTATATCCTGTATCCAGCGCTTTTTATTCATTATTGCCAAAACCTCAAAACCGTCCATAACGGGCATTACAATGTCTAACAGTACTAAAGATATTTCAACGCTGCTTTTTTGGAGAATAGCTATCGCTTGTCCACCGTCTGCGGCTTCTATAATTTCGTATTCGTTGTCAAGCATTTCTGATAAAATAGCACGATTCATTTCAGAGTCGTCTACAATAAGTATTTTATTACTTTTTTTACTATTATTGATAAAAACCATCTCCTTTTATTTTTCATTGATCATAGAAGAAGTAAATGTCAAAGCTGATTTCTGATATTTATGGATATTATTTATAGTAAAGTAATAATAATTTTTAATATTGAACTTAGAAATATAATAGAGAATTTATTTTTCTTTAATACATTTTGTGTATGTTTTTTATTGAATTTCTATTTATTTAAGCGTAAAAAATATATTGCTTATCTAAGAAATATATAAAACCCCAAAATAGTTTATCATAGATTTTTAATACTGTCAAGCAGTGATTAATTTAGCGTTATAAGTTAAACTGATTAATAAATTTTTACCGAAATAAAGCCCCGCTAAGTTTTTGTTTTTGCGGAGCTTTTAAAGCAGTTTAGGTTGTTAAAAAACAGTTTTGAGTTTTAATAACAGCGTCGTTATTTACGATGATTTATACAGTTTAAGAAGTTCTGTTCGGCTTCTTCCCAATTGATAATGTTAAACCAATCTTCAATATATTCTGAGCGGACATTATAATGCTTAAGATAATATGCGTGTTCCCATACGTCAATGCATAAAATAGGGCATAAGCCTTGTTCAATCGGACTGTTTTGGTTTGGAGTGGTAACGATTTTCAATCGGTTATTACCGTAAACAAGCCAAGCGTATCCTGAACCGAATACTGACAGCGCAGCCTTTTTAAATTCAGAAGCAAAACATTCATAATCGCTGAAAAAACGATTAATAGATATAGAAAGCTTGCCGTGTGGTTCTTTTGACGCCGGGTTGGTAAGTCCGTTAAAAAAGAATCGATGATTAAAAACCCCGCCGGCGTTGTTGCTCACAGTTGACTGAATCTGTACCGGAAGCCTGCGGGAAGCTCTTATAAGCATCTCAAGGGAAAGCTTTTGCAACCCTGGGTATTTTTCCATAACAGAATTAAGGTTGTCAATATAAGTTTGCAAATGTTTATCGTGATGCAGTTTCATTGTTTTCTCATCAATAAACGGTTCAAGAGCATTGTACTCATATGGCAGCGGTGTGTTTACGAAAGGGTAAGTGTTGTTTTCCATAGTTAATTTTCTCCTTAATATGGTATTGCCATTATTTAAAAACAGGGAAAATACCTGCAACTTATATTGTAAATAGTATTGTACTAAATTGAAGTATATTGTGTGAGATTGCAAAAGCATTACAGTCGGGCATAAAATCGATTATATATGTATATATATGCGTCAGCTAATAAATTATGTTATTACTTAAGGCTTTTAATAACCGGGTTTTTGAAAACAAAAAATTGACTTATATTATTTTGTATGATATAATTTTAATATAAAAGTAAATTAGGAGGAATAGTATATGGCTTTTTGTTCAAAATGCGGAAATCAAATTACCGACGGAAGTAAATTTTGTGATAAATGCGGTGCTTCTGTAAACGGCGGAGATACTAAGAATACAAATAATACTGCAAAAAATATTTCTGATTCGGTTGAAGACTTAGGCGCTAAAATTGCCGGCTTTAACAATACATCTGATTATACATCTGACTATGATAAGACAGATATAGATAACAATAAAGCATTTGCAGTTTTGGCTTATTTGGGGATTTTGATTTTAATTCCTATTTTGGCGGCTCCTAATTCAAAGTTTGCCAGATTTCATTCAAATCAGGGATTAGTATTTATAATTTCAAGTATTGCGGTTAATATTGTTGTGTCAATTTTAAGAATCGTTTCGTATGCTATTGCAGATCCGCTTGGAAAGATTTTCTCAGTAATAACAGGGATAGTTGCGATACTAATTTTGGTTATAGGAATTATAGGTATTGTGAATGCTGCTCAGGGAAAAGCAAAAGAACTTCCGCTTATAGGAAAAATAAGGATTTTAAAATAAGAATCATTGTTGCATCCTGTAAACTTGCAGGATGTAATTTTATATATGCAAAAAGGACCGTTTAAGCTTATAAATACTTAAACGGTCCATTATTATTTATAATTTTATTCGTTTTGTGATACATCTTCTCCGTAAAGACCTGCAAGGAATATGCTCAGCTGATTGTCATTCATATTCAATATATCCTCTTTAGTATAGCCCATTTTGAGCAAATCTTCATCTGTAATTCCCATTGAGTCAAGAAGCCCTAAAATATATTCATCCGATGAATCGGAATTATTCAAAGAGTTTTTAAGTGCGTCTTCGGAAACCTTTTCATAATTTTTAGTTTTGCTGTAATAATTGTTGCTGCTCTTATCAGAAATATCATCAATGTTCAAATATGAATCAATTTTCATTTCCATTACCTGATTGACATATTGAATCATTTTAAGCTCATCATTTATGAAAAAGTAGGACACAATCTGATTTGAGCCGTTTGTTCCGTTCACTTCGTATCTTTCTCGGATGTATTTTTGATTTTTATAGCTTACGCTGTAAGTGTCCTTGTAATTTAATGTTTCTTTTGACGGAAAATAAGTGTCTATTGTAGATTTAATGCTTTTTGCAGTCTTTTCTTTAGAAACGGCATAGAGTTTATCATTTGTATTTAATATATATGAAATTCCGTCTGAGACAAGATATTCTTGATATGCAGATACAGTTTTAACAGAGTAGTAGTAATTATTTTCGTTTTTAACTGAAATCGTTATAGGACTTTCGGTTATAAGTCCCATCGTACTTGATTTAAGACTTCCCTTAACAGTATATTGTCCCTTGGAGATGATATTTTCTACATTATCGATATAATTTGTTTTTTCATCAAAAACAGAGAGCTCGGTTATTTTTGTTGAATCCTTTGAAATAGTCGCACTGTCATCAACAGAAGATGATGACTTTAATTTATTAGTTTCTGTACATGCACTAAGCATATTTGTACAAATAAAAATACCTGTTATAATTGCTAATATGGATGCCTTTTTCATAGCTGTAACTGTCTTCCTTTCTGAAAATGTAGAAATTATTATTAACGCTCATTGCTGTGAGTGTGATCAATTCTTCAAAGAATGAAGAGGTGCAGGGATCTGACCGCCTCTGTTAATAAATCTTGACGCAGACTCCTTTTTAAGAGGCATCACGGGTGCATGACCGAAAAGTCCGCCCCAGTCAAGCTCATCTCCAACTTCTTTGCCAATAGCGGGAATTATTCTTACCGCAGTAGTCTTTGTGTTTACCATACCGATCGCTGCTTCATCTGCAATAATTGCCGCTATTGTATCAGGTGTTGTATCTCCCGGTACAACTATCATATCAAGTCCCACAGAGCAGACTGCCGTCATAGCTTCAAGTTTTTCGATGGTTAAAACTCCGCTTTCTGCTGCCGCTATCATACCTGAATCTTCAGATACCGGAATAAATGCACCTGAAAGTCCTCCTATTCTTGAGCAAGCCATTACGCCGCCCTTTTTAACAGCGTCATTTAAAAGAGCCAGAGTAGCAGTCGTACCGTGAGTACCGCACTGTTCCAGTCCGATTTCTTCAAGAATGTGTGCAACACTGTCGCCGACAGCAGGAGTAGGTGCAAGCGACAAATCAACTATTCCGAACGGAACGTCAAGACGCTTTGAGGCGGTAACGCCCACAAGCTGTCCCATTCTTGTTATTTTATAAGACGTCTTTTTTATTATATCCGAAATCTCTGTTATATTTGCATCTGGGTATTTTGAAAGGGCAGAACGTACAACTCCGGGTCCTGATACGCCGACATTTATCATACAATCAGGCTCGCCGACGCCGTGAAAAGCTCCTGCCATAAACGGGTTATCCTCAACAGCATTGCAGAACACGACAAGCTTTGCCGCACCAAAGCAGTTTTTATCGACAGTTTCTTCCGCACATTGTTTTACAATACCGCCCATCAGCTTACACGCATCGAGATTTATACCCGTCTTTGTAGAACCTATATTTACAGAAGAGCAAACCTTTTCGGTAGACTTCAACGCCTCTGGAATAGAATTTATAAGCTCAATATCACCTGCCGAAAAGCCCTTTTGAACAAGTGCAGAATACCCTCCTATCAAATCGACCCCGACAGCTTGTGCCGCTTTATCCATAGCTAACGCAAACGGTACGGGCGAACATTTGCAGGCAGCTGATACTATTGCAATAGGAGTTACTGAAATTCTCTTATTTATAATAGGCACGCCAAATTCCTTTGAAATTTCATCTGCGGTTTTGACTAAATCTTTAGCGCATCTTGTTATCTTTTCATAGACCTTTTTGCAAGCCTTGTCTATGTCATTGTCTATGCAGTCAAGCAGAGAAATTCCCATTGTTATTGTACGAATATCAAGACATTCGTCCTGAATCATACGAATAGTTTCAAGTATATCATATGCGTTAAGCATTACTCAACCTCCAATATCCATTGTCAATTATTATTTATCAATTGATAGACCTGCCGTTGTACAAAGTTATCACATTGTACAAATTCTCCAAAGGCAGCAGAGCCACCGGTGGCTCACCGGTCAATTAAATATGGTGCATACAGTTAAAAACGTCCTCGTGCATAGCAGTTATAGAAAGACCTAGTTCTTTTCCAAGCTCGGACATTTTATCGCTTAACTCTGCAAAAGGAATACTAAGCTTTGAAATATCGACAAGCATGATCATAGCAAACATATCCTGCAATACAGACTGAGTAACCTCTATAACATTTGCTTTGTATTCAGAACAAACAGACGAAACCTTAGCCAAAATACCTACATCGTCTTTTCCTATTACGGTAACTATTGCTCTCATTATTAAACCTCCGCAGTATTATTTTTATATTTATAATTAAGTATAACATAAAACAAGAAAAAAAGAAATACCTTAATTGGATATTTTTATAATATGTTTGGACTTAGTCAAAAAAGAAAACAAGCGCTGAGAGTTTCTCGGCACTCGTTTTAAAGTAATATAATGTTTATCTAATCATTTATATTTTTTAATAAATTTGCTTTTTGATTTTCATATTCTTCTTTTGTAATTGCTCCAGAGTCAAATAATTCTTTGTATCTTTTCAAAGTTTCGATGTTTGTCATAGTGCTATTTTTAGATTTACTATTAAAAATCATATCTGAGATACCTAATACTATAACAGCAATGATATTGAAAAAAACATATAAGTACATTCCTACGCCAATCATGTCTGAATTACTATTCGCTGATAATAAAATAATCAAACACATAACTGGAATTAATCCTATAATATTTAAAATAATTGCTGCTGTCTTTGATCTTTTTTCTCTACCAAACATAGTCACTATAACAGCAATCAACGAAAAAATGACAGAAAAAACTATTGCAATTGCAGTTGTACTCTCATTCTCGCCGCCTTTGCCAAGAAAAGAAATGAAATTATAATTATCAACACCTCCCCAAGAATCAATTGAGATAATCGGACAGAATAAAATAATAATCAACGATACTAATGATGGTATCCCCGATATTATTCTTTTTGGATTAAATTTACTCATTAAAAACTCCTCCTTAAAGTTATTATAACATTTGACAGTATGTAATTATTGTTGATTTTTAAAGCTATGTTTAATTATCTATATATTTTAAAATTATCATATATATCTTTATTGTAATCAACATTATCACTGACTTTTGAGAATTTATGTATATTGCCACCCAAATATACATAAAAATAACCATCAATCAAAGCACAATCGCCATTTCCAAATAAATAATCTAAACTTTCTTCTACATTCCAAAAAACCCATCTAACTTCATAGCCATTTTCATACTCATAGTCATCAAAAGTTAATTCTCCATCTTCATATGTATAATCAGCAATATAATAACTATAATAGAATTCAGGATTAGTTGAACACATAAAATAAACTCCATCTTCGGTAAATAAAGCTACCTTTTCATCCTCTTCATCTTCCCATGTTCCGACAATATCAAAATTATCACTTTCTATGTTTTGTAAAGCGGTTTCTGTACGGGAATTTGTTGTAATATTATCATCAATATTATCGCTTTCGGTGTTGCCAAAACAACCTGATAACGTAAATATTAACATTAATAATGTTGTAACTAATAAAAGTTTCTTCATTCTTACCTCCAATGTTTATTCACTTATACGATCCATATATTTAACTTCATCATCTTTTGTTCCGTCATCATTGATTTCATACAGTTTCAGACTATCATTTGATAATATTTCAACTTCGTAATCACGATAATTACTAATATGACCTGGAGCGTTATGTCATGGTTCGGTATAAATACGCAATATATTTCCATTAATATCATAACTATCGTAGAGCCATTTGTATTCGTTTACACTTATACTCCCGTCATTTCTAAATGAAGGATTTACAGAACCATTCCAACTTATATCCCACGTTCCTATAATTACATCTTCAAGGTCATTGCCACCACAACTAACTAAAGCAAACATCATTATAGTGGCAATTATACCGCAAGCTATTCTTTTTACGTATTTTTTCATAAAATCTCCTCCAAAGGTTATTTTAATAATAGTTTAGTCATTTTTTGACTAAAAATCAATAGACAAATTATGACTAAGATATAATAATATTATTAATTAATTCACGAGGTGTAAAATGAAAAAGTTTGTCAGGATACGCAATTTGCGTGAGGATAAAGACTTGACACAGGAACAATTGGCAAAAATTCTTAATACAACTCAAAGAACTTATTCAAGGTACGAAAACGCAGACAGCACTATTCCATTGGAAATGCTGATTAAAATAGCAGATTTTTATAATGTGAGTACGGATTATCTGCTGGAACGAACCGATATAAAAGAACCTTATTAATAAATATATAAATATAACTAAAAAAACAAAAGCCCGGTTCAAAATTCCTGAGCTTTTGTTTTTATCTTACCTAAGCAGTTTCAATATCTTTTTGCTTCATATATTTTTCTTCAAATTCGCTGATAGGAATAGCCTTGTCAAAAATCCATCCCTGACCTTTGTCAAATCCGCAGGACCTGCAAAATTTTACTTGATCTTCCGTTTCAACGCCTTCAAAAAGAACATCTTTGCCAGTGATCGATATAAGAGCGCAAAGCTGCTTAACATAATTCTTATCTTTCTGAGAGTCTATCATCTGGTTTATAAATACTCTATCTACCTTTACAATGTCGATAGGTGCTGAGATCAGAAAACTTAGCGAAGAATATCCTGTGCCGAAATCATCCATATTAATGATAAAATCATTATTTCTCAGATTTACTAAATTGTCGAGCATTGTGTTGTGATGCTTGGCAATTGCACTCTCGGTTATTTCTATTTCAATTAAATCGTGAGGGACATTATATTCATCAGCCATTTTAATGATTTTTTCGCCGAAGTCAGCATAGGACGAATGAAGCCTGGAGAAGTTTACGGATACAGGAACAACCTTGTATCCTTTACTGATCCAATCTCTTAATGTAACAAGCGTCTGACGGTAAATTTCCCAATCCAAATCAACAATATATCCGATTTGCTCCAGTATTTCGATAAATTCACATGGAGGACGATATGTTCCGTCAGGGTTCTTCCAACGTGCTAATGCTTCTGCACCAATTATTATCCTTTCGCTCAATGAGAACTTCGGTTGAAAGAAGGCTTCAATGTCACCGTTTTTAATTGCTAAGTGAATATTCATAGCTACTTCCTGTTCCTTGATTCTCTCATCACGGAAATGTGGTTCATATTCCAAATAAATTTGATATTTGTTTCCTTTAGAGTGACGTCTTGCAAGATTTGCATTATCAACAACAATCTGAGGGATACTGTCTGACTTGTTTAAGTAATATACCCCGGAAGATGTATAAATATCGCTGTTAGGATACATTTTTTTCGTATATTTTTTAAATGTATCATATAAATAAACAATTGTTGAAGTTATATCCTCTTTTGTATTTCCTTCAATTACATAAACGAAGAAATCACAATAAACTCTGCCGCAAAGGGTTACTTTTTTGTTTGCTTGTAACAGACTTGCAAACTCTTTTAAAAGCGTATTTGCAGCTTCTGTTCCGAAATAAGCGTTTACATATGAGAAGTTATCAATATCGGAATATACGAGGGCTGAAATCTTATTGGCATATTTATTTTCCTTTAAGTAAGAAGATAGATTGATCGAAAAATTCTTGTAGTTATAAATGTTGGTAAGCGAATCCATTGTTGTAAGCTTTGCAATAGCGGCTTTGTTAGACTCAATTTCATTTATAAGACGTTTATGTTCATCGATAGTATATATTCTTCCTATAATGTGGTTTATTGTTTTTTCATCTTCTTCATAAAAACTAACATATTTTATGAGATACCACAAAAAATCACCGTTGAAAATATTTATCCGTAATTCAATATCTCCTGAAACAGGTTTAACAAAACATTTTTTTACACATTTTTTAAAGCTGTCTAAATCATCAGGATGTATTATACTGCTGAAAACATTATCTTTTATACAATTTTCAACAACCGTATCTATATTGTAATTTTCTTTGAATACAGGAGGTAAAAACAAAGTGTCGGTATCTATTTGATAGTCAAAGTGAAGCTCGTTTGTGTAACGCTCAATAATTTTATATTTCTGGGCTTCTGAATAGAGCTCTTCATCCGATTTTAAATATTCTGTCATTTCCATTGCACGAACATGTATTTTATCGGCAAACTCATCTGAATATTTGCAGTATACAAAATATTGCTTACTGTTGTCATCATCAAATTTGGTAATAGGCTGAAGTACTGAGCTCAATCTTCCGTATTTATCTATATCAGACTTCATCAGAGGAAAGTATTCATTATAATATTCTTTGTCGAATAAATCTTCAACTTTTATAACATTTTTACTTATATAATCGTATGTGTATCCGGTTGCTTTTTCAAAGTCATCATTGACGTCGGTAATTTTGAAAGTTTTTGAATCATATAAAAATTCAATACACGAAACATTTCTATATTTATTTTTATTCAATGAAATTTCCTCCTTCCGTGTTTTTTGCTATACAAAGTTACTATAACATTTAAAACAAATAAAGTCAACAAATTTTAATTATAATGTTTTATATTTTTATAAAAAATTCACTAAAAACTTAAATATAATTTATAATTTGTGTAGATTTGCGTTATGTATACAGTTTCTTGACTTTTATATGAATATATTATATAATCTAGGTGGATAGTATGAATTATATAAGTTGAAGTTGTTTAGAGGATAATGTTTACTTTTCATGCAGGAATGGTGAGTTGTATATGAAGATTTCTACAAAGGGAAGGTACGCTTTAAGACTTATGGTGGATCTTGCTGCTAATGATAACGGTGAATATATTTCACTTAAGGTTATTTCAAAGCGTCAGGGTATTTCCAATAAGTATTTGGAGCAAATAATTACTATACTTTCAAAAGCAGGATACGTTAGGAGCATTCGAGGTTCCAACGGAGGATATAAGCTGTCTAAAAGTCCTAAGGATTATACGGTTGGTATGATAATAAGGCTTACTGAGGGCAGTCTTGCTCCTGTTGCTTGCCTTGAGGGTGAAAAAAACGATTGTGACAGAAGCGAATCGTGTGTTACATTGTCTGTATGGAAAAAGCTTTACAAAGCTATAAATGATGTTGTTGACAGCATAACCCTTGAAGATCTGGTAGACGAACAGAAATTATTAAACGGCGGAAATTATGAAATTTAATAATTGACAGCTTAAAATGTTGAAATTATCTAAACTGGTATAAAAATAGTGTATAAAAAATGAAAAACCGCTCGGGATTAGAACTCCCGGGCGGTTTGTGCTGTTGTTATAAATCTCTTGCTTCTAATTGCACAAAAAAACTTCTCATTCTCGGACCGTCAAATTCGGTAAAGTAAATACCTTGCCATGTCCCCAAAAGAAGTCGTCCGTTTCTCACGATCACTGTTACGGAACTTCCCATAACGCTCGCTTTTAGATGAGCGGCAGTGTTACCTTCGGCATGTTTAAACTCCGGACGATCAGGGTATGTCTTATCTAATGCAAAAAGCAAATCTGTGACAACGTCAGGATCGCAGTTCTCGTTAATGGTAATACCGGCAGTTGTGTGAGGATTGAATACAACGCAAACGCCGTCTTTTACTCCGCTTTTTGAAACGGCTTCCTGTACCATTCTTGTGATATTATAAAAGTTTTCCTTTTCGGTTTTTAGTGTATATTCATAAACCATTTTAAACCACTCCTTAAAGCCATAATAACACATAAGCAGATATTTTTCAATATTGACTGGAAATAAATAAAATAGTATAATATATGCGTTATAACTTGATTGATTATTTTCGGGGTATTTTTTGCAAAGGGAAGAAGTTAAAGAATTAATTTTAAACACACGCTCTATAAGTTCAAATTAATGGGCTTTTGTAAATTTTACAAAGCGTGAAACAAAGGAATGACAAGTAATATGAATAAATTGAAATTTGGTTATAAAGAAAAGAGAAAAACAAAAGTAAATACTTTGAACAACGACTATAAAGAAAAATACTTTCTTGTATTCTTTGTTGCAACTGCTATTATGTTGGCGATAATGCTTCCGCTTATAATTTATAACGGCGGATATTTTCTTTATTACGGAGATTATAATTCACAGCAAATCCCTTTTTACAAGCACGTTCATGACGCTGTTTCTGAGGGCGGTCTTTTTGGATGGGACTGGGGAACTGATTTGGGTTCTCCGCTTTTTACAGCGTATTCGTTTTACAATATAGGCAGCCCATTTTTTTGGATAACAGAGTTGTTTCCAGAGAGCGTGACAATAACGCTTATTCCTATTCTTCTTGCAGTAAAAACAGGTGTTTCAGCACTGACAGCATATGCATTTATCAGACGTTTTGTCTTAAACAGGTATGCCTGTTTTATCGGAGCAATGCTGTATGCTTTTTCGGGTTTTCAGGCATATAATGTTTTCTTCAATCATTTTCACGATGCAGTAGCTTTTTTCCCATTGCTTCTTTTGTCGCTGGAAATGAATGTTAAGGACAATAGAAAAGGCGTATTCGGACTTTGCGTTGCGCTTTGCGGAATTGTGAATTACTATTTCTTTATTTCAGAAGTTGTATTCGTAATAATATATTTCATAATAAGATGTACGGACAAAAGCTTTAAAATAACATTCAAAAAGTTTATAAAATTAGCGTTTGAAGCTGTTTCAGGTACATTTATAGCTTGCATAGTTCTTGTTCCGTCATACTATTCGATTTGCGACAATCCTCGTGTAGATGAGTATCTCACCGGAACGGATATGATAGTTTATTCTGATAAGTTCAGGATACTAAGAATAATTCAAAGCTTTTTTATGATGCCCGATCCTCCTGCAAGGGTTAATCTTTTCAATTCTGAAACTGCACGCTGGGCGTCTATTGCGGGTTATCTGCCTATGTTTTCAATGGCGGGGGTAATCGCCTTTATGAGAGCAAAAAAGAAAAACTGGATGAAAAATCTTATCATTATTTCTACGGTGTTTGCTTTTGTTCCTGTGCTTAATTCATCGTTTCAGCTTTTTAAGGGAACTTATTATGCACGTTGGTTTTTTATGCCGATACTTATAATGTGTGTTATGACAGCTTCTGCTTTTGACGATGATAATGCTTCATCAGACGAGTCTATTGATCTTAAAAAGGGAATACCTTTAGTTGCAATAGTTCTGGCAGCGTGTATAGCAGTATTTTTCCTGCCTGTTACCAATGAAAACGGAAAATATGAGTTTTTTCAAATAGCTGAATATCCTGAGTTATTTTATATTCAGATAATTGTTTCTGTGGCTTTGTTTGCGGAATTGATCTATGTAGTTTACCGGCTTAAAAGAAACACAAAATATGTCAGAACAGTGTCGCTTTTTACTTGTATGGCGTGTGCAGTAAGTATGATGTCAACCGTATATTACGGAGTGGCGCAGGGACCCGAACCTGAAAGATATATTTCCGTCGTGATTAAAGGCGGTGACAACATAAAGCTTCCGACATATGATGAAGCAGGATTTTATAGAATCGAATCAAGCGAGAATACTGATAACTGGCCTATGTTATGGGGATATTCAACTATCCGTGCGTTTAACAGTACGGTGTCCACATCTATTATGAAGTTTTATAATATGCTCGGTATAGAACGCAATGTGGCTTCACGACCCGAAAAAACGTGCTATGCATTGAGAAGTCTGTTGTCGGTAAAATATTATTTTAATGAGGCAGATACCCAATATTCTTCTTCATCCGATTATAAAAGCAATCTGTTGGGCATAAATCGTTTCAGCAGTTTAGATGAAAGCAGTAAAGCTAAAGATAACAAAAATACCCTTAATATGCGCGGCTTTAACTATATTAATTCGCAGAACGGCTTTGATGTTTATGAGAATAAATGTTATATCCCGATGGGATTTGCATATAACACATACTTAACTTATGATGAGCTATCAAAGCTTTCAACAGAAAACAAAACAAGAAATCTTATTTCATCTCTCGTGCTTACAGATGAACAAATTAAAAAGTATGAGGATATACTAACTCACTATAATTTGAATGAGTATAACGGCGACAGCACATATATTAAAGCTTGCAGCGATAAAAGGTTAAAGTCATGTTCCGAGTTTAAAACTGATAATAAAGGTTTTTCTGCGGAAATTGATATTCCGCAAAGTTCACTTGTGTTTTTCAGTGTTCCGTATGATAAGGGCTTCACGGCTTATGTAAACGGAAAGAAGGTTGAAATAGAAGAAGTTGACGGCGGACTTATGGCAGTTTTGTGCAATAAGGGTAATAATAAGATACGCTTTGATTACGAGTTGTATGGTCTTAGACAGGGAATTATATTGTCGCTTACAGGAATAGTTCTGCTGGCAGGATATGTTCTGGTTTGCAGAAGATTTTCACATATTAAAAGGGTGAAAGAAAAAGTAACCTCCATAGACTTTTATGATGAATAAAAATTCGGATTATTTGAAAGGATTTAAAGTGTGAATTTTATGCATTTAGATGAAAAAACGATCTCGGTTGAAAAAATATATGACGGAAAAATAATTGAAGTTACCCGTGAAAAGGTTTTGCTGGAAAATCAATCTGAAGCTTACCGTGAGGTGGTTCATCATTCAGGGGGAGTTTGTGTACTGCCGTTGAATAATAAAGGTGAGGTTTTATTTGTTAAGCAGTTTAGATATCCGTTTAAAGAGGTTTTGCTTGAAATTCCAGCAGGTAAACGTGAACAGAATGAAGATCCGAAAGAGTGCGGGATAAGAGAATTAAAAGAAGAGGTAGGGGCAATATCTGAAAATATAACATTTTTGGGAAAGCTTTATCCCACGGTTGCTTATGATACTGAAATAATTTATATATATATGGCTCAGGATCTAAGATTTGCGGAGCAGAACTTAGATGAAGATGAATTTCTTGACGTTGTGAAAATTCCGTTAAGCAAGGCGTATGAAATGGTACTGAATGATGAAATTCCGGACGCGAAAACTCAAATAGCAATACTCAAAGCGTGGTCTGTAATCAACAAATAATAATTTATATAATTGTCAAATAAGGAAAAGTGATAATATATTTGTGCAATATATATTAATATTACCTATTAAAAAAGTAGGAATGATATAAATTTGCACAAATATATTTTTTTTGGCAATAAGGTGTTGACAAAACAAGATCAAAGTGGTACTGTATTAATAGCAGAATTCATACTAACCATATATGAATTATATTATATTAGTTGAGACAAATAAAAATAAGAAACGAGGTATATTAAAATGGCACAAAAAATAAACACCAAATTAAGAGAAAGAGAACTGCATTTCGAGACAAAGCAGCTCCACATCGGTCAGGAGGAGGCAGATCCCGCAACAGGCGCCAGAGCTGTTCCGATTTATCAGACGACTTCGTATGTTTTTGATAACAGCGACCATGCTCAGGCAAGATTCGGGCTTGCTGACGCAGGCAATATTTACGGACGTCTGACAAATCCTACACAGGAAGTTTTAGAAAAGAGATTGGCAGCTTTGGAGGGCGGTTCGGCAGGATTGGCAGTAGCGTCAGGAGCAGCGGCCATAACATATGCAATTGAGAATATTGCCGGAGCGGGAGATCATATTGTTTCAGCAAAGACGGTATACGGCGGTACATACAATTTGCTTGCACATACATTAAGAGATCTCGGCATTGAAACTACATTTGTTGACCCTGACGAGGGAGACGGAGTTTCGGTTTTTGAAAATGCCATAAAAGAAAACACTAAGGCGATTTTTATTGAAACACTTGGAAATCCGAACTCTAATATTATTGACATTGACGCATTATCAGAGGTTGCACACAAAAACGGAATAATTCTGATAGTGGATAATACCTTTGGAACACCTTATCTGATAAGACCTATCGAGCATGGTGCAGATGTTGTTGTACACTCTGCAACCAAGTTTATCGGCGGACACGGAACATCTCTGGGAGGAATTATAGTAGAAAGCGGAAAAACTGATTGGAAAGCAAGCGGAAAATATCCAGGTCTTTCAGAGCCTTGTGACAGCTATCACGGCGTAGTATTTGCGGACGCTGCTCCGGGTGCTGCATTTGTAACAAGAATAAGAGCTGTACTTCTCCGTGATACAGGAGCTGCAATTTCTCCGTTCAATGCATTTTTACTTCTTCAGGGATTGGAAACTCTTTCACTTCGTGTTGAAAGGCACGTTGAGAACACGCTGGCAGTTTTGGAGTATTTGAAGTCACAGCCGCTTGTTGAGAAAATCAATCATCCTTCGATTGAGGAAAACGGATATAAAGAGCTGTATGACAAATATTTTCCAAACGGCGGAGGTTCTATATTTACCTTTGAAATCAGGGGAGGAACAAATGAAGCTAAAAAGCTTATCGACAATCTGGCTATTTTCTCACTTCTTGCGAATGTTGCGGACGTTAAGTCACTGGCAATCCATCCTGCTACGACCACTCACTCACAGCTTAACGAAAGCGAGCTTTTAGAGCAGGGTATCAAGCCCAACACAATTCGTTTATCAATAGGAACAGAAAACAAAGACGATATTATCTATGATCTTGACGAGGCTTTTAGGGCAATTGCAGAATAAGTAAAACATAAATAAAGTCCTGTACCAATAAAGGTGCAGGACTTTTTTATGTCATATTAATCATCTTTCCATCTGTCTTTAAAATCAGGACAGTACATTTCCCTTTTAAGAGCTCTTAATTCTACATAGCATCCGCATAAAGCGCACATAGCGTTAGAGAGATGTTCGCACTTCATACAAATATTCAGACGTTTGTGGTACTCGTTTTCACTGCACCGCTTTTCCTGAGGATAGGAAGATATATAGTCTTTCAGACTACGTATGTAATCGTCTTCATTAAGCTCGTCGAGCAGGCATTTTTTGCAGAATGGTTTACTCATAGCTTGAATTTAAAGGCTGTCACAGAATGTGCAGGCAGAGTAACTCTTAGATTTTCCCCTTGAATCTCAAAGCCGTCGTAATCAGTAATGCTGACAGTATTGTTGTTGTCAAAGCCGTTGTATGCGTGAATCTCTGCATTCACGATCTGTGCAGTTACATTATTTATTCTGCCTTGCTCTGGGTCTATGAGCATTGTGCAGTCCTCGTCAAGCGAACAGTTAGACGCTGTCAGAAAAAACTCACCGTTCTTTTTTGAAAGCGAATATGTGATCATAGGAATAGTTTTATCAGCCTTTTCTAAGTCTGGTGCGGCAAGGCTGGTTTTCACCAAATCCGCTTCGTGGTGAGGAAGATACATCTTGAATATCTGCCATGTCGGAGTTTTTACAAGGCGTTCTCCGTCGCTTAAGAGTACAGACTGCAACACATTCATTACCTGTGCGAGATTTGCCATAATAACTCTGTTTGAGTGACTGTTGAATATATTAAGGTTGATTGCGGCAACGATAGCGTCACGCATAGTATTTTGCTGATAGAGAAAACCGGGATTTGTACCTTCCTCAACATCATACCAGCAGCCCCATTCGTCTACAATAAGCTTTATTTGACCCTCCGGATCGTATATGTCCATTATTGCACTGTGCTTGGTGATAATCTCGTCCATATACATTGTTGCAGAAATTGTCTTATAATACTCGCTATCGTCAAATGTCAGCGCAGCGCCCTTTTTAGACCAGTCGCCCGTCGGCAGAGTGTAATAATGCAAAGTAATTGCTCCCGTGTGCCAAGACTTTAGGTTCTGCATAATTGTTTCTGTCCAGTTATAGTCGTCAGCATTCGGACCACAGGCTATTTTGATCATATCAGGTGTACTGTAATTTTTAGCAAAGGTTTCATATTTACGGTATTCATCAGCATAAGATTCGGGACGCATATTTCCCCCGCAGCCCCAGTTTTCATTTCCTATGCCTAAATACTTGAGTTTCCACGGCTGTTCTCTTCCGTTTTCCTTCCTTTCAAGCGCATAAGGAGAGTTTCCGTCATAAGTTATGTATTCAAGCCAGCTTGCAAGTTCTGAAACTGTACCGCTGCCTAGATTTCCTGCAAGATAAGGCTCGCAGCCCAGCATTTCGCAGAGGTTGAAAAATTCATTTGTACCGAAACTGTTGTCCTCAACTATGCCGCCCCAGTTTGTGTTAAGTATAGGTTTGCGGTTTTTACCCACGCCGTCGTGCCAGTGGTATTCGTCTGCAAAGCATCCGCCCGGCCAGCGGAGTACAGGGATCTCAATCTCTTTGAGTGCGTCTATTACATCGTTTCGCACTCCGTCAGTATTCGGAATAGGCGAATCTTTTCCGACAAAGATACCATTATATATACATCTTCCCAGATGTTCTGAGAAATGACCGTACACTTCCTTGTTTATGTGGCTGACTGTCTTTTCTCCGTTGAATTTCAGATAAGCAGTTTTCAAAATAGCAAATCCTTTCTTTTGTTGTTTTAGTATTCAACTCCTGCCTGATTTAAGCAGGTCTCCATAATTTTCATTATATCCAAAGTGTCCGAGTGAGGGATGATATCGCTTTCTAATTTGCCCTCTCTTATGCATTGGTTAACTTCCTCAATTTCATACTCATAGCCGTTAAACTTAAACGGAAGTACCTGCTTATCAAGAACATTTCCCATATCGTCATAAAGGGTTGTTTCAGCAGTGCAATGGAACCAGTTGCCCATAACTATCCTGCCCTTGTCTCCGACAATAATTGCTTTATTCTCGTTTTCAAAGTCAAATCCGCAGAAGGTTATGCCGTAAGCGTCTTTGTATTTTAAAATTATGCTGTCGTCAAAATCAACATTTGTGCGTCCTATGTGAGAGTAAGTATGAATTTCTTCGGGGTGCGTACCTAAAAATGAGCTTACAAAGGTAATAGGATAAACGCCCAGATCAAGTATTGCTCCGCCGCCTAAATTTTTAATGAAAAGTCTGTCGTTTTCATCAAAGGGAACTAAATTAGAAAAGTCCGCCTTTATCATTTTTATGTTGCCGACCTTCCCGCTTTCAACCCACTCTTTTGCCTTCCTGAAAGCAGGCTGACATTTAGTCCACATAGCCTCCATAAGGAACAATCCTTTATCCTTTGCCAAATTCATTAGCTCTTCAAATTCATCGGCATTCAGCGTAACCGACTTTTCACAAAGAACGTGTTTTCCTGCATTAAGACACAATTTTGTGTTTTCAAAATGACAGCTCATAGGCGTTGCAATGTAAACAACGTCTACATCAGGGTCTGATACCAAATCCTCATAGCTTCCGTATGCCTTCTTTATTCTGTGTCGCTTTGCAAAGTCCTCCGCTTTATCCGCCGAGCGTGAGGCAACGGCTATTAACTCCATATTGTTTTCCTTAATGTTTTCCATAAACTTCATAGCTTTTGCTACCGTTTCGGCAATTTTTCCTGTGGCAAGAATACCCCAATTTAATTTTTTCATAGGCGTCTCCTTTTATTATATGATTCATTATTCAGATAAACAGTGAATTTATACATTTAAAGTATATCTTAAATATTGTTATGTGTCAACGATATCAAAGTACATTTTTATATTACAATCAGCTTTTGTTTTCTTGAAAATCTTAGTGTAATATGATACAATAAACTACAAGTGATTATGTGTTTTCATTAGGGAAAATTCAGAAATATTTTATTGCTTTAATTTGGGTGATTTAAGATAATGATTTACTTTGATAATGCAGCGACAACAAAGCCGTGCGAAGAATCTGTAAAAGCTGTATGCGAGGCTTTAAAAACAAACTGGTCTAATCCGTCAAGTCTGCACAGTCTTGGACTTAAAGCGGAGCGAACGGTAAGTCTTTCACGAGAGATAATAGCAAAGTCTCTTGACGCCGACAGCGAATGTATATATTTTACGTCGGGGGCGACAGAGAGCAACAATCTTGCTATATTCAGTACGGTCAAGACATTGGGCAGACATAAAAAGAAAATAGTTACAACAGCAATAGAGCATCCTTCCGTTTCACAGCCGATAAAGTATCTTGAGGAAAACGGCTTTGAGGTGGTTTATGTAACGCCGAACAAATCAGGGGAAATAAATTCTGCTGATATTATTTCGGCTGTTGACGGCAACACCTGCCTTGTTACATGTCAGCTTGTAAATAATGAAACAGGATATATACTTCCTGTCGCTAAGGCATATAAGGCGATAAAAAGACTTTACCCAAAGGTCATAACTCATTGCGACTGCGTTCAGGGTTTTATGAAGATGAATGTTAAGGCAAGCAGTCTTAACGCGGACCTTATCAGTATTAGCGGACATAAGATTTATGCTCCTAAGGGAGTGGGGGCATTATATGTGAAAAAAGGTGTAAGGGTACTTCCTGTTAACTTCGGCGGAGGTCAGGAGAAGGGGATACGTTCGGGAACAGAAGCAGTACCCAATATAGCAGGCTTCGGTGCGGCTGTTGATGTACTTTTAAACAGTATAGACGAGCGGTATGAAAAAATGTGTGAGATATCAAGTTATCTCTGTAAGCAAACTGAAACGGTTGATGGAGTTACTATTAATAAATTCAGCGAAAGTTCTCCGTATATAGCAAGTGTTACTGTGGATAATATAAAGTCCGAAACCCTACTTCACTATTTAGAGCAAAAAGGGATTTATGTTTCAAGCGGCTCGGCTTGTTCAAAGGGCAAAAAGAGCGATGTACTTAAAGCGTTCGGATATGATGACAAGACTCTTGATTCAACGATAAGGCTTAGCTTTTCACACGAAAATCAGAAATCTGAGATCGATGAGTTTGTAAAGCAAGTAAAAAATGCACAAGCAGAACTTGTAAAAATAAAATGAGTAGTTTCTGGCTTTGCAGATTTAGAAGGCTTGATTTATGAGAATATTTTTAAAACGGTGGGTCTGATTTTGAAAAAAAGAATATATCATAGTGTATTATTGAGAGGACAGATAATATGAAAGAGATTATTTTATGCAAATATGGCGAGATAGCTCTTAAAGGATTGAATAAAAGAACCTTTGAGGACGTGTTGATCAAAAACATAAGAAGAAGATTAAATCAATTGGGCAAATTTCACTATACAAGGTCGCAGTCTACTATCTATATAGAGCCTTTGGACGATAATGCTGACGTTGACAAAGCTATAAATAAGCTGAAAAAGGTTTTTGGAATTGCTAAAATCAGTCGGAGTATTGAGTGTGAAAAAAGCCTTGAGAGTATAAACAATACTGCTGTTCCGGCTCTTGAGGATACACTGTTGGGTGCAAGGACTTTTAAGGTAGAAACCAAAAGAGCAGACAAGACTTTTTATCTGAAATCTCCTGAAATTTCAAACGAAGTCGGGGGTATGATTTTAGACTCTTATCCTAATCTTTCGGTGGACGTGCATGATCCTGATGTTGTTGTGCTTGTAGAAATAAGAGAGAATAATGCGTATGTCAGTGCGGGCAAGCTTGACGGAGCAGGCGGTATACCGGTAGGAACATCAGGAAGGGCAATGCTTCTTCTGTCTGGCGGAATAGATTCACCTGTTGCAGGATATATGATCGCAAAACGCGGAGTAGTTCTTGACTGCATACATTTTGAGTCGCCGCCATATACTTCAGAACGTGCTAAACTCAAAGTCATAAAGCTTGCAGAGCGTATGGCAGAATACACCGGCAGAATAAAGTTTCACTGTGTTCCTTTCACAAAAATTCAGGAAGAGATAAAAAACAACTGTCCCGAAGAGCTTTTTACAATAATAATGAGAAGGCTTATGATGGAGATTTCGGACAGGATTTGTGAAAGAGACAGAATACAGTGTTTAGTTACGGGTGAAAGTATAGGTCAGGTCGCAAGCCAGACTATGTCTGCAATGGTGTGTACAGATGTTGTTGCAAACCGTCCTGTTTTCAGACCGCTTATCGGAATGGATAAGTCGGAGATAATTGCCGTTTCTAGAAAGATTGAAACCTATGATATTTCAATTGAGCCCTATGAGGACTGCTGTACTGTGTTTACCCCAAAACATCCGAAAACCAAGCCTGTTATTAAAGATGTAGAAGCAGGACAGGCAATGTTTGACTTCAAGCCTCTTGTTGATGATGCAATATGTAAAACAACCTGCGAGTATATTGAAGCTAAGAGATAAAGTGTTTTTCGTTAAAGGGTTAAATGCTGTGTACTATTAATTACAATGGTTTCTAAATGATTACAACGCAAATTATATAAATCTAAATAATGTCGATTTAATCACATAAACCACAATATATAGCGGTTGATGTCTTAATTTGGTTACAAAAAAGTTACAACCGGCACGTCTTTATTAGTTATGTAATTTTAACGAATTACAGTTTAATTAACAAAAATCGTAAAAATACTGTATGAATTATCTAAAAAAGAAGGTTAGAAAAGGTGGAATATAACAAAAGTGACAAATCGGTAACAGAAAGTGTTGACATACTTGCCAAAAATGTAGTAAAATATTGTTGTTGCAAGGACTATACCATAAGTACAGCCGAGAGCCTTACGGGAGGAATGATAAGTAAATTTATTACATCCGTTCCGGGGTCGTCAAAAGTTTTTGAGTTGGGGGTTTGTTCCTATTCTGACAGGATAAAGAACAAAGTGCTTGGCGTTAAGAAAGAGACCTTATTAAAATATACGGCTGTAAGCGAACAGACCGCAAATGAAATGTCGGCTGGTATTCAGGATCTTTCGGGTAGTGATATTGCAGTTGCAGTTACTGGGATTGCGGGTCCGGACGGAGGAACTGATGAAAATCCGGTGGGAACGGTTTATGTTTCTGTAAGATTTAAAGAAAAACGCAATACAAAAAATTTAAGACTTTATAAAAGGTATGATAATCTTTGCAGAGAGGACATAAGATTGTTAACAACAAAAGAAGCTTTTGAAATGATTCTTGAGCTTACAAAGAAAGCTGAGGTAGTTTAAATGTCAATAGAAAACGAGCTATCCAGTCTTGAAAACAGAGACGACAGTAATTTCTTTTTAAGAGTGTTAAAGTATTTTTGTCCATGGAAAGGTGATTCATTTTCTGACATAATCAGAAAGATAATCTTTATAGCATCTATTATTATTTTCTGCGTATCATTGGGTGAACTTATTGATTTTTACAACGGCAGTGATGAAGAACTTCAGACGCTTGCTAAAATTCAGGAATTTGAGCCCAGTGCAAACAAAGAAGAAGTTCCGGTAAAGCTACCGAAGGAGAATATAATAACTCCGGAAAAGATGCTCCCCAAGTGGTATGAGCTTTATTCGCTTAATCAAGATATTATAGGCTGGGTAAAGATTGATACATTCAGAGCAAAGAAAAGCGATCCTAAAACCTGTTTTATAAATTATCCTGTTATGCAGACAGAAGATAATAATTATTATCTGCACAGAGATATTTATAAAAACACACTGGAATCAGGAACACTTTTTGCTGATTATTTTGTTCCGATAACGCCGTTTCACAGACCGGATGTTATAACTGTTTACGGTCACAATATGAGAAGCGTTGGAACGATGTTCACTCATTTGGGTGAATACAAAAGAGGGGTCAAGTTCTTAAAAAATAATCCAATAATTGATTTTGATACTCTTTATACTAACGGCGACCGATACATAATTATAGGCGCTTATATAGCGAACTATAAGGAAAGTCAGGACGACGGAAACGTATTCTATTATTGGAGATTTACCGATTTTGATGATAATAAGTATACGTTTAAAAAGTTTAAAGAGGGCATTGACAAGAGAACTTGGTATTCCAATAATATCGACTGTAAAGAAGATGACGAGTATTTAACTCTGTCTACCTGTTCAAATGAGGTCGACGACCTTAGATGGGTAATTACCGCGAGAAAAATCCGAAAGGATGAAACAAAAAAAGATATTGAGAAAATGGTTAACTCATATCAAAAAAAGGAGGATAAGGATATATATCTTCCTAAGTGCTGGAGAAATGTATGGGGTCAGGTGACCATGTATAAAGGTTGGGACTACTAAACAACAAACAGCACAAAATTGGTTAATTACTGCTCAGGCAGTAAAATATAATTTTATAATTTCAAAATTCTTGGAGAGGAACATTTTGAAATTTAGACAACTGTTTTTTTAAGTTGTCGGAAAGGCAAAGTGATTGAAATGAAGCAGAAGGACACTGTTGAAGGGGTCTCTCGAAAGCTCAATGTATTTGAGCTGAACGGAAAAACTTTCTTCAAAGGACTGGGAGCTAAGCTGAGTATTACTATTGCCGGAGTATTGGCTATTGGAGCTGTTTCAATAACTGCTCTTGCTGATTACCGCGGAATAGAAGTAAGCGATGCAAACACCGAAGCATCAACAACCACAACCCGAAACAACCAATCAGAAGTAACAACAGCGTCAGCTACAATGAGCTGGTGGAAGGCAGGAGTTTCTGAGTATGATTTGACTCAGACTGAAGAGATAACAGAGTCGGTTACTACTGTTAAAAAGACATCTTCAGACAAGGCTACAACAGTTAAAGAGTCTGCAACACAAAAAGAAACTGCAACTGTTAAAGAAATTGCTGTTGTAACAAAAAACAGTGCAGCGACAAAAGAGAAAAAGGCTGCCAAGAAAGAGAACAAAAAGACAAAACCTAAAAAGACATATAATAAGACAACAAAAACGGTTATTGACACTTTATATGTTCAGGAGGATGTAAAATTAAGAAAAAAACCGGACGCTTCTTCTGATGTAATTAAAATTGTTAAGCAAGGTGAAAAGGTAGCCGTTACCGGTGAAGAACAAAACGATTTTTACCCTGTAAAAGTGGGAAATAAGTCGGGATACATCATGGTATCATATCTTGGTTCTAATCCGTCAAAAGAAAATAAAACAAAAGGAAGCGCGGCTAAGGAGTCATTGGGAATTTTTAAAATTACAGCTTATTCGGCAAACTCTTCGGCAAGAACAGCAAGCGGAACAAGGTGTAAATCAGGAAGAACCATAGCAGCTCCCAGCAGATTTGCTTTTGGTACAAAGCTTATGTTCAACGGAAATGTATACACAGTAGAGGACAGGGGCGGAGCGATTGTAAACAATGTTCTTGATTTATATGTTGATTCAGAAAGCGAAGCTGTTAAATGGGGCGTAAGATACATGGAGGTTTATAAGGTTAAAGACTAAGCCTTGCATAATATTAAATATAATACAAAGATAGTAAGAAAGTTAAGAGTTTTCTTGACTTTCTTATTTTTTTGTATTATTATATAGATGTGTAGAAATTTTTAGTATATTATGTATGAATACATAATATTTAGCGGAATTGATTTGTATTAAAATGTAATAACGTGATTTTTAATGTCGGGAATTAAAATTGCAGTTTTAATATAAAACTTATTTCTTTTAGAAATGAGGCGAGAGGGTTGAAAAAAGTTAAGGCTTTTTTTGAAAGCATAAAAAATAAAAATATTATTTTTGTACTGAGTTTTATGCTATGTGCAGGTGTAATTTCATATATTGCCTTTGCCATGAATGTTAATGAAGATAAAGCAGTTGAGGCAGTTCATCCAAAAGATACGTCAGTTACTGAAACAATGACATGGTACAAGGCGGGACCTGACGCATATGAGATTAATTCAGATGCTGCATTTGAAAATTATTCAAAAGTAACCGTTAAAACAGCGGCGGTAAGCACTTCCAAAAAAAGCGGAACAACAGTTAAAACTAAAAAGACCTCTGCGCCGACTAAAAAGGCTTCTGTTGGTAAAATTAAAATAAATAAAAGTAAAAATAAAAAGACTGCTGTAACAACAAATATAAATAAAACTAAAATTAAGGCTAAAAAAACAGTAAAGAAAACTGTCAGTAAGACAACAGTTAAGAAAACAAAAAAGAAAAAGAAAACGACCGTAACTGTAAAAACAACGACAACTACTGTTGCGACAAGAGCGTATGTACCAAAAAAGACAGTTTCAAAAACGTATCAGACAAGGGATATTTCAGATGAAACTTATAAAATAAAGAGCATTACAACCGGCAAAAAAATAAAGTCTGACGGTTTTGATATAGTGTGTCAGATAGTGAATGGAGAAATAGGCTCTACGTGGAACGAAGAGGCTATAAAAGCTCAGGCAGTTGCAGCATATACATATTTGAGATATTGCAAGGAAAAATCAATAACCCCGGTGCTTGCCGCTAAAGCAGGTTATAATTCAAGGATTAAGGATATCGTTAAATCGGTTGAAGGACTGGTTTGTAAATATGACGGAGCAGTAATTGACGCAGTATTCTGTGCTTCAACAGCAGGATGTACAGCAGATTCTTTAAATGTTTGGGGCGGGAGCTATGCTTATCTGAAATCTGTTGACAGTAGGTATGACGCAGCTTATGACCCTAACTATGGGGTAATCAAGACTATACCAAAAGCTGATGTGAAGGCAATACTTCAAAAAAAGGGAATTAAGCTTTCTACGAATAAGAAAAACTGGATAAAGGTAATATCAAATTATAATGGTAAGTATGTCGGAAATGTTTCAATTGACGGTAAATTAAATCTTACAGGAGCAGATATACGTTCTATTTTTGGGCTTAAATCTGCTGCGTTTACTGTAAAATACAGTGATGGTAACTTTATTTTTACTACATACGGATATGGTCACGGAGTAGGTATGAGTCAATGGGGAGCACAGCTTTATGCAAGCAAGGGCGGATATAAGTTCGACCAGATTTTAAAGCACTATTACAGCGGAATAAAGATTTCATTATAATAAAAATTCAGCAAAAGCTCTCGTTATTATTCGGGAGCTTTCAATTTATTAAATTTTAAAATGAATCCTAATTATGTTGACAGGCTTTGTTAATTGTTGTATAATGTCCATAACGATAAATAAAATTTACGAAATTTGAAAAGATAAAGAAAAATAATTGAATGATCTAAGACGATTACTCATGTAGGGCTAAAGAAAGGTTGGTATTTTTATGGGAAACAAAACAGAAGGCAAAGGCTTTTGGCTTATATTAAGTGCACTAGTTGTAATTGCGGCATCATCGGTCTACTTTGTTTATAAATTAATGAGCGATAAGGCTTATGATGAAAAGTGGCAGGATTATGACGAATGCGGAATAATGTAATCAAGTATAGTTAAAGTTTAAGCGGAACAGTTCTTGCTCCGCTTTTTTATGTAATAAAAAACGAAAGCTTTAAAGCTTTCGCTGATAATTATAAGCATAACTATTATCCAAAAGCATTAATTAAAACGCCTGTCATTACCGCTGACACATATAAAATCCCGCATATTAAAAAATTTTGCTTCATATGTTTTTTATTTGCTTTAAACAAGACTAAAAGCCCAAGTCCGGCACTTGTTGAAAGCCCTGCAACAGCCGAACCGAATGAAAGGATCCCGTCCTCAAGATATAATTGAGTAATAATGACGGAAGACGCACAGTTCGGAATAAAACCTACTAATGCAGAGATAAACGGCTGAAAAAAGTTATTACTCATCATAATTTTAGCGATTGTACTCTCCCCTACAAAAGAAATAGCAATATTCAGTATAAGAGTAATTATAAATACAAATAAAGTTATATTAAGAGTATGTTTAAATGCCGAATACAAAATTCCGTGTTCATCACAGCCGCAGTTTTCACAAAGCTCATGTAAATGATTTTCACTTGATGTAGGTTTATTTTTGCTGAAAAACTTAATTATCAAATCAACTAAAATTCCGACAAGTACTGCAATAACTATTTTGATAACAATTAACTTCCACAGTATTGAAATTTTACCCGGATTTGCAATTATCATCGGTATTGCCTCGTCGCTTGTTGCAAAGAATACGGCAATTATTGTACCGAGAGAAATTACTTTTCCGGAATACAGATTAGCGGCAGCGGCAGATATTCCGCATTGCGGAACAGAACCTATTACTGCTCCTCCCAATGGTCCTAACGGACCCAACTTTTCAAATGCTTTTTCAATTTTGTCGGAAGACGCGTGTTCCATATATTCAATTAATATATAAACGCCAAACAGAAAGGGAATCATAAGTAGTGTATCTTTTACTGCGTCCATTATAACATTAATTAAAGTATTAATAATTGAAATCACCGTCCCTTTATTTTAATTGTCTGATCAAATAAGTAGTCATAAAAATATTTTACGATCGTTTAACCTATTTAATAACCTTTTCACTCTTCTTAAAAACAATCAGCTTGCTTATAACGTAGTTTGATACAAGAACTACAAACTGTGCAATAATTTTAATTACCAAATCGTTAAAATTCAAAGCTGATACAAATACTACAAGTATAGCTGTTTCTAATAGAAATGTTGCAAATCTCCCCCCAAAAAATGAGAACATTTGCTTGAAAAATCCCGACCATGTATCTGTTGGAGAATTAAAAACCCATATCCTGTTTGTAAAAAAAGCAAACAGGACTGCACAAATCCATGATATAGAATTTGTAAGTATAACTTTGACGCTGTAATCGTTCTCAAATATGGAAATGTTTAAATCTGTTTTAATTATCAGATCTGAAAGCCAGAATGTTATAATGCTTACAAGAGTAGTCAATCCCCCGAAGAATAAATATAATAGCACAGATTTATTTCTGATGTAAAAGCTTTCAAACCGTGATAACGGTTTAATATGCATAATTCTGTCGAAAATATCTGGGCGGTGTTCCTGTTCATTTTCAGCGTTTTTGGATACATAATTCGCTGAAATATTTTTATCCGGTTTATTTACATTATCCATTGATATAACCTGCCTGAAAATCTGAATATCCTTTAATAATAATGATTAATTATACCTCAAATTCAGTATTCAGTCAAGCAAAAGCCAATAATTGTACTTCTAAAACTGTATTTGCTAAAATGATATGACACAATAAAAAAGAGAAGCAACTTCAAAATATGGTACAATGAAGATGACAAAAACCATTAACCAAGAAAGAAGTACTTCTCATAAATATAATAACGAAAGCATTAAACAAAAAAGTAAGCGATAGTTAAATACGCAGGCGTAATAGATGGTAAAAGAGTATTAACTGTTGACAATTATATGTAACAGTAGTATAATTTATGTGGTTTTTATAAAATTGCGTATCAGTGAATTAAGGAGAGATTTATTTGCAAACTATAAAAAGATTAAAGCAGAACACTTATTTGATTTATACGCTTCTTTTTATCATTATAGCTTTTTTAGCTTTTTTCTGGTTTATATATGTCGGAAACACTTTTGTACACAATGTAGACGGATATTTACAGCATTACAGCTTTTTAGTCAAGCTTAGAAGATTCGTATCGGATATAGTTCACGGAAACGGAGTTTCTTTATGGTCTTGGGATGCAGGCTATGGTGCAGATACAATAGGAAATTTTGCAATTGTATTTTGCGATCCGTTTGCTTATATAGCCGCTGCTTTTAAGCCGCAGTATATAGATATAGGTTATTCTATATCTGAAATTGTTCGACTTTATGTTGCCGGATTGGCTATGATTGCGTTTTTAAAATACAGAAAGAAAAGTTTTCTTCAATGCGTTATAGGAGGAATATCTTATGCCCTTTCTTCATGGGCAGTGGCAAGTATGGTACATGCCTTTTTCCTTAATCCTCTTGTGTTTTTTCCACTTTTAATATTAGGAGTGGATAAAATTGACAAAGAGAAAAACCCCTTTGTGTTTGTTGCGGCTATATTTTTTTCTCTTATAACGAGCTTTTATTTTTCATATATGTCTGCGCTTTTAACTATTGTTTATATAGTTATAAAATACTTTTTAGAAAATGAAAATCAAAAAAGTATTTCAGACTTTTTAAAAAGATTCATAAAATTTGTTTTTTACGCAATTTTAGGCGTTGCTATAGCGTCTGTAATATTTATTCCCGTATTTTACACGCTTGTTCATGCTAATAAGTCATCAGGTGTAGATATTAATTTATTTTTAAATTTAAAAGAATTGACTTGTTATATACCAAGCTTTGTATCTAATATAGAGATAAACAGCAATTACTCGTATACAACCTTTTCAATGATTTGTCTTGCTATGGTTCCTGCGGCAATAATCGATTTTAAAAAAGGAATTAATAGGCTTCCATCTTTAATGGCTTTGATTTGCATTGTTATGGTTGCTTTCCCGATTTTCGGAAGCATATTTAACGCATTAAGCTATTCCGTTGGAAGATGGTGCTATATGCTTGCATTTTTCTTTGTATGGGCAAGCGTGAGTGCTTTGGATTTGGACAAGTTTAAAAACGAGGAATATAAAAAATCATATAAAACGATTTTAGTAGTTATTGTTATCGTTATTGCAGTAGCACTCATTGTATCAAAATTGATTTTCAATGTTTTTTCTGATGAAAGTTTGTATATAGGAATTATGAATCTGTTATTCTTGCTTGTTTTTGGATATGTTGTTTGTAGCAGCAAGGAGTACAGGAAAATATCTAAGTCTGCGGTTGTTATAACGCTGATGGTTATTAATTTAGGACTAATGTATTTCATAAAATATTCACCAAATTTATCAAATTATTTATCTAATTTTATGCCTGCAGGTGATTCATACAAACAATATTCAATCGCCGCTCATAGAGCAGGAGCAGAAATTGCTGATAATGACTTTTATAGAATAGATCAGGTTGAAAATTCCACTTCAAGTGGATATGAAGTAACCGTTCGTTTACCAGCAAATGAAAATCTATTTTTCAATACCCGTTCTATATACAGTTACATTTCGACTATAGACAATAGGATTTTTGAATATCACAAAGCGCTATGTAATAGTGCGGGTTATAACAGAAGAGTTTGCTTTTATTCAAATGATAATAGAAGTCGTATAAATTATCTTCAGGGAGTTAAATATTTTATAGGTAATGATAAGAAAAAAAATTCTAAGACATCGCAATATGCAGGTTATGGAAACATAAAATATAAAACTATTGACGGTGTCAAAGTATTAAAAAATAAGTATAACGCATCACTAGGTTATGTATTTGAAAATACTATAAGCGAAAATAATTTTATGAAATATGATTATCTTGACCGTGAACAAATAATGATGCAGGCTTGTGTGGTTCCTGACAATATTGAAACTAATGCTTCTGTTATGAAAGAAAGTAATTTAGACCTTAATTCCAAAAATATAGATTATAAAATTGAATCTCAAAGTGGATTAAGTCTAAGTGAGGGGAAAATAAAAGTAAAATCTATTAAATCGCGATTGACGATTAGTACAGGAACGATTAAAAACAGTGAGGTCTATATTGTTTTTAGAAATCTGAAGAAAAAACCTTTTTCTTATAATGAATATAAAAAATACTGCTTAAACAATAAAATAAATTCAAAAATTGCTTCGTATATATTTGATGCTAATAATATTTCATATTCTCCATATGGAAATTTCGATATTTTTGTACAAAAATCAAAAATAAATAGAAGGCTTTTTAATTCAGAAGGCACGAATCAAGGAATTAATGGTATAAAGGACTATATTGCAAACCTTGGTTATTATGAATCGACTGAAGGAAATATTACTATTGACTTTAAGTCAATAGGCGATTATACCTTTGATTCAATAGAGGTAATTGCCGTTTCTCAAGAAAACTTTGACGCTCAGGCTAAAACGCTGGAGAACAACAGATTAAAGGTTTCAACTCTGCATGACAATTACATCAAAGGTACAGTCAGCGCAGAAAATGATGGTATGCTTTATTTAAGTATTCCATACACAAAAGGCTGGAAGGTTTATATTGACGGCAAGGAGCAGGAAACTTATATTGCGGATATTGCTTTTACCGGGGTTGATATTGATAAGGGTGAGCATACCGTTGAGCTTAAATACAGACCAATAGGATTTAAAGTAGGACTGTTTATGAGTATGACGGGTATAGTTGTGTTTGCGGTGATACTGATATATAAAAAAGTCAAAAAAGAAAATGGCAATGTATAAAAAGGAGGAATGCTCCCGAATTGGGGCGTAAAATAATTATGAAAAAGGTTTCTGTCGTTATCCCTCTTTATAATTCTTCAAAAACTATTGAAGAGGTTATTGACGAGGTAACAAAGGAGTTTCAAAGGCTGAATAAATATGAGTTGGAAATGGTTCTTGTAAATGATTGCAGTCCTGACAACGTATTTGAATTAGTAAGTGAGATAGCAAAAAAACGCAGGGATATTAAGGTACTGGATCTTGCAAAGAACTCAGGTCAGACTAACGCTATGTTTGCAGGTTATAAGTATGCAACAGGGGATTATATTGTCAATATGGACGATGATTTGCAGATGCCGGGATATGAGATAGGCAATATGTTAGAGGCTCTTGAAACGCGTGGGCTTGACGTTGTATTTGCTAAGTACAAAAAGCAGAGGGAGAGTTCTCTCAGGCTTTTTGGAAGTAAAATAAATACCTTTATGACAGAACTGATGATAGGCAAGCCTAAAAACATTAAAATCAATAATTTCTTTGTTATGAGAAGTTTTGTTAAGGATGCTATATGCCAGTATTCAAACAACTATCCATATGTTTACGGAATTATATTTAAGGTTACCAGCAGAGTAGGAAATGTACTATGCGAGCATAGGGAGCGAACAAACGGGAAATCAAATTACACGTTAAAAAAGCTTTTAGCACTGTGGCTCAACGGTTTTTTGAACTTCTCTGTAAAGCCTTTAAGAATAGCAACTTCTATCGGAGTGTTTATTACTGCGATAAGCTTTATTATCGGACTTATATTGATAATTCAGAGGATTATTAATCCCGACAGCGGAGTATTAGGTTGGACATCAACAATAGTAACAGTAATTTTTCTGTCAGGGGTTCAGCTTTTCTCAATTGGAATAGTCGGGGAATATTTAGGCAGGCTTTATATATCGTCGAGCAAGATCCCTACATATGTTGTAAGGGAAAAAATCAATTGTGATGAATCAGATATTGATAAAAAAACAGAAAGCGAAGATAGCAATGAAGATTAATAAGTCTATTTTGGTTACGCATCCGTATATGCCTCCAAAGGAAACAGTTATGAAGTATCTAGACAGCCTTTGGAAAACTCGTTGGCTGACAAATAACGGACCTTTGGTACAGGAACTTGAAAATAAATTGAAGGACAAGCTTAATGTTGATGATATAGTGGTTTTTGCAAACGGCCACTTAGCACTTGACAGTGCTTTCCGTGTATATGGATTTAAAGAGGGCAGTGAGGTCATTACAACTCCATATACGTTTGTTTCAACGGTAAACGCTATTGAGATGAACGGATTGAAGCCTGTTTTTTGTGATATAAAAGAAAGCGATTGTACAATCGATGAAAATAAAATTGAAGAGCTTATAACCGAAAAGACAGTTGCAATTTGTCCCGTACATGTTTATGGCTTTCCGTGTAATACGGAAAAAATAGAGGAAATTGCAAAGCGTCATAATTTAAAAGTGATTTACGACAGCGCGCATGCTTTCGGGGTTAGATTAAACGGAAAAGGTATAGCGTCATTTGGTGATATGTCGATGTTTTCAATGCACGCTACAAAGGTTTTTCATACTGTTGAAGGCGGTGCTGTGGCTTTTTCTCAGAAGGATTTAAGAGAAAAACTTAAAATGCAGAAAAACTTCGGTCTTAAAGATAAGGAGGACGCTCATATTGCTGCTTTCAATGCAAAAATGTCTGATATGCACGCAGCAGTAGGTCTTGCAAATTTAGAGAGCTTTGAAAGTCAGGTAAATAAAAGAAAAGAATTAGTTTATCGTTATATTAGAAATATTGAGAAAATAAACGGCGGCTGCAAAAATTCAAAAATAACTTTGTTTGATTTTAGCAGAGAGAATGTGGAGTATAATTATGCATATTTTCCTGTACTGATAAATAATGAACTCGGGGTTTCGAGAGATGTTATGGCTGAGCGTTTATGGATTGAAAAGAATATTAACGCAAGGAAGTATTTTAGCCCGCTTATCAGCGATATGACTTATTATAAAAATAAGTATGGAGAGGTAAATACACCGATAGCAAAAGATATTTCTAAAAGAGTTTTGACGCTTCCGCTGTATTATGAATTGTCATTAGAAGAGGTTGATTATATAACCGAGTCGATAGAGGAAATATCAAGCGAATTAACTGAATGATTAGAGATTTTGCTGAAAAAGGAATTATTTAATATAATGAAAGAGAAAATAAAAAGGTTTAAAGAACTGTTTTTCACTAAACAGTTTATATGCTTTGTAGCAGTAGGCTGCATAAATACTTTTAACGGAATGTTATTTCCGTTTTTGTTTTCATATTTGATGAACGCTAATATAGCTTATGCAATAAGCTATATTCCGTCGCTTGCTGTTTCTTATTTTTTAAACAGCATATTCACCTTTTCAGACAGAGAATATTCTTTTATAAAATATATTAAGTTTTGCATATCTTATGTTCCAAATTTTATTATTCAGAATATATCGTTTTTTATTGTTTATAATCTTGCAGGATTACCAAAAATTTTTGCAATTTTATTAGCGTCTGTTATTGGAATTCCTTTGACGTTTTTAATTATGAAGTTTTTTACCTTTTCAAAGAGTAATAAGAAAAACGATAGTAAAATCAAACAATAGATTCAAATGTCAGGATGTAATTTGCAGATATAGGAGGTATGCTCTTTATAGAGCATAGTAACAAAATGGGTAAGAGTATTTTGGTTATCGGTGCGGGAGGGCATGCTAAATCTGTTATCGACGCACTTCTAAGCGGCGGCGAGTATGATAAAATAGCAGTCTTGGAGGACTTCGGTACTAAGGAGATCCTAGGCTTTAAGGTAATAGGAAAAGTAAATGAAGCCAAAAAATTCTTAGATGAATACCAAAATGCAGTAGTTGCTGTTGGTGATAATGATTACAGGCTTAAAACTATAAATTATCTAAAAGGTTTGGGTTATAACCTTCCGTGTATAATTCATAAAAAAGCATATGTCAGCAGGTTTTCTTCTATACGGGAGGGAAGCGTTGTTCTTGGTGGAGCATTTATTAATGCAAATGTTAAGATCGGGATAGGAGTTATAATAAATTCATCTGTTACAGTAGAGCATGACTGTATTGTTGCTGATGGAGTTCACTTATCACCTAATTCGGTTGTATGCGGAGGAGTTATTGTGGGTGATAAAACATGGATCGGTTCAGGTGCAACTGTAATAGATCATATAAATATCGGTAAAAAAGTAATTATAGGTGCGGGTTCGGTTGTAATAAGAAATATGCAAGATAATGTTACTGCATACGGAAATCCTGCAAGAGTAAAGGAGAATTAAAATGAAAGGAATAATTCTTGCAGGGGGAAGCGGAACAAGGCTTTATCCTATGACTAAAGTCGTTTCAAAACAGCTTCTCCCCGTTTATGATAAACCTCTTATTTATTATCCTTTGTCAGTCCTTTTGCTGGCAAAGATAAGGGAGATACTTGTAATCTCAACGCCTAAGGCTATATCTCAGTATGAGGAGCTTTTAGGCGACGGCTCAAGGATAGGCGTTTCTATTAAGTATAAAATACAGCCTGAGCCTAAAGGCTTGGCACAGGCATTTATCTTAGGCGAGGAATTTATCGGTGACGACAGCGTATGCTTGATTTTAGGTGATAATGTTTTCTTTGGTCAGGATTTCTCAAGACTTCTTGCAAAGGCTGTTTGTGAAAACGACGGCGCAACAGTTTTCGGATATCCGGTTAAGAATCCAAAGGCTTTTGGCGTTGTTGAGTTTGATGAGAATAACAAGGTAGTTTCAATAGAAGAAAAGCCTGAAAATCCTAAGTCTAATTTTGCTGTTCCGGGACTGTATTTTTATGATAACAAGGTTGTTGAGATTGCTAAAAATGTCAAACCGTCGGATAGGGGAGAGCTTGAAATAACATCTGTAAACAACGCTTATCTTGAAAAGGGAAAGTTATCGGTTGTCACTCTAGGCAGGGGAATGGCTTGGCTCGATACCGGAACTCCGCAGGGACTTTTAAAGGCGTCCGAGTATGTTGAAGCCGTTCAGTCAAGACAGGGTTTTTATATAAGCTGTATTGAGGAGATTGCCTGGAGAAAAGGGTTTATTTCAATCGGTCAGCTTAGAGAACTCGGCAAAGAGCTTGAAAAAACAGATTATGGTCAATATCTGATTTCGCTTGCTGAGGGAAATTAAATGTTAAAATAAATTATGGAGGAAAGCTCTGAAAAAGAGCAGATTTTATTTATGAAAAAGATTATAGTAACTGGTGGTGCAGGCTTTATAGGTGGAAATTTTGTTCACTATATGCTGAAAAAATATTCTGATTATAAGATTATTTGCCTTGACTGTCTCACATATGCCGGTAACTTGGAAACTCTTGAAAGTGTTGCGGACAATCCCAATTTTAGATTTGTGAAGGCTGATATAACTGACAGAAATGCTGTATTTAAGCTTTTTGAGGAAGAGAATCCTGATATGGTTGTCAATTTTGCAGCAGAAAGTCATGTTGACAGAAGTATAGAAAATCCGGGTATTTTCTTAAACACTAACATTCTGGGAACTCAAACGCTGATGGACGCTTGCAGAAAGTATGGTATTGAGCGTTATCATCAGGTTTCGACTGATGAGGTTTACGGGGATTTACCTCTTGACAGACCTGATTTGTTCTTTACAGAGGAGACTCCGATCCACACAAGCTCGCCGTATTCTGCGTCGAAGGCTTCGGCTGATTTGCTTGTCGGAGCTTATTATAGAACATATGGACTTCCTGTTACAATAAGTAGATGCTCTAATAACTATGGTCCGTATCATTTTCCTGAAAAGCTTATTCCGTTGATGATAATAAATACACTTCACGATAAGCCGCTTCCTGTTTACGGAAAGGGTGAAAATGTTCGTGATTGGCTTTATGTTGAGGATCACTGCAAGGCTATTGATCTTATTATTCACAAGGGAACAGTAGGAGAGGTTTACAACATAGGCGGACACAACGAAAAAGCCAATATTGATATTGTAAAAATAATTCTCAAAGAGCTTGGAAAGGGCGAGGAGCTTATCACATATGTTGCCGACCGAAAGGGACACGACCTTAGATATGCAATAGACCCTACAAAAATTCACAATGAGCTTGGATGGCTTCCTGAAACGAAGTTTGAGGACGGAATTAAAAAGACTATTCAATGGTATCTTGACAACAAGGGCTGGTGGGAGAAAATCATCAGCGGGGAATATCAGAATTATTACAAGAAAATGTACGATAATAAGTAAACAAGAGGCAAGAAAAAAAGAAGCAAGAAGTTTTATATCAGCAGTTCTTGCACTTTTTATCTAATTTTTGATTTTATAAAGAACTCCCTTAGCCTATCTTTTAAGATAAGTTAAGGGAGTTTCTTATATCATAACACCATAACGCCCGAATTATGAATATGAAATTCGTGCACAGCCCAGTTGTTTAGACCTGCGGTATTGAGAGAAAATTCAACCTTTCCACAAAAATAATCATTGCTGTCATCTACAATAGCCATAACGGCAGGACCTGCTCCGCTGATATATACGCCATAAGCACCATGATTATAAGCTATATCAAAAACCTCTCGACATCGGGGAATAAGCTCCATCCTATATGGCTGATGAAGCCTGTCATGAACTGCTGTGCGGAGATTTTCAAATTTTCCTGTTAGAAGCGAAGCTGAAAACAGTGCAGCACGGGATAGATTATAAACTGCGTCCTTGTGAGAAATTTCTCTCGGAATACAAGCTCTTGCTTTGTCGGTTTTAAGTTCAAAATCAGGGATCATAGCAACAAATTTAAGTTTTGTAAATACCTCTTGCTTTACCCAGTGAACTTTCTTTCCGTCAAAAACCGCGGTGACTATTCCTCCTAAAAGGGCGGGGGCGGTATTGTCAGGATGCCCCTCGATTTGAGCGGCGATATCTACTAGATCGTCGGTTGAAAGCGGATTGTTCAAGAGCGTGTTTGCTCCTACAAGACCTGCAACAATACAAGCCGATGACGAGCCTAAACCTCTTGCCATAGGAATGTTATTTGTCTGTTCAAGCTTTAAGCCTTTGAGTGATTTTCCGCATACCTTAAACAAATCGCTTGCCGATTTATAAATAAGGTTAGTTTTGTCTGTGGGAATACTTATCCCGTCCAGGGATGCAATATCAATTATATCGCATTCTTCCATATTGACTTCATTATAAAAGTCGAGTGCAAGACCGAGAGAGTCATAACCTGCACCAAGGTTAGCGCTTGTTGCAGGGATTTTTATTTTTATCATATTACTTTCCTTAATATAATCAATATAATCTTATTTTGCTTAATATTTTAGCCGAGTGAGAAAGTATCGTAAGCTCAGTGTCTATGTCTTTCTCAACCATAGTCTGTGTAATAAATGCAAGTTCGTTGTCAGGGCGGTTCTCACGCTCTATAAATATTACCTTTCCGAATACAGTCGAAAGCGAACGCTTAAAGTTATCAGCATCGTCACATTCAATGCGAATATACATAGCGGTTTTAGATTCCTTATAAGAAGTCATAAAGCTGTTATCGCCCTTTGATTCGTCCCAAGAAAGAGCCAAAACTCGCTGCTGATGCTTAAGCGCGTCAATAATATCTCCCACAACTGCCGAAGCAGTAGGCAGTTTTCCTGCACCCTGACCGTAAAACACAACGTCTCCGACGCCGTTGCCGGTAACGCATATTGCGTTGTAAACGCCGTCAACATTCGAGAGAAGATTACTTTTAGGAACAAGCATAGGACAAACTATTGCCACTAGTTTTCCTTCATCATTAGGCTTTACCGAGCCGATTAGCTTTATTGAATAACCTGCGTTTGACGCATACTCAACATCAACAAGAGAAACGTTCTTTATTCCCGAACAATGTACCATCTCAGGGTAAATATGTTTTCCGTACGCAAGAGAACCCAGTATGCAGATTTTACGACAGGCGTCGTGACCCTCAATATCAGCAGTTGGATCAGCCTCGGCGTAGCCGTTTTCCTGAGCAAGCTTAAGTGCGTCCTCAAAGCTCATCTGTTCCTTTATCATCTTAGTGAGAATAAAGTTTGTCGTTCCGTTCAGTATACCAGAAATCTGCTCTATTTCGTTTCCTGCAAGGCATTTGTGAAGCGGTCGTATGATAGGGATCCCTCCGCCGACAGAAGCCTCAAATAGATAGTTTGCATTGTTATCGTTTGCAATTTTAAGAAGCTCTGCACCCTTTGCGGCAACAAGCTCTTTATTAGAGGTTACAACGCTTTTGCCCTTTTCTAGAAGCTGTTTGGTAAACTCATAAGCAGGGTGAAGTCCGCCTATAAGCTCAGCAACGACCTCGACTTCATTGTCGTTTAAAATATCGGTGAAGTCTTTTGTCATTTTATCTGCAAAAGGCGAGTCGGGGAAATCCTTTAAATCGAGAATATATCCAAGTTCAATATCCCTTCCGACCTTTTCACATATTGACTTTTTATTGGTTTCAAACAGTTCGACCGTTCCCGAACCAACAACACCATATCCAATTACTGCTATTTTACTCATTTCAATTTTCCTTTCAAATTTGCGATTTAGTTATTACGGTGATTTTACTGATTATTAACCTCACTTGTGTGAATAAATCAAAGTTCGTTACTCGCCGCTTATAATTTTAATATCAACAACGCTGCTCAGTTTTGATAGTTCGTTTTTTATATTTACAGTATTAAGTGTATCGCTTTCAAGTTTTACCGAAACTGTTACCGTTGCAACAGAATCAATGGGAATGTTCTGATTGACGGTAAGTATGTTTGCACCCATTTCATAAAGGCTAGTCAAAATTGACGACAAAGCGCCCTTTTCGTCTTTTAGAACGAGATAAAGCGAAACAATTTTGTTTATAAGCTTTTCCTCATAAGCAAAAACAGAGTCCTTATACTTATAATATGCACTTCTTGAAATTCCGATTTTTCTGCAAGCGTCAGCGGAGGACTTAACCTCGCCTCTGGCTTTTATCCGCTTTGCTTCAAGAACCTTTAATATTATCTCAGGCAAAACCGAAGAATTAACAACGACCAATTTTCCGTCATTATCATAATCCAACAAGTCCACCTCCTGAGCACATTTGTTTTTTGAGTAACTACAACTATACCATAATTTGAGTAAAAAGTCAAGGAGAAGTTTGTAAAAATAAGAGCGTGCCGTAAGGGTACGCTCTTATTTTTACAATCTTAATTTTTTGATGCACTTAATTTTTCGTGTCTATATAATTATTTGCACGCAATAAAATTGTTTGTTCTACAAATATTATGATAACCAAAACAATCATGCATAGCAAATAAAGCCAATATCCTGATCCCAATAATTTTATCATGTATGTTATTTTATCCATAATATTATAATAATTCCTTCTTGTGAATGTATCATAAGCGAAAAAATGGAATATAAGTGGAATGATTATAAATATTAATGAGATGAGTTTTAACGGACAGCGTGAGGCAGGCTATAAGGAACTTATAAAGCTTGCCGATTACTTTGAAGTTTCAATAGATTATCTCCTTGAAAGAACAGATAACCCTAAATTTAATAAATAAAAAGGACCGAGTTTTATGCTCGGTCCTAATTTTATGTGATTTTTTAATTTTAGTAAGCAACGCCCTGCCATTTCATAGCGTCTGCAACCTTTAAGAAGCCTGCAATGTTTGCGCCGAAGATAAGGTTACCCTCGTGACCGTATTCTTTAGATGCATTGTATGAGTTGTGGAAGATGTTTACCATAATGTCTTTTAGCTTAGCGTCAACTTCCTCAAATGTCCAAGAAAGTCTCTCTGAGTTTTGGCTCATTTCCAAAGCTGATGTAGCAACACCGCCTGCGTTTGCAGCCTTAGCAGGTCCGAAGAGAACGCCTGCCTCAACAAACTTTTCAGCAGCGTCAGGAGTACACGGCATATTAGCACCCTCAGCAACAGCAATTACGCCGTTCTTAATAAGTGTGTCGGCAGCAGAACCGTCAAGCTCGTTCTGTGTAGCGCAAGGAAGTGCAATATCGCAAGGAATGTTCCAGATTCCCGAGCAGCCCTCGTGGTACTCTGCACCCTCAACTCTGTTGCA
>CANPWL010000005.1 GCA_947584375.1 uncultured Clostridia bacterium | reverse complement strand
GCAATAGCAAGAAGATTGTCTCCGAGTTCCATCTCGTGCATTGATGCAGAACGCACCATTATTGCATCAGGATTTTCAATGTCGTCAGCAACATTGTATTTTGACTTATCAAAGTTATCTACCCCTGCGGCAGATATTTTGTTTAATGTTTTAATATTATACATTTCTATTAACCCCTTAAATTTTCGTTATGTAATATAACATATGATGTCTACTTGTTTTTTGCCTCAAAGTCCTTCATAAACTCAACGAGCTTTTCAACACCCTCTATCGGCATTGCGTTGTAAATTGATGCTCTCATTCCGCCGACAGTTCTGTGACCCTTGAGGTTTTCAAAGCCCGCTGCCTTTGCCTCTGCAACAAACTTAGCGTCTAAATCTGCGTCGCCTGTTACAAAAGGTACATTCATAAGCGAACGGTCTTTTTCTACAACAGTTCCCTTGAATAATTCGCTTTGATCCAAGAAATCATAAAGAATTTTTGCTTTCTTTTCGTTGTGAGCCTTCATAGCCTCAAGTCCGCCCATTTTCTTTATCCACTTGAATACCTTTCCGCAGATGTAAATTCCGTAACAAGGAGGTGTGTTGTAAAGAGAATCAGCGTCTGCCTGAGTTTTATAAGTAAGCATTGTCGGTGTTCCCTCTAAAGGAGTATCTGTGATAAGATCCTCACGAATAATTACAATAACAACTCCGGCAGGTCCTACGTTCTTTTGAACTCCGCCGTAAATCACGCCGTACTTTGTTACGTCGACAGGCTCTGATAAAAAGCAGGAGGATACGTCGGCAACAAGAGTTTTACCCTTTGTGTTAGGAAGCTCTTTAAACTTTGTTCCGTAAATCGTGTTGTTCTCGCAGATATATACATAATCTGCGTCATCGTCAATATCCAAATCGCTGCAATCTGGAATATAAGAATATGTCTTATCCTCAGATGAAGCAATTGCCTTTACGTTACCGTATTTCTTAGCCTCCTGAAAAGCCTTCTTTGACCACTGACCTGTAATAATATAATCTGCAACCTTATTCTTCATAAGATTCATTGGGATAGCCGCAAACTGCTGCGATGCTCCTCCCTGTAAAAATAATACCTTGTAATTGTCAGGAATATTCATAAGCTCACGAAGATCCTGTTCAGCCTCTTTGATAATAGTATCAAAAGCCTTTGAACGGTGAGACATCTCCATTACGGACATTCCTGTTCCTCTGTAATCTAACATTTCTTCTGCTGCTTCTTTTAGAACTTCCTCAGGAAGTACAGCAGGACCGGCACTGAAATTATATACTCTTGCCATTTTTGACGCCCTCCATATAAATTAATTTGTAAGCAATTACTTAATTATTATATAACTTTATCCCACTAAAGTCAACAGTGAGTAAAATTAATTTCATAGATAATAAAAATTTTTCTGTCTAATCAACACTTTGCATATATTTTCTTAATTTACTAGAAAATTTCACACATATTGCTTTTATTTTATTACATCCTTTCCGCCCATATACATTCTCAATGCCTCAGGAATTCTCACCGAGCCATCCTCATTGAGATTATTTTCAAGAAATGCTATCAACATTCTCGGCGGAGCAACGACTGTGTTATTAAGCGTATGTGCAAAATACTTGTTTCCATCAGCACCTTTGACCCTTATTCCGAGACGTCTTGCCTGTGCATCACCCAGATTTGAGCAAGAACCCACCTCGAAATACTTCTTCTGACGGGGACTCCAAGCCTCAACATCAATGCTCTTAACTTTTAAATCAGCCAAATCACCTGAGCAACATTCTAGCGTTCTTACAGGAATATCAAGTGTTCTGAAGAAATCAACGGTGTTATGATAAAGTTTTTCAAACCAATCCATGCTATCCTCAGGCTTGCAGACAACAATCATCTCCTGCTTTTCAAATTGGTGAATACGATAAACTCCACGCTCCTCAATTCCGTGAGCGCCGACCTCTTTTCTAAAGCACGGCGAATAGCTGGTCAAAGTCTGAGGAAGTTCATCCTCTTTAAGGATAGTATCAATAAACTTTCCTATCATTGAGTGTTCGCTGGTTCCTATAAGATAAAGGTCCTCGCCCTCGATCTTATACATCATACCTTCCATTTCAGCAAATGACATTACTCCCGTAACAACACTGCTTCTTATCATAAAGGGCGGAATATAATATGTGAAACCTCTGTCTATCATAAAATCCCTTGCATATGAAAGTATCGCCGAGTGAAGTCTTGCAATATCTCCGCAGAGATAGTAAAATCCGTTACCCGAGGTCTTTCTTGCACTGTCTATATCAATTCCGTTTAGTTTTTCCATAATATCAACGTGATATGGTACTTCAAAATCCGGAACGAAAGGCTCGCCGAACTTCTCTATCTCAACATTTTCGCTGTCGTCCTTTCCGATAGGAACGCTGTCATCAATAATATTTGGAATGACCAACATTCTTTCTCTTATCTGCTGTGAAAGATCACTCTCACTGATCTCCAAAGTGGAAAGCTCATTATTTATCTGTCCTACCTGTGCTTTTACCCTCTCTGCCTCTTCCTTTTCACCCTTTGCCATAAGTCCGCCGATTTGCTTGCTTATCTTGTTTCTCTGGCTTCTTAAATTATCGCAGCGTGTTTTTGCTTCTCTGTACTTTTGATCAAGTTCGATAACCTCGTCAACAAGCTTGATTTTTTCATCCTGAAACTTCTTTTTTATATTCTCTTTTACCATTTCCGGGTTTTCTCTTAGAAATTTAATGTCTAACATAAATATTTTCTCCTTAATTTCAGATGTTTATTTTTCAAGATTAGCCGAACAGTTTTTTACAAACTCGTCAAGCTCGTCTTTGTTTTTAACCATTATTTTAATAGTATAACTTCCGTCAGCCTTAACGGAAACCATTGTTTTTTGCCCAAATGCCGACTGCAATGCCGCTTCAAGCTCAGCAGCATATGCATTTGAATAACGTAGTGTATTTTTTAATTGTCCTGACCGCTTTTCACCCATTGAAATTATTTTTTCAAGCTGTCTGACCGAAAGTCTGTCCAATACCGTTTTCTTTGCAAGCTCCTGCCTTAGTTTTATATCGTCAACACCGGCAAGCGCCTTTGCGTGACCCGCCGACAAATCTCCATCTTTTACCAGTTTCTGTGTTTCATCATCAAGTTTTAGCAACCTTAGTGAATTTGCAATAGCCGGACGGGATTTTCCCATTGCCTCAGCAACCTGCTCCTGAGTCATATTGTATTTGCTCATAAGCTTTTCATAACCTTGTGCCTCTTCAATCGGATTCAAATCCTCTCGCTGAAGGTTTTCTATCAATGCTACCTGCATTGTTTCAAAATCGCTCATTTCCTTTATCAACACAGGAACCTCGCTCAACCCGACCATCCTTGCCGCTCTCCAACGACGCTCACCTGCAACAATCTGATAACCGCCTGTGGGTAGCGGTCTTACAAGAATCGGCTGTAAAATCCCATGCTGACGAATTGAATCAGCAAGACTTAATATTGCGTCGTCGTCAAACTCTTTTCTCGGCTGTGATTTATTCGGCTCTATTTCAGAAATTCTCAAGGTGTTAGCCGCCGAAGAGGACGAAACCTTTTCCTCATCGCTTTCAAAAAACAGAGCGTCCATACCTTTTCCAAGCCTTTTTTTAGCCATATTTCCTCCTTATCTGCTGCCTTTATTTTTTAAAAATCTTTTAAATAAACCTTTTTTACTCTTTCTTTGATAAAAATAATCCTCGTAGGGTTCGTTTTGATTCCAAGGCAAAACGGCAAACACACTTATCCCAAAGCATTTCCCGTTCTGTTCATTTGGAAAATCACACTTATTAAAATATACATCTAACCCTCCAACATTTATGTTAGCGTTACCATATTCAGAAATATCTCCTTTAGTAACTTTACCTCTTACTGAATACATGGCTTCATAAAAGACTGTTTTCTTATCTGTGTCCTGTTCAAGCCAAGAAACTTCATCTGGACGTTGTGCGTTAACACCAAATTGAGACAAAAATTCAACTATCCTTGGACAACACTTCCCAATTAACTCGTAATAGTTTTTGTCAGGAGTGCAATCGCATAATTCATTAAATAAATAATAATTGAGATTTTGCTCAAAATCGACTTCAAATTCATAATTGTTGCATTTTATATTTCTATACATTCTTTTCTCTTTTCTTTTGCCTTTTTAAAAACTCATCAGCAAATTCCTCATATGCCTTTGCACCCTTACACTTCGGGTTGTAATACATTATCGGCTGCCCAAAGCTGGGAGCCTCGGAAAGTGAAACATTTCTCGGAATAACTGTTTTATAAACCATTTTAGGGAAGTGCTTTTTAACCTCGTCTACAACCTGAGCCGTGAGATTATACCTTTTCACATACATAGTAAAAAGTATGCCGTCTATAATTATATTCGGGTTAAAGCTTTTTTGAACCTTTTTAATAGCCTCGGTAAGTTCAACAAGTCCTTCAAGTGATAAAAACTCACATTGTATAGGAATAATAACGCTGTCACAAGCCGCAAGAGCATTAATTGTGATCAAATCCAAGGTAGGAGGGCAGTCAATAAAAATATAATCATAGTCGTCCTTTACTGTTAAAACCTGCATTTTAAGCCTTGATGAACGCCTGTCCAACTCCAAAAACTCAACAGCCGCTCCTGAAAGCGTTTGAGTTGCAGGAACAACCGATACCCCTCTGAAATTTGTCGCAACGATAGCCTCGATCATACGGCAATTTCCTATAACAGCTTCATAAATTGTGTTCCTTATACGCCTTTTTTCTATACCAAAGCTGGTTGTTGTATTTCCCTGGGGGTCAAAATCTATAACAAGAACCTTCTTGCCTTTTAATCCTAGTGCAGCTGCAAGATTAACCGCCGTAGTGGATTTTCCCACGCCGCCCTTTTGATTGGAAATCGCAATTATTTTTCCCATTGCTTACCCTTTCTTATTCTATAAAATAAAAATAGTTAAGCCGATAAGCTACGACTTAACTATTATTATAACAATATTTGCTTTCTTTTGCAAGACATAATTTGATTTTGTTCCACGTGGAACATTTTGTTTTGATATCGACGATGTTCCACGTGAAACAATAAAATTTAGAGCGTAAAAGAATTATTTTCATTAATGGGTATAGTTATTGTGTATGTTATTTCATTTTCTGTCTGAGTTTTTTTAGAATTTGCCTCAACCCCTGACAATCGCATAACTTCAATAGCTTTATTTATAGTATTTACAAAAAGCCTTACATCCTTCAAAACGGGGGAGCGTTTTTTATACGATTCTTTTTTTTGCCTGTTTTCTAAGAGCTTGGATATATATGCTTCCGTCATTTCCACATTTAGCTTGTATTTATGTATCCTCTCCAAAACATCAACTCTGTCGCTTTTTGATTTAAGCCGAAGCAAAGCTCTGGCATGTCTTTCGCTTAGACCCATATCCATTATTACCTGCTGCTCATCTCCGGGTATTCTTAATAGTCTGAGCTTATTTGCCACGGTTGATTGAGCAATACCAAGACGTATTGCCGCATCCTCTTGGGTCATTCCATAAACAGAGATAAGCGACTGAATAGCGCTTGCCTCCTCAAAAAACGATAAATCCTGCCTTTGAATGTTCTCTACCAAAGCCATAAGAGCAGAGTTTCTCTCTGTCATATTAACTATAATACAAGGGACTGTTTTCAAGCCTGCGATTTTTGCCGCCCTGAGCCTGCGCTCACCGGAAACCAATACATATTCTCCGTCACAGATCCTTATAATAAGCGGCTGAAGAATTCCCTCCTGCGAAATGCTTTTTGCAAGCTTGGTAAGCTCGTCCGAATAAAAACACTTACGAGGCTGACTGGGATTGGGCTTTATTAATGAAACACCTATTTCAAGTACCTTGTTTATCTCTTTTTCCCTTTGTTTTGTCGTAAAGTTAACCATTTTGTTGTCCTCCCAAATTTCGGCTGTGCCGTCTGTTTTCTGTCTTTATATAAAAACATTTTATCATTAAGTATTCATTATTTCCACAGGTTTTATTCGTTAACATACGACAAAAGCCGTCTTTAATCTACTTGCAAAAATAAATTAAAGCGGCTTTTTTGTCATTTGACCTTTGTTTCTAGGATATTTACTCGGTGTTTGCGATATTTTTTTTATTACTATTAAAGTTCGTTTATCTCCGTTTGGAAGAGAATAATCAAAAATTTTGTTGATTTCCCCACCCAATACATTTATTGCATTCTTTGCAGATAAAACCTCCTCCTCACTGTTTTTACCTTTTAAAGCTAGAAAATATCCGCCGATCTTTACAAACGGAAGACAATATTCGCATAACACCGGCAGCGTCGCAACAGCTCTTGCGGTTGCAATGTCATATTTCTCTCTGTAATCTTCATTATGAGCAATCTCTTCTGCCCGCCCGTGAATACACTCAGCATTCAGATACAATTCGTCTGACAGAGCCTCTAAAAATTTTATTCGCTTATTAAGACTGTCAAGCAAAGTGATTTGAATATCTTTTCTGAAAATCTTCAAGGGGCAGGAGGGAAACCCTGCACCTGTACCAACGTCAATAAGTTTCACTCCTTTTTTTATCTCAAAAAGCGAAAAGGGAAGAACGCTGTCCAGAAAATGTTTTTGAGCTATATCATCTGAAGATGTGATCGCAGTTAAATTTACCTTTTTATTCCATTCGATAAGCATCTTCGCATATGTGTCAAGCCTTTTATACTGTTCATCAGTTACATTTAGCTGTGCCTGCTTAAAAAGCCGTTCAAAACTTGTTTTTTCAATTATCATTATACGCACGCCCTTTCCAAACATTTTTTAAGGGTGATTTTTATTTTTATTTATCTCTCGTCGGTTTTGCTCCAGCCAAACAAGCAATACCGAAACATCTGCCGGATTTACTCCCGAAATACGGCTTGCCTGACCTACGCTGAGAGGCTTGATTTTATTCAGCTTTTCGATAGCCTCAAGACGAAGACCACGAATATTAGAATAATCCAAATCACCGGGCAAAGCCTTCCTTTCAAGCTTTCTCATCTGCTCTACCTGTTCAAGTTGGATCTTTATATAACCCTCATATTTAATAGACAAATCCACCTGCTCCCGCACATCTTTTGAAAGCGCAGGACGTTTCTCATCAAGAAAATCCGTATCCTCATATGAGCATTGGGGACGTCTTATTATCTGAGCCAGCTTTGCACCCGTTTGTAAAGGTTCCGTTCCGCATTTCTCTAAGTATTCGTTTGCTTCTTTCGGGGAAATGTTGACATTCCAAAGACGTTTAATCTCAGTCTTAATTTGTGATACTTTTTCTAAAAGACGTTCATAACGCTCTTTGCTTATCAATCCGACCTCATAGCCGATAGGCGTGAGCCTTTGATCGGCATTGTCCTGACGCAGAAGCAAACGGTATTCACTTCTTGAAGTCAGCATTCTATAAGGATCCATACATCCCTTTGTAACAAGATCATCTATAAGCGTTCCTATATATGAACTTGCACGATCAAGGATAAGCCCGTCCTTTCCCGATATTTTTCTATATGCGTTTATTCCTGCAATCAACCCCTGTGCAGCAGCTTCCTCATAACCTGAAGTGCCGTTAAACTGTCCTGCACCGAAAAGTCCCTGAATTTGCTTGAATTCAAGAGTTGGTAAAAGTTCCGTGGGATCGCAGCAATCATATTCAATGGCATAGGCATTTCGCATAATTTCTACATTTTCAAGTCCCTCAATTGTTCGCAAAAACTCAATCTGAACGTCTTCAGGAAGAGAAGTAGACATACCCTGCAAATAATACTCGTCTGTATTTAACCCCATAGGTTCAATGAAAAGTTGGTGACGGGGCTTGTCGGAAAATCTCATTATCTTATCCTCAATTGAGGGACAGTACCTCGGTCCTATACCCTCAATCTGACCGCCGTACATTGCCGAACGCTTTATATTATTCTTTATGATCTCATGCGTCTTTTCGTTGGTATATGCAATATAGCAGGAAATTTTATTTTCAAGCTTGCTGTGATTATCAAAAGAAAAAGGAACAATATCTTCGTCACCGTCCTGCTTCTGGAGCTTATCAAAATTAATAGAACGGCGATGAACACGTGCAGGTGTTCCTGTCTTGAACCTTCTTAGAGAAATGCCAAGCTCTTTTAAACTGTCAGACAAAAGATTAGCAGGACAAACAGCGTCAGGTCCGCTTTCATAAGAGCTTTCACCTACAAAAACCTTGCCCTTGAGATATGTACCTGAACAGATTATAACAGCCCTTGCCGAAAACATACTTCCGATCTTGGTCTGAACTCCCGTAACTTTTCCGTTTTCAGATAGAATTTTTATAATTTCGCCTTGCCTTAAATCTAGGTTTTCACAGCATTCAACAGCTTTTTTCATATACTCGTGATAGCGGGTCCTGTCAGCCTGAACTCTAAGACTGTGAACAGCAGGACCACGCCCTCTGTTAAGAATACGACTCTGTATAAATGTTGCGTCCGCCGCTTTCCCCATTTCTCCGCCGAGTGCGTCAATTTCACGTACTAAATGTCCTTTTGCTGTTCCTCCGATCGACGGATTGCACGGCATATTTGCTAAAGCGTCAAGAGTGAGAGTAAACAATGCGGTTTTTGCTCCTAGACGTGCCGACGCAAGTGCTGCCTCACATCCGGCATGACCCGCACCGACAACTATTATATCGTAATTTTCTATAAACATAAGCTACCTCTGTTTTTGTTATTTTCCCACACAAAAATTATGAAACACCTGGTCTACTACGGCTTCTGTCGCTTTTTCTCCTGTAAGCTCCAGTAAAAAATCACACGCCTTTGAAACAGTTACAGTTACAGCGTCAAGGGTTTCCCCTATACTTAGAGCATTAAGAGCGATCTCCAAGCAGTTTTTTGCTTTTTCAACACAATTTTTTTGTCTTTCGTTTGTAAATACAGTAGTGTCTGAATTGAGGTTGTCAAGCTTAAAAAGCGATATTATCGCATTTTCTAAATTTTCTTTGCCTTTCTGCTCCCTTGCTGAAAGCGATATGACAGGCTTTTTATAAATTGAAAAATCCTCCGCATGAATCTTTTGCTTTAAATCTGATTTATTTAAAATAATTATACATTGCTTGTCCTTAATTTCTTCTAAAAGCTTTTTATCCTCAGATGTCAATTCCTCACTGCAATCAAAAACAGTAATAATAAGCCTTGCGTTTTTAAGCTTTTTCATAGCCAAGTCAACACCCATGCTTTCGACTATATCGTCAGTCTGGCGAATTCCCGCAGTGTCAGATAATTTTAAAATTATCTCGCCAAGCCGTGCAGATTCCTCAATAACATCTCTGGTAGTTCCGGCAATATCCGTTACAATTGAACGGTCAAACCCTAAAAGCATATTCATTAACGACGATTTGCCGACATTTGCTCTGCCGACAATCGCAGTATCAATTCCCTCACGAAAAATCAATCCGTTATCATAATCGCAAAGGATCTTATTCAACTGAGAAATTGCCGTTTTCAAAGAGGATGTTAATGATTCATCTTTAACTGCCGGTAAATCCTCCTCAGGGTAATCGACCCACGCTGCAAGCTCAGCCAGAATATTGACCAAATCGTCGGCAGTATTTTTTATCTTTTTAAAAAGCAATCCTTCGTGTGCAAGGTTTGCACTGTTTAAAGCCTGCTTTCCACCTGCAGAAATAACATCCATAACAGCCTCAGCCTGAGTGAGAGAAAGCTTTCCGTTCAAAAATGCACGTTTTGTAAATTCACCCGGTTCAGCAGGTTCTGCCCCGCTTGCAATGCAAGCTCTTAGAACTTCTTTTGTTACAAAAATCCCCCCGTGACATGATATTTCTGCAACATTTTCCCCTGTATAACTTTTCGGAGCAAGAAAAACTGTCAATAAGGCGTCGTCTATCGTTCTTCCGTCAAATACTACTTTTCCGTATGCGCAGGTATGTCCACTCATCTGAGAGACCGGTTTTTTTGAAAAGGGAATAAAAATCTTTTCAGCTATCTTTACAGCGTCAACCCCGCTTATTCTTATAACAGAAATGCCTCCGACAGCGTTAGGAGTTGAAATTGCGCAAATCGTACTCATTATGCGTTATCACCTTGCTTTGCTAAAACTTAAAATACCAAAAACAGCAACGAGAAAACTCCCGCTGCTGCTTATTTTCACTTGACTTACTTAAAACAGCATATGTCATTTTTAACTACAAATCGATCTTTGTATAAAGACCGCTTGAACCCATTTCGTCCTCAGGCTTTGGTTTTTTATACTCCTTTTCAAATGAGCTGACTATATCAAAGCCTTTTTTATTATTTGTATGTCTGTTATTATTTCTTTTTCCTCTGTTATCATATTTTCTTTTTTCAGTAGAGCTTATAATAACTCTTCTGTATGGATCTTCGCCTTTTGAACGTGACGTTACCCCATCAATATCAGTTATCACTGAATGAATAATCCTTCTCTCATAAGGATTCATAGGCTCTAACGCTGTGGTTCTTCCGTTTTTCTTAACATTGTTAGCTATCCTTTGTGCAAGACGTTCAAGTTGAGCTTTTCTTTTTTCTCTGAAACCATTACAGTCTGTCGAAATTCTGAAATACTCTCTGTCTATTCTATTGCACACCAAGGAGGACAGATATTGAAGAGAATCTAAAACCTCACCTTTTTTCCCAATTATTTCTTCAACATTTTCACCCGATATATCTAATACCGCTCCGTTTTCTTCTTCTTTAATATCAATTGTAACCTCATATCCCATTTTAGAAAATACACTTTTTATATAGCTTGCAGCAACCTGAGGTTTGCTTTCTTCAAAAGTAGCTTCTATCTTTGCATCGCTCTTAACTTTTCCGAAAATAGATTTCTTCGGTTCTTCTATTACTGTAAACTGAATTTGATCCTGCGACACTCCGAACTCAGCTTCTGCAAGTGCCTTTGCTTCTTCAATGGTTTTTGCTGTAAATGTCTTTGTCATAATTTATTTCTCCTTCTTTCAATTATAGTTTAACTTAATCAAAACACTTCCTGCCGTTTCACTTAACATAGTAATATAAAATGGCATAACATCTTACTTGCTGAAACAAACCTTAGTCTTCGTTATATTCGTCCCCGTATTTTTCAGCCATTCTCTTTCTTGCTTCCTGAAGTCTCTTAAGCTCTGCCTGTTTTCTCTCAGCTTTTGTCAGTTTTTTATCTTCATCAATATCATCATCTGTTAGCTTTTCAGATCCTGATGAACCGTTTTGACTCTGCTGCATTTCTAAAGCTCTTTGATAAAATCCTTTTTTCTTCTTTTTCTTTGCGTCCCTTTTTACCATTTCTTCAACCTTTTCAGGTGTGTATATCTTATTCAGTATAATAGTCTGAACCAACGAGTAGAAGGATGTAAGAGTCCAGTATAGACCCAATCCCACAGGGAAACTGAACGCAATATAGAATGAGAATATCGGCATAATATAGAGAATAAGGTTCATTCCAATTCCTGCGGTATTTGCCGTAGGATTGTTCTTTTTCTGATAATACTGAGAAATAAACGTCAATATAAGCTGGAATAAGAACGAGCTCACAGGAATCAGCAGATATAGCGATGACCAGCTTGGCATTTCACTTAAAGGAATACCAAAGAAAGTATAATCTACCCGTTTAAGTTCCTCGCTTATATTTTTGTCGACAACATCGAACATTTGTCCATAACCATTGTCAGAAATTTTGAACATCAACAACTGCGGTCTTGAATAAAGTCGGTTTGAAATCTTTTTCTCATCTAATAAAAAGTTTGTAAATTCTTTATCGTCAGGGAAATACTCAGAAAAAACTTCCTCTACATATTTCAATGATTCTTCAGAATTATCAGAAGAACTTTTAATTTTAATTCCGTTAATTTTTCCGCCGTCTTCTAAAGTTTTAGTCTTGAAAATCTTCTCTTTTTCAGCATCGGTAAGCTCACTGTAAGTTTTACCCTTTGCCTCTGATTTCATTTTATTTGCAATAATAACAGTATCGGTAACAAGATTTTCAGCCTTACTAATGCTTTTGCTTGAAGCGCTTGAAAGACTAAATGAATTTCCGTCAATATTTGAAACATATTTCAAAGGAGCATAAACTACTCCGATAATGGAAAAAAGAATAACCATAGTAATAATCATAGGGAGGCAGCTTCCCATAGGGTTTACGCCTTCTTCAGCGTAAAGCTTCATCATTTCTTCCTGATATTTTTCTTTATTATTGCCGTATTTATTCTGAAGTTTTTTCAGCTGAGGCTGAAATTTAGCCATTTTTGCAGTGTTTTTCTGCTGTTTCACCTGAAAAGGTACAGTTATCAGTTTAATTATAAGTGTGAAAACGATTAACGCTAAGCCGTAATTGTTAAATATAATATAGCATAGCTTCATTAAATATCCTAGTAATGGTGTAATTATCGGAATATTCCACATAAGCTTATTCTCCTTTATTTTTATTTCCCGTTTTTAAGTGAATAGATACAAAATCTTTCAGGAACATTATCCACTCCGCCTTTACTCCACGGATTGCATCTTAAAAGACGCCATACAGATAAAACAATACCTTTGATCAATCCGTGCTTTTTAAGTGCTCGTCTTGCGTATTCCGAACATGTCGGGTAATACTTACAGCAAGCCGGTTTCAACGGAGATATAAACTTTTGATATATTAATATCAGAAAATCTGAAAATTTTTTCATCTTTGTATTCCTGTTAATTATTATTGCCGTCTTTTTTATTTGTGCTTATTCTTTGACTTACCCGGCTTATTCATTTCCTTTAAAACTCTGTGTCTTAAAAAGTTTTCTATATTTGTAGATTTGACTGATATTATATCAGGTCTTGCAACAAAAATAATATCAAACCCTATCGGAAACAGCTTTTCTGTTTTTCTGTAAGCTGACCTTATAATTCTTCTTGCCCTGTTTCTTTGAACAGCATTGCCTATTTTTTTTGAAGTTGTTATACCTATTCTGTTATAAGGACTTTTATTTGGAAAAAAATATACAGAAATAATTTTATTTGCTGAAAACTTTCCTTTTTTATAAATTTTCATAAAATCCTTATTTGATTTGATAATCGTAGTAAACAGCATATATAACCTCAAATAATTACACTTTAAAACTAATATCAGTATCATATGTGTATCTGTTATAGAAATAAGATTTTGCATTGATCTTTCATATAACGGAACAGATAAATCATAAAAATACATCAATTACTTGAAAATATTATTAAATAACAAAGCAAGTCCTATTTTATAAAAACAAAAGACCACTACAATACTAGGCTAATTCAAATTAGTAGTATCAGTGGTCACCGAATTAGTAGCTTAATTTTTTTCTACCTTTTTGTCTTCTGCGAGATAAAATTTTACGTCCGTTTCTTGTAGACATTCTTTTTCTGAAACCATGTTCTTTTTGAGCATGTCTTTTTTTCGGCTGAAATGTTCTTTTCATTACTTTTCCTCCCTTCCTTGAGTTATTAATAATATATAACAACTCTGTTGAAATATTTTTGTATATGACCTTAAATTAAGGTCTTTCGAATTAATATTATAGTATAAACATTGGCATCTTGTCAAGCAGTTTAAGATATTTTTACAATTAATTATTATATAAATATAAAAAAACACAACATATAGTATTTAACTGTTTTCTTAGCACTATTTTTCTATTTTGTTTCTATTTAATAACCTTTAGTTAAAAAAATATGTAAAAACTACTTTACCAACAATGACAAAGACTTTATTTACATTGGCTTTATATACTATTATAATATATATATGATATACAAAATTTTTTGAACAATTTTGCTTGTTTTTTTATAAAAAATATGCTATAATTATTTTAATATATTTTAATGGGTTTTTATGCTCTAAAAACAGTAAAAATAAAGGAGGTTTTTAAAATTGGATTCTTTTTCGGAAGTTTTTGAAGATGTAAAAAAACACTGTCTGGCTGATCCGAATGTTAGTCAGATAGGATTTGATAAATGGATCAAACCGCTTGAAGCGGACAAACTTGAAAATAAAACTGCATATATTTATGCTCAAAGTGAATTTGCTAAGCAAACTGTAATGGATTTCTATTATGACCTTATAAAAAAATCGTTTTTTGAAGTTTTAGGTATTGATGTTGACGTATGTATTTCAAATAAGCCTGAAATATCGGATGACAGTCAGCAATTTAATTATTTAATTGAAAATGAAAAACATTTAGAACGCTCACTCAACGATGGTTTATATGATCTTACCTTTGATAATTTTATCAAAGGTAAATCAAATGAACTTGCATATGCGTTTTGTACCGCTGTTGCGGGAATGAATGAAGAGTCAGGAAACATAGGAAATAAAGCCGTATTCAATCCTTTATTTATATACGGTGATTCCGGACTGGGAAAAACTCACCTTCTTAAAGCTATTGAACACGAAGTAAAGAAAAAAAATCCTGAAAAGAATGTTATGTATGTTACATGTGAAACATTTGCAAATGAACTTATAACTGCCATAACAAACAGAGATACTGAATCCTTTCATCAAAAATACAGAAACGTAGACTTTCTTTTAATGGATGATATTCAATTTCTTTCTAAAAAAGAACAAACTCAAGAAGAATTTTTCCATACATTTAACGAACTTTACAATCATGGAAAGCAAATTGTACTTACATCAGATATTTCCCCAACTAAAATTTCAAAATTAGAGGATAGAATAAAAAGCCGATTTGTACGTGGAGTTCAAGCAGATATTCAACCCCCCGATTTTGAAACCAGAATGGCTATTATAAAAAGAAAAGCTGAACTTTTAAATATTGAAATTCCCGATTCTGTTTCAAGGCTAATTGCAGAAAAAATAAAAACAAATATCAGACAGCTTGAAGGTGCGGTAAATAAAATAACCGCTCTTACTATGTTTTCAAATGAAAAGCCTTCAATAGCCATGGCTCAAAAGGTAATAAGAGAAAACTTAATTGAAAATCAGCCTGCGGATATAACAGTCGACAGAATTTTAGCTGATGTTTCCACAGCTTTTAACGTTACTCCGGACGATATTCGTTCTCCAAGCAGAAATGCTCCTATATCATTGGCAAGAAAAATATCTATTTATGTAATAAGAGAAGTTAAGGGACTGAGTTATACAGAAATAGGTGATGAATTAAAGCGCGATCATTCAACTATGACAATTAATTATAAAGATGTTAAAAAAATGCTTGATTCAAATTCCGACTTAAAAGAAACTGTCAATGATATTATTAAAAATTTAAGAGAAATATAATTTAGATAATGATTTTTTAAAAATTCAACAAAACTATCAACATTTAATTTTTTATTATTTATTCTTATTTTACGATTTTATAATAACTATTATTTTATATTCAAATTTTTTAACATTAATAAAATAAGATTTTTAAACTATTTATTTAATTAATTATCACATTAAATACTATTTTTAAAAAAATTATTGTAACTTTTAAGTTTCAACTGTTAATATCAGTTTAGAAATGTTAATAATATTTGTCAAGTGTTAAAATGATTAATTTTGTTTGAAAATTTGTTTATAAATAAATTCAGTCATAGACGGTATTTAAAGTAGTTTTTATAGTTTTTAACACCCTCTATTACTACTACTATATTATTTATTTATATTATTTATTTATTTTAAGGAGAAATTTTTATGAAATTAATATGTAACAAACAATGTTTATATGAAGCTGTTATAAATGTTTCTAAAGCAACTTCCGATAAATCTGCTATTCCTGCATTGGAAGGAATTAAAATGAAACTTCAAAATAATATTTTAGAACTTACTGGATATGATTTGGAAATAGGTATAAGAACGGAAATATCAGTTAAATCTGACGATATAGGTGAATTTATTGTAAATTCAAGACTTCTTTCTGATATTATAAAGAGAATGCCAACGGATGAAATTTTTATTGAAATAAATCAAAATATGCAGATTAAAATTTCAGGAGGACTTACAGAATACACAGTAAATGCAATGTCAGCTGAAGAGTATCCTGAATTGCCTGAGGCAGACAGTGAAGATAAATTTGCAATTTCACAGGGTATTTTAAAAGAAATGATAAGACAGACAATATTTGCTGTTGCAGTTGTGGATACAAAACCTATTTTAAAGGGAGAACTTTTTGAAATTGAAAATGGTATTTTTAATATGGTTTCTCTTGACGGATACAGACTTGCAGTAAGAACAGAAAGTATAAATACAACAAACGATTATAAATTTGTTGTTCCTTCAAATGCTTTAAGAGAGGTTTTAAAGCTTTTAAATGAAGAAGAAGACGAAAATTGTATTATTTATATTTCTAAAAAACATATTATTTTTGATATTTCAGGTTATCTTGTATATTCAAGACTTATTGAAGGAGAATTTCATAATTATAAAGGATCAATACCAAAATCAAGTAATACAGAAGTTATTGTTAATACAAAAGAATTTATTGATTGTTTAGAAAGGGCATCTCTTTTAATTAATGAAAGAGTAAAAAGTCCGGTAAGATGTATATTTGATAACGGACAACTTAATCTTTCTTGTTCAACTTCTATTGGAAAAATCAGTGATGAAATAAGTGTTGACATTACAGGACCTATGATTGAAATAGGATTTAATTGCAAGTTTTTGCTTGATCCGCTTAAAACAATTACAGATGACAAAGTTAAACTTCAAATGAACGGCGGAAATCTTCCTATGAAGATTGTTCCTCTTAATTCAGAAAATTATACATTTTTAGTTTTACCGGTAAGATTGAAAAGTGAATAAATAAAGAACAGATATAAAAATGAAGATAAAAAAGATTAAAATTAAAACGGAATATATAAAGCTTGATTCTCTTCTAAAATATTCAGGGGTAGTTGAAACAGGCGGAATTGCAAAGGAAATTATTAAAGACGGATCTGTTAAATTTAACGGTGAGGTTTGTAATATGAGAGGAAAAAAAGTTCGTTGCGGAGATATTGTTACAATTGATCAATTAAATACGGAGATTGAGATTATTTAATTTATGTTTATTTCAAATATAAAAATTGATGGATTTAAAAATTTATCTAATGTTAATATTGAAGCAGATGAAAATATTAACGTAATTTGCGGAGATAATGCTCAGGGAAAAACTAATTTAATAGAATCAATATGGCTTTGCAGCGGTCTTAGAAGTTTTAGAAATTCTAAAGATAAGGATTTAATAAATTTAAACAAACAGAGTTTTAATATAAATATTTCGTTTGAAAACAATTTTAGAAAACAAATAATTGAATATAGTCTATCAAAATTAAATTTAAAAGATAAACATATCAAATTAAATGGTGTTTCATTAAAAAATCCATCAGATTTGTTTGGAAATTTGTGTTGTGTTGTTTTTACTCCGGAAGATTTGTTAATTTCGAAAGGCTCTCCTGAAAACAGAAGAAAATTTATAGACATATGTGCATCACAAATTAAAAACTCTTATAGAAAAGTATTAAGTCAATATGATGAGATTCTTACTCAGCGTAATTTTCTGTTAAAAAATATAGGGATAGGAAAATCTTCAATTGAAGAACTTGACGTTTGGGATGAACAAATGTCAAGATTGGGTTCATATATTTCAGTTATCAGATATGCTTATACAAAAAAACTAAACATATTTTCAGGCAGATTGTATAATGAAATATCTCAGAGTAAGGAAAAGCTCGAGATTTTTTATGAGTCGTCTGTTTTTGATAATCTTGAAAACAGAAGCGATTATAACGGCGAAATGGCAAATGAATATTTATTAAAGCTTAAAAATTCCAGACATGAAGATATAAAAGCAGGATTTACAACAATAGGTGTTCAAAGAGATGACTTGATTTCAGTTATAAACGGTTTAAATTGCCGTGAATTTGGTTCACAGGGACAATGCAGATCAGTTGCTTTGGTTTTTAAAATAGCTCAGGCTTATATTTTATTTGAGGAAACAAAGGAAACTCCGTGTATTTTGCTTGATGATGTTTTATCTGAGCTTGACTCAAAAAGGCAGCATTTTGTTTTATCCAGAATTTCAGATATGCAGGTATTTATAACCTGCTGTGAAGATATAAAGTTAAAAGGTAATAAAGGTAAAACTTTTTATATAAAAGACGGGAAAATTATAAACAGATAATAACTGTTGTTGAAAATCAGAAGGGATATTTATGTTTTTACATCTGGGAAATGATGTTCTTATAAATACTAAAAATATTATCGGAATTTTTGACATAGAAAAATCATCTATTTCAAAACACACTAAGGATTATTTGAGCAATTCAGAAAAAATGAATAGGATCGTCAATGTATCCTATGAACTTCCCAAAAGTTTTATTGTATGTTTAGACGATGACTTTAATGAAACAGTATATATTTCTCAGATTTCCACATTGACATTAAAAAAGAGATTTATGAAAAAAATTTAATATAAAGATATGAAATAATAAGTGTATTTACAGATTTAAGGAGGATTATTTTGAATAATCAGGAATTAGAAAGCAGAGAAACAGAGATTAATGAAGAAATATCAAATGAAAATATTTCTCATGTTGATGACGGAACAAACTATGATGAAAGTCAGATCCAGGTTTTAGAAGGACTTGAAGCGGTAAGAAAAAGACCGGGAATGTATATTGGTTCAACCGGCTCAAGAGGACTTCATCACTTGGTATATGAGATTGTTGATAACTCTATTGACGAAGCCCTTGCCGGATATTGCAATGAAATAAAGGTTGAAATTCTGCCGGGAGAAATTATCAAAGTATCTGACGACGGAAGAGGTATACCGACAGGTATTCATCCTAAAGAGGGCATTTCTGCCGCTACTGTTGTATATACAATTCTCCATGCGGGAGGAAAGTTCGGCGGCGGCGGATATAAGGTCGCAGGAGGATTGCACGGAGTTGGAGCTTCTGTTGTAAACGCACTTTCTGAATGGCTTGAATTAACTGTTTATGACGGAGAAAACATTCATTTTCAAAGATTTGACAGGGGTCATTATTCTGAGGAACTTAAAATTATAGGAAAAACTGACAGAACAGGAACCTCTGTTATGTTCAAGGCAGATCCTGAAATTTTTTCCGAAACAGTTTATGATTATGAAATTTTACTCAAAAGACTTCGTGAACAAGCGTTTTTAAATGCCGGAATAAAAATTATTTTCTCTGATTTAAGAGATGATAATGAAATTAAATCTGAAACATTGCATTATGAAGGCGGAATAAGGGAATTTGTAACTCACATTCACACAGTAAGAGGACTTGACGCTATAATTCCTGAAGTGATTTATATTAACGGTTCGTCAGGCGACAGCTATGCAGAGGTTGCGTTACAGTATAATGACAGCTATAACGACTTTGTAATGAGTTTTGCTAACAATATTCACACTATTGACGGCGGTACACATGAAACAGGATTTAAAAATGCACTTACCAGAGTTATTAACGAATACGGAAAGAAGTTTAATCTTCTTAAAGAAGGTGAAAAGCTTCTTGGTGATGATGTCAGGGAAGGTATAACTGCAATTGTATCTGTTAAGCTTACAAACTGCGAATTTGAAGGTCAGACAAAGGGAAGACTGGGAAACCCTGAGGTAAGACCTTTAGTAGATAAGATAGTAAGTGAAAAACTCATGAACTATCTGGAGGAAAATCCGACGGTTGCTAAGGCTATTTTTGAAAAGGCAACAGCAGCACAAAGAGCCAGAGAAGCTGCAAAAAAAGCAAGGGACTTAACAAGAAGAAAATCAGCTCTTGAATCAGCACAGCTTCCGGGAAAATTGGCAGACTGTTCTGAAAAGGGTGCAGAGGGAACAGAGATTTACATTGTTGAGGGAGATTCTGCGGGCGGTTCTGCTAAAGAGGGAAGAGACAGAAGATTTCAAGCTATATTACCTCTTTGGGGAAAAATGCTCAATGTTGAAAAAGCAAGGATAGACAAGGTCTACGGTAATGAAAAACTAATGCCTGTCGTTACTGCTTTGGGAACAAGCATCGGTGAGGATTTTGATATAACAAGACTTCGTTACGGAAAAATAATTATTATGGCAGATGCCGATGTTGACGGAAGTCATATAAGAACTTTGCTTTTGACATTCTTCTTTAGATTTATGAAAGAGTTGGTTATACAAGGTCACGTATATATTGCACAGCCTCCGCTATTTAAAGTTTTTAGAGGCAAACAGGTAAGATATGCCTTTTCTGATGAGGAAAGAGATGAATATATAAAAGAACTTTCCGGAAAAAACGGTCTTAAGGTTGAAGTTCAGAGATATAAAGGTCTTGGAGAAATGGACCCTGAACAGCTTTGGGAAACAACTATGGATCCTGAAAGAAGGACAATGATCAAAATTACGCTAGAGGACGCTCAAAAGGCAGATGAAATCTTTACTATTCTTATGGGAGACAAGGTTGCTCCGAGAAAGGACTTTATTGAGAAAAATGCAAAATATGCAGAGAATCTTGATATTTAGCAGAATGAAACAATGTTTTTTCTAACATTGTTAAATGTTTGAATTGTGTAAAAATTTTTTGGGAGGATGCTCTTTTTAGAGTATGAATTTAATATGAGCAAGGAAACTAAAACAGAAAATTTAACTCTTGATAAACAGCTTAATGAGCTAAGCAAAGAAACAGTAGAAGAAATAAATGACTCGTTTGAAGAGGTTAATCCAAAACTATCAATTACTTATGATATAAAGAATACCGAGGAAGAAGAGGCATTCATTACATTTCAAAAAAAGTTTATAGTTAAATCAAGTATCATAAAAACTATTGCCTTTGGAGTTTTGGCACTAATGTTTATTTATCAAATTATAAAAGCTCCGGACAATTTTGCTTCATGGCTATGTCTGGTAGTTTGTTTGGCGGTAATATTTATAGTCTGGTATAACCCCTTTAAGATCAGAAAAACTCTTATGGAGTCTTTAAAGCCTTTAGAGGACGATCGGTATATATTTAAGCTTTATGAAAATAGATTTTCGATAGGAACTATCATTTCACAGGAAGAAATAGACGAGGCAATCAAGGAAGGAGAGGAACCTCCGCAGATACCGCCTAAAATTGTAAGCTTCAGCGATACAGGGCTTTCGGTTTTGGAAAAAGAAAATATGTTTGTGATTTTCTTAAAAAAAGAATCAATTTATGTTCTTCCTAAAAGATGTATGACCGATTCTGAGATCAAAGAACTTTCTTTTGTATTCGACCAAAAGCTTGGTGATGACTTTGAAACAGAAATTGTGAATATAAAAAATTTGTAATAAAAAGAATTTGATATCTTAATATGAAATGAGTGTGATATTGTGTCGGAAAGCGAAATTCAGGATAAGTCTTTAACTGACGGCGGTAATACGGATAAAAAATTAATTGTCAGAGATATAGAATCAGAAATGAAAAATTCTTTTATTCAATATTCTATGGCGGTTATTGTTTCACGTGCGCTGCCGGATGTTCGTGACGGATTGAAGCCTGTTCACAGAAGAATTTTATATACGTTGCATGAAAACGGAATAACACCGGACAAGGCATACAGAAAATGTGCGGATACGGTTGGTTCGGTTTTGGGAAGATACCATCCTCACGGCGACGCCTCCGTTTATGACGCTCTTGTGCGTATGGCACAAAACTTTTCACTTCGTTATCCATTAGTTGATGGCCACGGTAACTTCGGTTCTATTGACGGGGATCCGCCGGCTGCTTATCGTTATACCGAGGCAAAAATGGCGAAGATTTCTGTGCATATGCTTACAGATATAAATAAAGAAACCGTGCCGTTTATGCCAAACTATGATGACAGACTAAGAGAACCTGAAGTTTTGCCAAGTCGTTTTCCTCAGCTTTTGGTAAATGGTTCAACAGGTATTGCTGTTGGTATGGCGACGAATATTCCTCCTCACAATTTAAACGAGGTTGTTGACGCTTTGAGCCTTCTTGTTGAAAATCCTGATTGTACGCTGGAAGAGCTTATGGGATGTATAAAAGGTCCGGATTTTCCGACCGGCGGAATAATTATGGGAAGGTCAGGTATTCGTGCTGCCTATGCAACGGGAAGAGGTAAAATAACTCTAAGGGCTAAAACTTCAATTGAAGAAATAAAGGGAAGAAATTGTATCATTGTACATGAAATTCCTTATATGGTTAATAAGTCTAGGCTTTTAGAAAGCATTGCAAATCTTGTTAAAGATAAGAGAATTGACGGAATTCACGATTTACGTGACGAATCAGACAGAAACGGAATGAGAATTGTTGTAGAACTTAAAAAGGATGCAATTCCGCAGGTCGTTTTAAACAAACTGTTTTCGTATACTCAGCTTCAGGATACAGTCGGAGCTATTATGCTTGCACTGGTTGACGGAGTTCCTAAAATTCTCACTCTAAAACAAATGCTGGAGCATTATCTTGATTTTCAGGTCGATGTTATAGAAAAAAGAACCCGTTATGATTTGAGAAAGGCAAAAGACAGAGCTCATATTCTTCAGGGTTATTGTCTTGCTATTGATAATATAGACGAGGTTATCAATATTCTGCGTTCTTCAAAGACGATTCAAGAAGGTAAGCAAAGATTATTAGAGCGTTTTAAGGACGAGGATATGGCTATTCTTTTGGGAAATACCGAGCTTACAGAGCACACCAAAGGGCTGACAGAAGTTCAAGCTGATGAAATTGTAAAGATGCGTCTTGGACAGCTTACGGGGTTGGAAAGGCAGAAAATCGTTGATGAGTTTAATGCTCTCAAGGAAAAGATCGCAGACTATGAGGATATACTTTCTGATCATAACAGAGTTCTTCATATTATTCTCGACGAAGTAAACGAGATAAAAAATAAATACGGCGATGAGAGAAGAACCCAGATTGAAAATGTGAGCGGAGAGGTTGATATTGAGGATTTAATTCCTGTTGAGGACAATGTTGTTACGCTTACGAATAACGGTTATATAAAGAGAATGCCGGTTTCGGTATATAAGGCTCAGCACCGTGGCGGACGTGGTGTTTCGGGAATGAAACAAAGAGAGGATGATTTTGTTTCTGAAATGTTTATATGTTCTACACATGATCATGTTTTGTTTATCACTAATAAGGGCATTATGTATAAGCTTAAATGCTATGAGATACCTGAGGGCTCAAAGGCTTCCAGAGGATTGAATATTGTAAATATTCTAGCATTGTCTGAAGATGAAAATGTCGCACAAATGATAAAAACCGAGAACTTTGATGAGGGAAAATATCTCATAATGGTCACAAAAAACGGTCGCATTAAGAGAACACCTCTTTCACAATACAGGAATGTTAGAAAGAACGGTCTTATTGCCATAGGAATTGACGATGGCGATGAGATTATGGGAGTTAGGATGACTGACGGTTCAGACGAGGTTATGGTGGCTACACATGAGGGTAAGGCTATCAGGATCAACGAGGGTCAAATGCGTCCGATGTCAAGAACAGCTCACGGAGTAAGGGCTATAAAGCTTCGTGAAGGTGATTACGTTGTATCCATGGCTAGAATTCGTGAAGGCGCAACCGTTCTCACTGTATCTGATAAGGGATTTGGCAGACGTTCATCCTTGGATTCTTACAGAATTCAGAATCGCGGCGGTTATGGAATGCTTAACTATAAGGTTTCTGATAAAAAAGGATATGTATGCGGAATTAAGGTTGTCGATGACGACGATGATATCATTATGATTTCCAGCGACGGGGTAGTGATAAGAATTCGTGCAAATGATATAAGGGTAATGGGAAGATATGCAACAGGTGTAAGATTGATGAAGCTGAGGGAAGATTCTCATGTAGTTACCTTTACCCGTGCCGAGCATGATGAAACAGCTGAAATATCAGAGGTTGAACAACCAAGCGATGAAGAAATAAATGCAGAAGAGCAGAAGGCACAAGAAGAAGAGAATAATGAAATTCTCGAAAACGAAAACAAAGAATAGAAGCATAACTATTATATAAGGCTGTCAGTTAAATGCACAGCCTTTTTTCTATTCAAATACCCGGAGTAACTAAAGAAAACTAAATAAAATTGTAAAAATATTTGTATATTCCTATAAAAAAATGAATATATATTTGTTAAAAATGGAGAGTTTTAGGCTAATTGGCAATATTGTTATAGACATTTTGTTAAGCATGTGATACAATAATTAAGGGTAAGTGTTATATATTTTTGTTAGTTGTTTATAAAATTTCTCGGCAATTAGCTATAATACTTTACTGAATTTACCTAAATTATCAGAGATGGAGGAAAAAATTTATGAGCATCAAAAAATATGTGGCCGAGTTAATCGGAACAGCAGTTTTAGTCTTTTTTGGATGCGGAACAGCAGCATTTTCCGGAGTTAATTTGGTTGCAACTGCTGCGGCATTCGGAGTAACCATTATTGTTATGGCTTATACAATTGGAAGGGTATCAGGTTGCCATATCAATCCTGCCGTATCTGTTGCAATGTTCCTTGACGGAAAAATGAGTGTTACTGATTTTGTAGGCTATGTAATTGCACAATTTATCGGTGCAATCATTGGGGCTCTCGGTATTGTTTTTATGTGGAGTACAACAGATGACGGATTTGAAGCAGGAGTAACGGCTGTCGGAGCAAACGGAGGAGATACATTCAATTGGTTCGGTATGTTTGTTGCTGAGGTTATTCTTACATTCGTGTTTATTCTTGTTATAATTGCAGTAACCGAGAATAAAAAGACTGCTCCTAATGCAGGCATCTTTATCGGAATTGCATTATTCTTTGTTCATATCTTAGGCATTAACATTACAGGAACTTCTGTAAACCCTGCAAGAAGCTTAGGACCGGCTTTATTCGGTGGGGTTGACGCATTAAAGGACCTTTGGATCTTTATTGTTGCTCCTATTGTCGGTGCAGTAATTGCAGTGATCGTTAATAAGGCGCTTATAAGAAAAGACAATACGGCAGAAGAATAATTTGTTTTTAAAACAATAGAAATGCGGGGATATTTCCCCGCATTTTTTGTATCAGTTATTTGTGTACTATTCAACAAGGGAGGTTATATCTTCTATTGACAAATTAGGCTGAAACGCTCGGTTTATGCCCATTGCTATTAATCTTGATACTCTCATTATAAGCTTGTCGATTGAACGAGGGGTAACCATCATATTGTTCATGTCCTTGTTTGGGGAAGGAGTTTCAAAGACGTATTCGGATATGGTTTGCATATCAACGACTGTGGGAACACCTATTGCTATTACTTTAGTGTTAAGAGTTTTCTCAGATAACTCCTTTCTTGCATTTTCTACTCCGCTTCCGGGAGAGATCCCTGTATCGCAAAGCTGTATAGTAGTTCCCAAATTCGATACTTCTGAGCAGGCAAGAGCGTCAATAACGATAACCGCAGATGGTTTTATAAGTTCACATATTGCTTTAACGGTTTCGCCCGATTCAATTCCTGTATTGCCTAAAACCCCCGTTTTAATGACAGAAACAGTTGTTAGATCTGAGGTGTCTACATCTTCAGCCAGCTGCTTTATATGTCGTGTGGCAAATGTCTGATCTGCTACATCCGGACCTAAGCTGTCGGGAGTAATGCTCTTATTTCCCAGACCTATTACAAGAATATTATCTTTATTTTTGCATAGCTTATTTATCTCTTCTGCAAGAATATCTACACGTTCGTTGAAATTGTCAGGATGGTTTTCAAGCGGAAGTTCGCTTTGTATAGTTATATATTTTCCGATCGGTTTGCCTAGATTATTGGCGGCAGATTCGGTTTCCACAGTAATTTCCGTGATTTTTAAATCAGCCTTTTGATATTCTTTTTTAACTATACCTTCAAGAGGTGCAGTTTTTGTAAGCTGCTGTGCGGCTTCAAGTGTGAGGTCGGTCCTTATTCCCATGATTTACATACTCCTCTCTTTTTTATAAACATTGAATGGCGGAAATGTTTATTATAAAAAAATTCAAAAAAATACTTGCAATTTTAATTTTAATATGTTATTATATCACTTGAAACTTGTTTTATAAATAATTGCATTTTCCTCTCAGTCATGCAATTAGCTTATGCAAATAAGTACAAATTATTACAAAGATTCTGATGTAAAAATGTTTTAATGCACTTTGTAAGCTTTTTCTGTAAAGTAAATAGTGGTAATGCGTTATCAGGATAGGTTGCAAATGGTGAATAGGTATGACGTATAATTTCAGCGTTATAGATTGATTAATAAGGATTTTTGTAAATTTTTCAGAGGAGGTGTGAAAATGCCGAATATTAAATCAGCAAAAAAGAGAGTTAAGGTTATTAACACAAAAACTGCCAGGAACAAGGCAATAAAATCAGAGCTTAAAACTGTTATTAAGAAGGCACAGGCTGCTGTTGCAAACGGTGAAGCAAATGCAAAGGAAGCAGTTACCTATGCAATCAAAAAGGTTGATCAGGCTGCTGCAAAAGGCATTATGCACAAGAATAAGGCTGCAAGAAAGAAATCACAGCTTGCAAAGCTCATTAAGTAATTAAATAAAGATTAAGAGAGCGGACTCGTAATAGGTTCTGCTCTTTTTATTTCGAAAAAACTCCCCGGAAGCTTTCACTTCCGAGGAGTTTTTGTATATTTGCAAGTTTTAATCATAGTACCTTACAACGGCAACTACTTTTCCCAGAATTTTTACCTCGTCCACAATAATGGGGTCCATTGTATCGTTTTCAGGCTGAAGTCTGAAGTGACCGTTTTCTTTATAAAACCTTTTAACTGTTGCGTCCTCATTGTTGACAAGAGCAACAACTATTTCACCGTTTTCAGCGACAGGTACCTGCTCAATGATAACAATATCTCCGTCCAAAATAGCAGCGTTTATCATACTTTCTCCACGAACTTTAAGTGCAAAAAGCTGGTTTGAGTAATTTCTGTCAGGCTGGAAACTGATATAGTCGGTTATGTCTTCAATAGCAGTGATCGGGTTTCCTGCGGTAACAGTTCCGACAAGCGGAACACTTATACCCTTTCTTCCTGTCAGCTTTATTGCACGGTTCTGATTTGTACCTTTTTCGAGAAGTCCGGCTTCTTTGAGAGATTCTATACATCTAAATCCCGTTGACGAGGATTTAAAACCGAATTCAGCACAAATTTCCCGAACTGTCGGTGCATAACCGTCTTCAATACGTTCTTTAATGTATTTATAGACGAGTTTATCTTTTTCGCTGAGTGTTTTCATTGCTATCATATTCCTTTCTATAACCGTAGATTAAAATATTGAGATAACTTAGGTAAAACTAAATTTCAATGCCAACGGTATAATGATGTTTTTATTTATTGATAGACTTCAGTTTTTTAACCAGCTTTTTCGCAGCTTTATACACATCTCCGCACCCGAGAGTTATAACCAAATCTCCCTCTTTTGCGTTTTCGCATATATAGTTAACAACCTGATTAAAATTTTTATCCTTTTGTTCGGGGGTCTGTGCATCCTGTAAATCTTTATCGGAATCAAACCAAATACATCCGGGAATTTTTTCACCCAAATCTTTAGAATACACACCGAATGTATTTTTTTCACGGCTTCCCATTATATCTGTGAGAACGGTATGATCAGCTATTTTGAGTGCGTCTGCAAAGTCATTCATAAGCATTGAGGTTCTTGAATAAGTGAAAGGCTGGAAAACTGCCCATACATTTTTAAAGTCGAGTGCCTTTGCTGCTTTTAATGTGACTGCTATTTCAGCGGGATGATGAGCATAATCATCTACAACTGTTATTCCGTTAACCTCGTCTATTTTCTGAAAACGTCTTATTGCTCCGTGAAATGTCTGAAGTCCAAGAGCAATTCCTTCATATGATACACCTGAATATCTTGCGGCAGCGATTGCGGCAAGCGCATTTAAAACGTTATGAACGCCGGGAACGTGTATAGTAAGTGTACATTCCTTTTTACCTTTAAAGTAAACGTCAAATGAAGTTTCAAGACCTTTAATTTTTATAATTTCAGCCGAGTAATCATTTTTCCTATCGAAACCGAAGGTTATTACTTCTTTATTTAATCCCTCGATTGAATCAAGGGTGTTTTTATCATCACCGTTTACTATTAGTGCCTTTGTAGCCATTGAGGCAAATTTACGGAAGGATTTTTTTATATTATCCAATGTTCCGAAATAGTCTAAATGATCGGCATCGACGTTTAATATAACGGCAACATCAGGAGAAAGCTTTAAAAAGGTATCTACAAATTCACAAGCCTCACAGACCATTATGTCACTGGTGCCTGCTCTGCCGCTTCCGCCGATAGAAGGAAGTTTTCCCCCTATGACGCAAGAGAGATCAATACCCTCTTCAATAAAAATCTGAGTAAGCATAGAGCTTGTTGTTGTCTTACCGTGAGTACCTGAAATGCATATTGCATTTTTGTACCACGTTGTTACAATGCCTAAAAGTTCACTTCTTTCTAAAACGGGAACACCGCTATTGTGTGATGCAATAAGCTCAGGGTTATCTGACATTATAGCAGCTGTGTGAACAATTAGATCAGCACCTTTAATGTTTTCTGCCCTCTGTCCCATAAACACAGGTATACCCATTTTTCTTACGGCGTCAAGTGTTTCGGTTTCATTGTTATCAGAACCGGTAAGATAATATCCTTTAGAGTGAAGAATCTGAGCAAGCGGATACATACCGCTTCCGCCTATACCTATGAAGTGTATATGTTTTTTTCCGTTTAATATATTTGGATCAATTGTTTTATTTTGATTAAGCATTAAGAAGGTCCTTTCGTGATGAACATATATTCTTTAATATATTATATAACAATTTTTCATAAAAATAAAGCCTTTTTGAATAAAAATATTACTTTGGTCAAAAATATTTTTAAATAAAAGTGTGCAAATTTAGACTTTTTAACAGCTTCCGATTTAATCAAACAAAATATGTTTAATTTTGCGCAGGAAAGGTTAAGGACATATGAAAATAACAGACATTAAAATCAGAAAGCTATTAGATTCTGGAAAATTAAGAGGGGTCGTAAGCATTACTCTTGATGACGCTTTTGCTGTACATGATATTAAAGTTATTCAAGGGGAAAATCGGCTTTTTGTTGCAATGCCCAGCAGAAGGGATGAAAAGGGTACATTCAGAGATGTTGTTCATCCGATAAACAGTGAGCTTAGAACCGAATTTGAGTCGCAGATACTGTCAACTTACCAAAAGGAACTTGATAATCAACTAGCTGAACAGCAAAAAAACAACCCAAGCAATTTAGCTTGAGTTGTTCAGGTTTAGCCTAAAAAGCTTTTTGCCTTATTTACAATCCCTTTATCATTATCATAAGTTAGTACCGAACACGCACGATCAATTTCTATCCATCTAATATCAGCGATTTCCTCTTCCTGAGGAATAAAGTTTGTATTCTTAGCTTTAGCTATGAAATACACTACTATTTTATGTGTATCCTTTTTCGGAGAATAGGTCACTGTTTCTCTAAATGTCGGATCAATTATAGTGTCAATGCTTGTTTCTTCAAGAATTTCACGATGTGCTGTTTCAACCTCGGTTTCGCCTGCTTCAACATGACCCTTCGGAAATGACCAATGACCGCTGTTGATATGCTTTATCAGTAAAATTTCGGTGTTTCCATGATATTTTCGATAAACGATTGCCCCACAGGATTTTTCATTTATCATGAGTATTATCCTTTCTAAAGTGTTTTTTGATAGCTATTAAATACATTATAGCATAAAAATATGCATTTGTCTTTACTTTTTTAAACTTTTTTCTAAATTAAAATAAAAAAACCTAAGCAGTTCACTGCTGTGGGTTATTTTTTGTTATAAAGTAGCCTGTAAACAAGTGTTTTTTGTTCCTTGTTAAATATATAAATGGTTTTTTAATAAAGGGTACTGTCGACAAAACTTATTAATGTTTGACAAAATGCAAAAAATTATACATTTTGTATTGTATATGTTTAACAAATTTTTTCATGTAAGATAGTTTATATTTGACAAAAAACATACAATACTATATAATGTATATAAATGACAGGTAACCGATATAATAAAATACCGACAGTTATTTAACATTAAATCCATGTAAGGCAAAATAATGAACCGCGGCATAATTAATTGTTTACTCAATGAGTTTACTTTTATGCTAAGTATTAATCGATTTAAAAGCCTTTGCTTTATAATCGTTTGATAGACATTAAATAGGTTTTATTAGGCGGATTTAGCATTACATTGTTTTTGTTATGACTGTTGCAGAATTAGTTTAAGCAATATGTTTTAATTATTTATGATATTTATTCGGTTGTATGAGAATTACTTTAAGGATACAATTAAGATGACTGTCTCAGTTTGGATTTGTTATATTTAGGATGGTTATATTTTCAGTCAACTTGTTGTTTTGGGAATGCAAATTTATCATAAATCAAATTGTATTGTATAAATCCGCCGAAAAAACATAAAGATTTGTATAAAATCAATCTTGATTTTGTGCGATTATGTTAATAAAAAACCCCGAATATATTTTCGGGGTTTTTTATGCTTATGAAATTAATTATCTATTTCTTCAATAAATTTAACAATATCGCCGACAGTTTTTACATTTTCAACTTCTTCATCAGGAATTTTGATGTCGAATTCTTCTTCAAGTGACATAATTAAATCAACAACGTCAAGGGAGTCTGCACCTAAATCTTCTGTAATAGAAGCTTCCAACGTAATTTTGTCTTCGTCAACGTCAAGCTGATCAACGATAATATCCTTTACCTTATCAAATACCATGTGAAAAACAACCTCCTTTTTAAAGATATGTCTATTATTTCGGGAATTCAGCTATTATATACAGAGTTCCCGTCATAATCGTTACAGGTTAATCCGAATTTTCCTCAAACTCACCGATTTTTCTAAACTTAGTATACCTATCATTAAGCAATTCGTCAATAGGTTTTTGCAAATTTCTTTTAAAGGCATCGCATAAATAGCTGCTTATGTTTTCAGCGACAAGGTCAGGATTGTTATGAGCACCGCCTTCAGGCTCGTCAATAATATAATCACATATCCCCAAATCTTTTAAATTTTCAGCGGTGATTTTCATAATATCGCATGCCTCACGCTCACGGGTGGCGTCCTTCCATAGGATTGATGCAAAGCCTCTCGGTGAAATTACACAATAGAGCGCATTAGACAGCATAGCAAGCTCATCGCAGACACCTAAGGCTAAGGCTCCTCCGCTTCCTCCTTCACCAAGAACTATTGAAAATATAGGTGTTTTCAACGTCATAAATTCCATCAAATTCTTAGCTATTGCCTCACCTTGACCTCGTTCCTCTGCTTCAACTCCGCAGAAGGCTCCAGGAGTATCAATGAGACATATAAGGGGTCTGTGGAACTTTTCAGCCTGATGTGCAAGCCTTAAAGCTTTTCTGTATCCCTCAGGATGGGGCATAGAAAAGTTTGAGGCTTTATTTTCTTCTATATTACGTCCTTTAACCTGTGCGATAACCGTAACAGGAGTTCCGTTGAAATATCCGATCCCTCCGATAATTGCACCGTCATCACCGTAATATCTGTCGCCGTGCAGTTCAAAGAAGTCGTCAAATATCATTGGTATATAGTCTCGCACGGTAGGTCGGAATTTATTTCTTACAATATCAAGACGTTCACTTGCGGGCAGGTTATTCATCAGAACCGCCCCCTTTGCTTTGGTGAAGCTTTAATAAGTGAGACAGAGTTCTTCTTATCTTTTTTCTCTCCACTATCATATCTACAAAGCCTTTTTCCATCAAAAATTCTGCAGATTGAAAATCATCAGGAAGTCTTTGTTTTATTGTTCCTTCGATAACTCTCCTTCCTGCAAATCCAATAAGAACTTTCGGCTCTGCAATTATAATATCACCTAAAGATGCAAAAGAAGCTGTTACACCTCCGGTTGTAGGGTCTGTCATAACTGTAATGTATAAAAGCCCTGCTTTATTATGACGAGCTACTGCACCGCTTGTTTTTGCCATCTGCATAAGTGAAACTGTTCCCTCCTGCATTCTTGCTCCGCCTGACGCTGTAAACACAATTATAGGAAGTTTGTTTTGTGTAGCAAATTCAAAAGCACGAGTGAGTTTTTCGCCTACAACGCTCCCCATAGAAGCCATCATATATCTTGAGTCCATAACTGCAATAACAATTCTGTCGCCGCGTATTGTCGCCTCGCCCGTTATGATTGCGTCTTTTAAACCTGTTTTTTCACGGATACTTTCCTGCTTTTGTTCATAATCCTGAAAATCAATAGGATTTTTAGAGGTCATATTTTTATCAAATTCAATAAGGCTTCCTTTATCAATAGTCATATCTATACGTTCTTTTGCAGAAATTCTTGAATGATAATTGCATTTTGGACAAACCTTAGCATTGCCGATAAAGTCATCCATAAATGTAACATTAGAACATCTGGGACATTTAAAAAGCAAATCATTTGGGATATCTGTTTTTTTAACGTCTTTTTTTGAATTTGAGGAATTAGATTCAGTTCCGTTAAACCTTGTTTTTACAACTGAAAACAAATCTTCTAACATAAAAGAGTCTCCCTTCCTTTGGGGTTTTCATTACGCAGCCGCAGATGAGAAAGCTATTCGTCCTTTAAAATATCAACTCTTCCTAAGAAGCCGTTATCATAGCTGCCGTCTAAAAATTCTTTTCTGCGGATAAGTTTTAAATGGAAGTCTATATTTGTTGACACACCATCTACTATAAATTCCGAAAGAGCCCATTTCATTTTTGCAATAGCGCTTTCTCTGTCAGGTCCAAAGCAAATCAATTTCGCTATCATAGAGTCGTAATACGGAGGAATTTCATATCCCTGGTAAACTGCACTGTCAACTCTTACACCAAGACCACCCGGAATATGTAATGAATTGATTACTCCCGGTGAAGGGCGGAAATTCTGCTCTGGATTTTCTGCATTAATTCTACACTCAATTGCATGACCTGTCAAGTGTATGTCCTGTTGCTTGATATCAAGTTTTTCTCCTGATGCAATGAGAAGCTGCTGTCTGACTAAGTCAATGCCCGTAACAGCCTCGGTAATAGGATGTTCAACCTGAATACGCGTATTCATCTCCATGAAGTAATAGTTTAAATCTTTGTCAACTAAAAACTCAATTGTTCCGGCGTTTCGATAGCCGCAGACCTTTGCTGCCGCAACAGCAGAAGCTCCCATCTTTTCACGAAGCTCTTTTGTCATAATAGGTGACGGAGTTTCCTCTAAAACCTTTTGGTTGCGCCTTTGCATAGAACAATCTCTCTCACCTAGGTGGATCACATTTCCGTAATTATCAGCAAGGATCTGTATTTCAATATGCTTTGGATTTTCTATAAACTTCTCGATATAAATCTCGTCATTTCCGAAGCAAGCCATTGCCTCGGTTTTTGCGGCGGTTATCTGTGATTCAAGCTCGGACTCGTTTCTTACTATTCGAATACCTCTTCCGCCGCCGCCGGCAGAAGCCTTTACCATAACGGGATAACCTATTTCTTTTGCAAGACTAACGGCTGATTCCAGATCTTTAACAGCTCCGTCAGAACCAAGAACCACAGGAACGCCCGCATTCTTCATAGTTTCCTTTGCACGGGCCTTATCGCCAAGCATCTCGATAGATTCAGGTTTCGGACCGATAAAGGTAATTCCGCATTTTTCACAGGTTTTTGCAAAATGAGCGTTTTCGGATAAAAAGCCAAAGCCCGGATGAATTGCGTCCGCACCTGTAATTTCACAAGCAGATATGATAGCACGCATATTCAGATAGCTTTCTGTACTTGACGCAGGACCTATACAAACAGCTTCGTCCGCTATCTTTGCATGGAGTGCATTTGAATCGCCTGTTGAATAAACAGCAACAGTTGCTATTCCAAGCTCCCTGCAAGCACGAATTATACGAACAGCTATCTCTCCTCTGTTCGCAATAAGAACTTTTTTAATCATAGAAAGTCTCCAATAGTTTTATTTTATGGCAAAAGTAATTTCACAGGAAACAGCTTTTTTGCCGTTTACTGTTGCAAGTCCCTTTCCAATACCTAAAGGACCTCTTACCTTGATAATTTCAACCTCAAGCTCCAGAGTGTCTCCAGGAATGACCTGTTGGCGGAATTTGCAGTTATTGATCCCTCCGAAAAGACCGATTTTTCCCTTGTTTTCGGGAAGCGACAAGAGCGCGACAGCCCCTGCCTGTGCAAGCATTTCAACCATCAACACGCCCGGTGTGACAGGATATTCGGGGAAATGTCCCTTAAACCAAAAGTCGTCCTTTTTGATATATTTTGTTGCTTTAACTCTTTTTCCGACCTCTAGCTCGTTTACTTCATCAATAAGTAAAAACGGATCTCTGTGAGGAATTATTTCTTTTATCTGCTCTTTGTTTAATACTACTGACATATCTTTTCCTTTCAGCAAATGCATAACTTGCTATTCAATTATCATTATCGGCTGACCGAATTCAACGGCGTCGCCGTTGTTTACGCAGATTTCCTTTACTTTACCGTCGAATTCGCTTGTTACCTCACTCATAACCTTCATTGATTCAATGATGTAAATAACATCACCCTTGTGAACCTGACTGCCGACAGATACAAAAGGTTCTTTGTCAGGTGCAGAAGCCGCATAGAAAGTCCCCACAATAGGAGATTTGCATACATTTCCGCTGTCAACTGTTTTAGTTGTTACAGCAGAGGTGTCTTCGTTAGATACAGCAGTTGCCGGAGCTGATGCAATTGACACAGCATTATAAGCCCTTGACTCAACGCTTATCTCGCAGTCTCCGTTTTTGATTTTAATTTTTCCTAAGTCGTTATCTTTGATTATTTTTGCAATAGCATTTAAGTCTTCAATCTCAAAGCCGTTGCCAATTTGCTTGCTCATATTAATAGTCCTCCTATTCACGCACAATTTTTATGCTTATTCTGTCAATAAATCAGACCTAAGTTTACTCTTTATATTTTTTAATGCAAATAGTAGCGTTATGTCCGCCAAATCCGAGTGAATTTGAAAGTGCGGCGTCAACAGTCATTTCTTTATTACCGTCAACTGCGTAGTTCAAATCACATTCGGGGTCGGGAGTTTTATATCCCATTGTTCTGTGAATAAAATCATCACGGACAGATAAGGCTGTTATAATTGCCTCAACAGAGCCGGCTGCACCAAGCAGATGACCTATCATTGACTTCGTCGAGTTTATTACGACTTTATCAGCACTGTCGCCCAAAGCCTTTTTGATAGCTTTTGTTTCATATTTATCATTAAGACCGGTTGATGTTCCGTGAGCGTTAATATAGTTTATATCTGAAGCTTTTAAGCCTGCTTCTTCAAAACTGTTTACCATAGCTCTTGCGGCGCCTTCCCCCTCAGGGTCGGGACTGGTCATATGAAATGCGTCTCCTGTTGCCCCGTAGCCTGCTATTTCTGCATAGATTTTTGCCCCTCTTGCTTTGGCGTGTTCAAGCTCTTCAAGAACTAATATCCCACAGCCTTCACCTAAAACAAAGCCTTGTCTTTCAGCGTCGAAAGGTGTTGACGCTTTATCAAGCGCAGTTGCCTTTGAAAGAGCTTTCATATTGTTAAAGCCCGCAAGCGAGAATTGTGTAATGCAAGCCTCTGTTCCGCCGCATATGCAAGCGTCAAGATAGCCGTCCTTTACTTTTCTGAAAGCTTCTCCGATAGCATGAGTAGATGATGCACAGGCAGTTGTTGTACAGAAGTTATCTCCCTTAAAGCCTGTTCTTATTGCAACCTCTCCTGCCGCCATATTTCCAATCATCATAGGAACATAAAACACAGAAATCCTATCAGGACCTTTTTCTAAAAATCTTTGGTGCTGGGCTTCTGTTTCTTCAAGACCGCCTATTCCTGCTCCGATTATAACACCAACTCTGAAAGGATCTAGGTCTTTAAAATCAGTTCCCGCATCGTTTAATGCATCTTTGGTTGATGAAACAGCAAATTGGGTGAATCTGCACAGCTTTCTTGCTTCCTTTTTCTCAAAATAATCAAGAGGCTCAAAATTCTTTACTGCTCCGACAACCTTGATAGGGAAATCGGGATCGTCAAATTGATCCACAAACGAAAAACCCAGTTTGTTTGCTTTAATATTATCCCAAAATTCTTCAACGCTTAAGCCAAGCGGATTTTTTGTCCCCATTCCTGTGATAACTACTCTTTTCATAGACTATATATCCTTTCTTTGAAAACTGTAATTTATTTAGTTTTAAAAGACAGCCGCATCTTAGTAATTGAAAGTAAATTAAAATTACATTGAAAGCCCGCCGCTTATTTCAATAACCTGTCCTGTAACATAGCTTGCATCCTCGGAAACCAAGAAAGACACAACGCCTGCGATTTCGTCAACAGTTCCATATCGTTTCATAGCGATTACTGAAAGCATAGCGTTCCTCTGCTCATCTGTCAAAGCGTCAGTCATAGGAGTTTTGATAAAACCCGGTGCGACAGCATTTACGTTTACGTTTCTTGATCCAAGCTCCTTAGCCGCAGTTTTTGTCATACCGATAATAGCCGCCTTTGACGCAGAATAGTTAAATTGTCCCGGATTTCCGTAAAGACCTGCAACAGAAGCAAGATTAACGATTTTTCCGTTTCTTTGGCGCATCATAACAGAGCCGACATGCTTCATCATATTGAATACGCTTTTTTGGTTTACGGCAATAACAGCATCATATTGTTCTTCGCTCATACGTGCAAGAAGTCCGTCTTTAGTGATACCTGCGTTGTTTACTAAAACGTCAATTGAACCGAGCTCAGTCTTAATATCCTTGACCATTTTTTCGCAGTCGTCATATTTTGAAACATCGCAAGGATAAACAATTGCTTTAACTCCAAAGCTTTCACATTCTGCCTTAACAACTTCTGCATTGGCTTTATCATTGTCGCTTGGATAGCAATTTACTACACAATCAAAGCCGTCCTTTGCAAGTCTTTTTATTACGCAAGCGCCTATTCCTTGTGACGCGCCTGTAACTATTGCTGTTGCCATATATTTTATCCTCCGTTATGAATCTTTTAAATTTGAAATAAATTTATTTGTTCAACAGACCTTCAGCCTGTGAAAACATTTCCTCAATAATTTCCTTGCAGGACTTGACATCAGTTATCATACCTGCGATAGCTCCGCATAAGAACGAGCCTTCCTCTAGGTTTCCGTCCTGAACGGCTTTTCTTAATGAGCCGAGTGTGATCTCCTCAAACTCGTCAGGTGTGATGCTGCCGTCCTTTTCGCCTGAAGCAAGTTTCTTTGAAAATTTTGTTTTGATATTTCTGCAAGGATGACCGGTTGTTCTTCCCGTAACAATACTGTCGGTGTCCTTAGCTTTTATAATAAGGTCTTTATATTTCGGATGGATCTGACATTCTTCTGCGGCGAGAAAACGTGTTCCGACCTGAACGCCTTCAGCACCCAGCATAATAGATGCGGCAATTCCCCTGCCGTCTGCTATACCTCCTGCTGCAATAACGGGGATTTCAAGTGCGTCAACCACTTGCGGAACAAGACACATTGTTGTGTTCTCTCCTATGTGTCCGCCTGACTCTGTACCCTCAGCTACAACAGCGTCTGCGCCAGAACGCTCCATTCTCTTTGCAAGAGCCACCGACGGAACAACAGGTATAACTTTTATTCCGACATTTTTCCAAGCGTCCATATATTTACTGGGATTTCCCGCACCCGTTGTGACAACAGGAACTTCTTCCTCTATAACAAGCTTAGCTAAGTCTTCGGTATTAGGTGACATAAGCATAACATTAACGCCGAAAGGCTTGCCGTTTACGGCTTCCTTGGTTTTTCTTATCTGCTCTCTTAAATAGTCAATAGGAGCAGAGCCGCCTGCTATAAGTCCCAGTCCGCCTGCGTTTGAAACAGCAGATGCAAGAGTTGACTCTGCGATCCATGCCATACCGCCTTGAATAATGGGGTGTTTAATACCTAAAAGCTCTGTGATTTTAGTATTCATTTAATTCCCTCATTTCTGTCAATTTTAATTTGACTAAACTTAAAATTCAAATACAACTCCGCCGTAAGTGAGTCCTGCACCAAAGCCCACTATACACGCTTTATCGCCACGCTTCAGATTTTTGTCTTTCACAGCGTCATATAACGCAAGCGGAATAGAAGCGCTGGACGTGTTTCCGTGAGTATCAAGGTTCAAATAGAACTTGTCCATAGAAAGATGTAGGTTTTTAGCGGCAGTTTCAATTATTCTCACATTTGCTTGATGCGGAATGATAATGTCCAGTTCATCAGGAGTTATGCCTATTTTTTCACAAGAATTATTAACTGCAACAGGTAAAGTTCTTGTTGCAAACTTATAAACCTCTTTACCGTTTTGGAATAGATAATGACTGTTTCCGGCAGGCATCTTATCGTCAAATATCTCATGATTAGCAGTGAACGGAGTTTCAGACTGATAGCTTCTGGCAAGAAGAAATTCAGCTCCCGTTCCGTCAGCGCCCAGATAGCTTGAGAAAATCTTGTTTTCACTTTTCTCTAGAACTACCGCTGCTGCTCCGTCACCGAATAAAACGCAGGTTGAACGATCGGTATAATCAGTGATTTTTGAAAGTTCTTCAGCGGAAACTACTAAAACGTATTTAAGATTTTTATCTGTTTCTAAGTATCTTTTTGCCATATCAAAGGCATATACAAATCCGGAGCATGCACAGTTTACATCAATAGCCATTGAGCCGATAGCTCCGATCTCTCTTTGAATAAGACAGGCAACAGACGGCGTTGAAAAATCATTTGTAATGGTCGTTACGATTATAAGACCGATGTCCTTTGGGTCAATACCTGCGTCTTTAACAGCTTCTCTAGCAGACATTGCCCCGAGATGATATGTCGGTTCACCGTTTGTTATGTGTCTGGATTTTATTCCTGTTCTTGTTGTGATCCATTCATCGTTGGTCTCTACTATTTCAGATAACATATCGTTTGTAACTATTAAATCGGGAACGTATTTACCTACGCCAATGATATTTACACCGGTCATATAAAAATTCCTCTCGCTTTCATATTGAAAAAATTATAAAAAAATGATATAATCTTGACTGAGCGTCAGTAAAAATAAGTTTTTACATAAATATATAACCTTTATTAAGATAAGATATTCAGATAACACTGCTAACACTGCAAAAACTAAAAATATTTTCAGACGCAACTATAAAATCAAACTGCCTTTTCGGTGGCATACACTTGGTTGATGTTATATATTATACTATTTTTATGTAAAAAGGTCAACATTTATTTGTGAATAACAATTGTTTGATTGCTAATAAATAAAGATAAGGAGTAGGTTTATGTCTAAAAATGTATTTATGTTTTCGGGTCAGGGTTCACAGTATGTAGGGATGGCAAAGGAATTGTTTGATAATTTTGACGGTGCGAAAAAGGTTTTTTCTGCTGCAAACGACATTCTCGGCTATGACCTTGCGAAGATAGTTTTTGAGGGTCCTGATACAGAGCTTAACAAAACCGTTGTTTCGCAGCCTGCTATTATGGCAGTATCGCTTTGCGCTTTGGAGGCAGTGAGAGCAAAGGGAATTGATTGCGAAGCAGTTGCCGGACACTCGTTGGGAGAATATGCGGCAATGGTTTGTTCGGGTATGCTTAATATTGAGGACGGCTTTAGAGTAATTAAAGCCAGAGGTGATGCTATGCAGAAAGCGGCGGATAACACTAAGGGCGCTATGTGTGCAATTATAGGCTTATCCGCAGGCGAGGTTGAAGAGGTTTGCGGCTCAATTGACGGCTATGTTGTTCCGGTAAATTATAATTCCTCAGTACAAACCGTAATTGCAGGAGATATTGATGCCGTAGATAAAGCAATAGAAGTATTTGTCGAGAAAAAGGCAAGAGCAATGAAGCTTAATGTTGCGTCGGCATTTCATTCAAAGCTTATGCAGTCTGCTTCAGATGAGTTTAAAGAGACAATTAAAGACGTTAAATTTAATGCTCCGAAGGTTGATTTTTACAGTAATGTTTTAGGGGATAAGCTGACTGATTTTTCAGATATGCAGGAGCTTTTGGCTAAGCATATAGTTTCTCCTGTTAAGTTTACCGGCGAGCTTGAAAAAATGAAAAATGAAGGTTTTGATATGTTTATTGAGCTTGGGCCTAACAAGGTTTTGACCGGGCTTGTAAGAAAAACACTTACAGATGTTGAATTTGCAAATGTTGAGAATATGAAAACCTTAGAAAAAGCGCTTGAGAAGATTAACGCATAATCAAGAATATAATCAAAAATTTAAGCCATGCCGACAATTTAAGTCAGTATGGCTTTTTTGTTGTAGATTTTATTTTAGATTGCCTGTCGAAGGATTTTCAATCAGGATACCGTCGTTGGTAAAGCGGGAGCCGTGACAAGGGCAGTCCCATGAATGCTCTGCGCTGTTCCACTTTAATGCGCAGCCGAGATGCGGACATCGTTTGGCGGTTGGTGTAAGCAGGTTTACTGTTGCCTCGAAAGCGTTTACTGCAAGTTGGGGTGTTAATATACTTCTTGACGGGTCAAAAACTTCAGCCCATACCGGCTTTTTGCCGCATACCATATCGCTTAAAAGCATTGCCGATACCATTGAAGATGTCATACCCCATTTATTAAAGCCCGTGGCAACGTAAAGGTCGTTCATACGCTTTGAATAATGACCGATATACGGAATGCCGTCTAAGCTCATACAATCCTGTGCCGCCCAATGATATTTTTCTTTGGCGTTTGGATAATATCTTGCGGCAAAGGATCTGAGCTCAGACCAGTTTCCGCCCTTTTTGCCTGTTCGGTGCGAACCTCCGCCCAGCAGGAGATATTCTCCGTAATTTCTGAATGACAGTCCCTTTTTGCTTTCGTCAACATACATACCGTTAAGCTTTGGTGCGTTTTGCAGGGCAATAACGTAGGAACGGTGCTGATACAGTTTTAAAAAATAGCTTCCATGCTTGTTAATAAACGGAAAATGTGTTGCGATAATTATTTTATCCGCCTTGATTTCTCCGCTGTCGGCAAGGGCTGTATTATCCCTGATCTCACGAACAAAGGTGTTTTCAAGTATATTTAAATCCTTACATAATACTGATATAAATTTCAATGGATCAAACTGTGCCTGACTTGAAAACTTGACAGCACCTGCTGTTTTAAACGGCAGGGATACATTTTTGACAATATGTGCTTTATATCCGATTTTTGAAAGAGCATAAAATTCCTTTTCCAGCAAAGAAATATTATCGACCGAGTAGACATAGTTATCCTTTATCTCATAATCACAGTCGATATTTGCACATAGCTTTTGGTATTCTTTTAATGCGGTCTGATTGGCATGAAGATACATAGAAGCTTTTTCTGTTCCCAGCTTTTTCAGCAATTTATAATATATCAGTCCATGCTGTGAGGTGATTTTAGCAGTGGTGTTTGCAGTTGTGCCGGAGCAGATCTTCCCTCCCTCGGCGAGAATATAGTCAACCCCTTTTTGTTTAAGATAATATGCACATAAAATTCCGGCTAAACCTCCGCCGATTATTAAAACGTCAGTCTTTTTTGTTCCCTTCAGTCTTGGAAACTGCGGAAGGCTGATGTTTTCATTCCATACTGATTGCATAATGTTCCTCCCTATACCTTATGATTTGTATTAGTAAAATCAATATTATTATTTACAGTAAGCTCTAAGTTATGAATATTTCTTATATTATACACTAATCAAAAGGATATAGTCTTTGGTAACACAATGTTTCATATAATCATATTATTGTTTTAGGGACTGTTGTAATTACGGTAGGAGGTCTTCAAAATGCCCACAATAAGCTTATGTATGATTGTAAAAAACGAAGAAAGCGTTTTGGAAAGATGTTTGCTGAGCATTAAGGATATTGTTGATGAGATTATAATTGTTGATACAGGTTCACAAGATAAGACAAAGGAAATTGCTGCATTATATACAGATAAAATATATGATTTTGAATGGATTGACGATTTTTCTGCAGCCAGGAATTTTTCTTTTTCAAAGGCTAAAATGGATTATATAATGTGGCTTGATGCTGATGATATTATTGATCACGAAAATCAGGAAAAACTATTGAGACTTAAATCATCGCTTGACTTATCAACAGATATAGTAATGATGAAATATCACGTTTCTTTTGATGATAATGATAATCCGACATTTTCGTATTACAGAGAGAGACTTATGAAAAGATCGGATCATTTTGTATGGCAAGGTGAAATTCATGAAGTAATAACACCCTGCGGTAATATAAAGTATAGTGATATTGCAGTTTTGCATAAAAAGCTGAAAGTAAACGATCCTGATAGAAATATAAAAATCTTTAAAAAGCTTATTCAAAAAGGAAAGACCCTTGAAACCAGACAAAAATTTTACTATGCAAGGGAATTATATTATCACGAACAATATTTAGAGGCTATAAAAGTATTTAAGGAGTTTTTTAAAGCTGAGGATAAATGGATCGAAAACAGTATAAGTGCATGTTTGGTTATGTCTAAATGTTATATAAGACTTGGCGAGGAAAGTAAAGCATTGCAGAGCCTTTTTCAAAGTTTTATCTATGACAGCCCCAGAGCAGAAATCTGCTGTGAAATAGGATATATCAAAATGAAGAATAAAAAATATAAAGAAGCAATATTTTGGTATGAGCTTGCATCTAATATGGAGTATCCGATTAAAAACGGAGGTTTTTCTTCGGTTGATTGTTATGGATATATTCCTTATATGCAGCTTTGCGTATGTTACGATAAGCTGGGGGAATACCATAAGGCAAGCGATTATAATGATAAAGCGGGAAAAATAAAACCTGATGATAAAAACTATCTTGCAAATAAAAAATATTTTGAAAAGCGATTTTTAAAAACCAAATAATAATTTTAGGGGGATGGCTTTATATGAAAATTTATAGAGGTTCAGGGGATTGTGCAGACAATGTTTGCTGTAATTCCTGCTGCCCATCATCTGTATGTTGTCCGTCAATGATTGCAGGACCGACAGGAGCAACGGGTCCAACAGGTGTAACAGGTCCAACCGGAGCGACGGGTCCGACAGGCGCAACAGGAGCAACCGGAATTGCAGGAGTAGCAGGAGTTACGGGTGCAACGGGACCAACAGGTGTAACAGGTCCAACCGGAGTAACAGGACCAACTGGAGTAACAGGACCAACGGGTGCGACAGGAGCAACAGGCGAAGCAGGTTTAATCGGTGAAACAGGACCAACCGGAGCAACAGGACCAACCGGAGCAACAGGTCCTACCGGTGAAGCAGGACCGACGGGTGCGACAGGAGCAACAGGCGAAGCAGGTTTAACCGGTGTAACAGGACCAACCGGAGCAACAGGACCAACCGGAGCAACAGGTCCTACCGGTGAAGCAGGACCAACGGGTGCGACAGGAGTAACAGGCGAAGCAGGTTTAATCGGTGAAACAGGACCAACTGGAGCAACAGGTCCAACCGGAGTAACAGGACCGACGGGTGCGACAGGAGTAACAGGCGAAGCAGGTTTAATCGGTGAAACAGGACCAACTGGAGCAACAGGTCCAACTGGTGAAGCAGGACCGACCGGTGCAACAGGAGCAACAGGAGCAACAGGAGGCACAGGAGCGACAGGACCGTCTGGTCCAACAGGTCCGTCTGGTCCAACAGGTCCGTCTGGTCCAACAGGTCCGGCAGCAGGTTTGGCGGCATTTGGAGGACTTTATGATGATACTCCTGGTGCACTTACACTGGCAGTAGGAACACCTACACAGGTTCCTCTTTCAACAGCAATGCCTGTTCTTGATGTAACTGCGGATGACAACAGTTTGACGGTAGCCCAGGACGGAATATATGAAATCACTTATTCGCAGTCTGCTTCTGTGGGAGTTGGAGCAACTCTTACGTTTGCAGTTCGTGTAAACGGTGTGAATATTCCGGAAACTGAAACATCAAGAGTTTTGGCTGTCGGGGTAAGCGATCTGTTCAGCGGCAGCGTTATAGTAACACTAAATGCAGGAGATGTTGTTGATATGGCTGTATCCTCATTGGTTTCAGTAGGAGTAACATTAGGAACTGGTGTTAATGCATCGCTTGTTGTTAAAAAGATAAGCGATTAATCTGCAAAGGAATAAAATAGAAATTATTATACTATTTGTAATAATAAATAACGCGTTTAAATAAAAGTCAGTAAAGTTAAATAGATAAAGCCATACTTGCATAAATTGCTTGTATGGCTTTTATATTTAAAAGGGTCGGGAGCATTTGTAAACTATTCTGTTGTAAGGGAATAGTAAACTTCTGAAAATATATTACTATCGGTTTTAAAATACAGTCCGTCGCAGAAGATATATCCGTTCTTTGTAAGATATATTTCAACGGTTGTTTCATCAATCATATTAAAAAACAGAACAACCTTTTTATCTTCATTATCAAATACAGATTCATCATCTTTTATAAGAACGGCGTTATTTAAACTGTCAATGAACGGCTTTTGATATTTTTCAGAAATTTTTGTGGTAATGTTACTTTGATTAAGCGAAGCTATTTTCAGATTTGTTCCGCTGAAATAATTTATATAGCTTAAATTCTTATCGATATGCAATACGTTGTTAAAAAGCTCTGAACCATTAGACACGACAGTGTTTTCAAGGCTGTAAAGATTATCAAAGATATATATATAATTTTCTCCTTTTGATTTATCTTTTGTGACCATTCCCAGCCTAAAGCTGTCAGAATATCCGTTTATTGTATAGACCTTACCGTTTACATTGGAGGTTATCTCATCTGTGGCTGTGTTATCTATTTTCCCGGATGTTTTTCCTATATAATCACATAGAAGATTTGTTTTTGATATTTCGGTTTCCACCAGCGAACAGGTTTTAACATAAGATTTTCCATTATATAGTATAACGTCGCTGTCATTTTCAATCAAGTCCTTGTTTGAGAGATATTTATCTGGTATAGTAGACTTGCTTTTTGTAGGTTTTGTAGGAATAATAACTATTTCATCATGTTTTTTAGTAGTTGTTTTTTTTATGCTTTTAGTCGATTTGGGATGTGTAGTGGTTTTTGTGTTTTTATTATCAGTAGTCTTAGAAGTTTTTGTTTTAGCAGACTTTACGGTAGAAACTGATGTCGTTTGGCGTATAATAGTTTTGCTTTGAACAGGGAGAGTAGTTTTTTGATTTTCGCCGGAAAACAAAGAAGTGCAAAACAAAGCTATTAATGCACATGCTGCAAACGACGATAATGTCACAATGATGTGGTTTCTCTTTTCACGAGCGTTTTTCTTCTGTTCAGCAAGTTCAAGAATTTTCTCGGTTTGCTCTTTATAGCTCCTCATAGATAAATCCCTCCTTTATCATGTTTTCCCTCAGAGCCTGTTTTGCTCTGAATACTAGGTTTTTTATTTGTTTGCTGCTCTTTTTCAGTATTAGTCCTGCTTCTTCATATGACATCTGTTCAAAATAAATAAGATACAAAACATCGCTGTAATCTTTTTTTAATTTTTTCAGAGAAGAATGAAGCGTTGACTGCTGTTCGCTTTTCACAATTGAACGCTCTAAAGCGTCTTCTTCTGAACATTCGTTATCTGACAAAGGAATGTTAATATGTCTTTTGTGCTTTCGCATATAATCAATAGCGTTATTTCGTGCTATTCTGAACAGCCATGTCTTAAATGAATATTTTTCAACATAAGGACTTCTCTTTACTATAAGTTCAGCAAAGGTGTCGGCTGCCAAATCTTCTGCTATCGACAGATTTTTTACATATCCGTTGATAAAGAGTATTAAACTGTCATTAAACATTTTTACCAATTCCTCAAGACCTGAACTGTCACCATCAAGAAATCGGAAGTAATATTCTGCATCGGTAGTCAAAGATTTTCACCTCTTGTCACCAAAAAATTTGCTTCATAATTATATAAGCGTTTTAAAAAGCAAAAAGTCTCACTTTTTTATAATTTTTTTGTTTTATCGAATATTTATTGAAAAATGTTGTTTTGTTAATAAAATAGACAAGTAACATTATAATAATAAATTATTACTTTTGCAACAAAAAGCTCTTGGCTGAATGTTTTCGCCAAGAGCAGAACTTGTTTATTATCCAGATAAATAAAATTTATCATAACAAATTCATCACAGGTTTTATTAAACGGTTTATTTTTTAGCACAGCGTACTTACGTGATTTAATCAAATTAGACTATAAATCATATTGCAATTCAATATTTGATGTATCGGTCTTTAAAATTTTATCTCTTAGCGGCAGGATCATAGATGGCGAAACAGAAAGCTCGTCAACTCCGATTTTCAATAAGGTTTCAGTTATGTTTAAATCTGCGCCCATCTCTCCGCATACTCCTGCCCGTATGCCGTTTTTGTGAGCATTGTCCACAACCATTTTAATCATACGAAGAACTGCAAGATGATATGGAGTATAAAATCTGTCGGCTTTTGAATTTTGTCTATCTATTGCCATTGTATATTGAGAAAGGTCGTTTGTTCCTATGCTGAAGAAATCAACTTCCTTTGCCAGCTTATCTGATATAAGCGCTGCGGCGGGAGTTTCAATCATAATACCTTCTTTAATATCACGATTATAAGAAATGCCTTTTTCATCAAGCTCTTTTTTAACTTCTTCGGAAATTTTTTTAATTTCCTTAATCTCTTCGACAGAAGTGATCAAAGGATACATAATTGCTATCTGTCCGAAGGCGCTTGCTTTGTATAAGGCTCTGAGCTGGGTTTTGAAAATCTCTTGATTTGTCAGACATATTCTTATAGCACGAAGTCCCAATGCCGGATTTTCTTCTTTGTCAAGATGAAAATAGTCAGCCTGTTTGTCTGCACCTATATCAAGAGTTCTTATAATCACTTGTTTGCCCGATAGCTTTTCGGCAACGGTTTTATATATTTCAAACTGCTCCTCTTCAGTTGGGAAACTGTTCTTTCTGAGATAAATAAATTCACTTCTGAAAAGACCTATTCCCTCTGCGTCGTTGTCAATAACTAAGGTTAAATCTTTTGTATCTCCAATATTGGCATAAAGTTTGATCTTTTTGCCGTCTGAGGTCACAGTATCCTTTCCTTTGAGCTTTAAAAGAAGTCTTTTTTTGAATAGGTCCTCCTCTTGTTTTAATTGCATTTCATTCGCAAGACGGCTGTCGGGCTCTATATAAATTACTCCGTTATAACCGTCAACAATAGCCATTTTACCGTTTATTGAGCCGTCAAGCGGAATGTCTGCACCGATAATAGCAGGAATATTCATAGTTCTTGCAAGTATTGCAGTATGAGAATTAGAGCTTCCGTGCACTGTAACAAAAGCCAAAACCATATCTTTATCAAGCTGAACGGCTTCGCTTGGAGCTAAATCATCAGCGACTATAATGGACGGTATTTTTGAATCCATTATGCTTGTTTCAGCATGGCACAAAATCCTTATAACTCTTTCGGAAACATCTTTAACATCTGCGGCTCTTGATTTCATATAATCATCCGACATTGAAGAAAACATATTATAAAAGTTATCCCTTGTGACAGCGACTGCAAACTCGGCAGTTGCACCCTGATTTCTTAAAATTCCCTCGACGGAGTTTGTGTAATCTACATCGTTTAGCATCATTTGATGGATATGAAATATCGATGCGTTTTGCTCGCCGACCTCCTTCAGTGCTTTTTCGTATAATTTCTGAAGCTCTCGTATGGCTCTATCTCTTGCATGGTTAAATCTTGAAATCTCAGCATCAGTATTATCTGTTTTTACATATTTGATTTCCTTAAGGCTTTTTTGGATTATTTTAATTCTTCCGACTGCAATTCCGCCGAAAACACTTTTACCTAAGCATTTAATCATTTTTATCATCCCTTATAATACTAATTATATGAATAATTAATCCGGTATTCTTATATATTAAAACAACCAGTCCGGCTTTAATGATACACACTTGTTTTCTGAGGAAAATACATATGTGGGGTATTCAAAGCAGAAATGGTTTTAAAACAAAACTCTATAATAATATTGTAAATAAGTCAAAGCAGCTTTATCTTTAATTTTATATTATAATCATTAATGAGCTTTGTCAATAGAATACCAGTATTTTTGGTGTTTTTAACAAATATCTATAATGCGTATAGACAAATGCAACAACAAAATTTGTATATTTAAAACTTTTATTTTATTATTTTCAATATTTTTTTATCTTTGCTTATAGTATTGTTTTGTGCATTTTAGAATAAAATATAAATTTTTTTGTATGGAAATGAAATAATAAGTGTAAAAAACTTTTTAATGCTTATTTTTAAGTTTTCAGGAAATATATAATAAAAATTTTTTAACAACCGAATTTGGAATGACCTTACACAATAAAGGTATGGTATTAAATATTGCGTTTTTACTGATAAATACTTCACATATATTTCACAGAAAATAATATGAAAAATGTATAATTAAATGGGATATTATAAATATTTATAAAGAAAATGGGGGTTTACTCTGCAAGGGGTATGTAAAAGTATTTATAATTGACATTGTGTAAATTGAGTTTTGAATTTAAGGGGAATACAAATGAAGATATTAATAGCAGACGATGAAAAAGTAATGCGTGAGCTTATTTGCGATATATTGAATAATCAGGGATATGAAACCATAGTCGCCAACGACGGGGCAGAGGCTTTAAGACTTTATAAAAGGGAAGGCGCCGATCTTATTGTGCTAGACGTTATGATGCCTAAATATGACGGCTGGACTGTTTTGAAAAAAATAAGGGAATTCTCTGATGTTCCTATAATAATTATTACTGCGCTGGAATCTGAACGCAATGAACTTAGAGGGCTTACTATGGGAGCGGATGATTATATAACCAAGCCGTTCAGTTATGAGGTGTTTGTTGCCAGAGTAAATGTTCTTTTGAAAAAACAACTCAGGAAGTACAATTCTGTTTTTAACTGCGGGGATTTAAGTATAAACAAGCTTAATTGTAAGGTGTTTGTCAAGGGAAAGGAAATTCAGCTTACAAATCTGGAGTATAAGCTGCTGTTATATCTTGTTGAAAATGAAAATGTTGTTTTAAGCAGAGAAAAGATATTTTTGTCAGTTTGGGGAAGCGATAACAGCCATACCTCAAGAACAATAGATACGCATATAAAGGTTTTAAGAGCAAAGCTCGGTGTGTGCGCCAACTATATTCAGACTGTTAGAAGCAGGGGTTATTGCTTTAGTAAAGGAGAATAAATAAAGATTAGTCAATTAAAGAATGGAATCTTTATGGTAAGCTTTGAAAGGAGCATAATCAATATGTCGATAAAAAAGAAAATGTTTGTTTTTTACGGTCTGTTGATGGTGGGGTTTATTTTTATACTGGTTGTTGTCGATGTTTTTTTTGCAAGCAGATTTTTTATTTATGAAAGTAAAAAACAAATGAGCGAAATTTGCAGCAGCTTAAAAGAAGAATTTCCCGAGTTTGAAAAAAGCGATTTGAGTGATTTCGACGACTATTTGGAAAATTTGGACGAGCGAAGAAATGTAAAAATATTTGTGGTAAACTCATCTGATGAGCTCATATTCAAAAATCGCCTAATCGAAAGTGATGAAGCTAAAAACAAATTACCTAAAATGTGGAGTAAATTTTTTCACAGTCATATTGATAAGCTTGACGACAACAAACAGCATTATGAAGTTTTCAGAAACCGTGACGACGCACTGCACAGAGTTGTGCTTATGTCAAAGCTCAACGATAATTACTATTTGATCTTATCGCGCTCGCTTAGAAGCATTCAGGACAATGTTCGCATATCAAACAAGTTGATAATTATTATAGGTATCAGTGTGTTTATTATAGGAACTATCCTTGTGTTCTTCTTGGCAAGAAGAATGTCAGATTCAGTTATTAAAATCAACTCTGCTGCAAAAAGTATTGCAAATCTCGACTTTACACAAAAAGTTCAGGTAAAGGAAAGAGGCGAAATCGGTGAGCTTGCAAATTCTATCAATATAATATCCGACAAGTTGAACGAAAGCATCAATAGTTTAAAGGAGAGCGTTATCAGCAGGGAACAGCTGATACGAGATATGTCGCATGAGCTTAAAACCCCTATTGCAGCAATTAAAGGCTATGCGGAAGGATTAAAGTACGGCATAGCAAGCGACAGACAAAAGTCTGAAAAATACTGTGATGTAATAGTAAGTCAATGTGATGAAATGAATAATCTGGTTAAGTCTATGTTAAACTTGTCTAAAATGGATAATATGAAGGGCGATGTTGAAAAAGACACGTTTCTCATTTCTGATTTTAACAGTATAATTAAAGAAAGCTTTGAAATAAAACTGTTAGAAAAGAATATTAACTTTGTAACAGATGAGTATATTGATAAAGATATTTATGCGAATTACACGCTTATGCAGCAGGCGGTGTCAAACTATGTAGATAATGCAATAAGATATGCTAAAAAGGGAGGCACAGTTAAGCTTAATTATTTATGGGAGGATAACGGACTTAAAATTACCGTGTTCAATACCGGAGATAAAATAGATGAATCTGAGCTTGAACATTTGTGGGATGCGTTCTATAAGGTCGATAAATCCCGCACTCAGAACGGAACAGCGAATTACGGTGTGGGGCTTGCTATTGTAAAAAAGATTGCTGAAATTCACAATGGCAAGGTCTGGGTAGAGAATAGGAACGATGGAGTTTTATTCGGAATATTTATACCACAATAGAGTAATAGAACGCTCGGACTTATTTATGTCTGAGCGCTCTTTTTTATATACCTATATTTCAATTGATTTATGTTATTTTTGTTGTATTTATCTAATAATTATTGTATAATAAGTTTACAGATTGTTTTTAAAACAACAGACTAACTTATTTAACAATGCTTTTTGAAATAGGTATGTCCTGGAATGTTTTAAATATTATCTATAAATTTTACAAAGGAGGACTTTTTATGAAGAAATATGTTTGCCAAGTATGCGGGTATGTTTATGACGAGGAAAAGGGCGATCCTGATGCAGGAATTGCACCGGGAACAAAGTGGGAAGACCTTCCCGACGATTTTGAGTGTCCGCTTTGTCATGTAGGCAAGGATCAGTTTGCAGAAGAATAAGAAAACATACATTAACAAAAAGCAGAGAGCGTTGATCGTTCTCTGCTTTTTGCTTTATATTAACTTCTGCTGTACCACTAAAAAAGCAGTCCGAACATAAATGTCCGATCTGCTTTTTGGTGACCCGTACGGGAATTGAACCCATGATTCCGCCGTGAAAGGGCGGCGTCTTAACCTCTTGACCAACGGGCCGTATGGTGGCTGTAACTGGATTTGAACCAGTGACACTCCGGGTATGAACCGAATGCTCTAGCCAACTGAGCTATACAGCCTGATGCTAAATAGCGACTAACTTATTATACAGTATGGTAATTAGCTTGTCAAGACTTTTATGCAAATTTCTTAAATAATAATTATTATTCTACTTGATTTCCATATGGTAACCCTGTTTTTCCAATAGTGTTTTAGCTTGCTTTAAAGGAAAGTTTTTAATTTTATGACATTTTATATTCTCCGAGTAGGTGTATATTCTCAAACTGCAATTATTGCTCCATTTTTGAAGTATTGTCTGATAGTAGTCAACTTTTGTAATTTGATCAGCGGGAATAGTAACTTTATGAAATTGATAAAGCTTACAATAATTCAAAACCGCATATCCTTCCTCAAAGCCGACTCCTGTCGTAAAAACAGATGCAAATTTTACAACAAACAGCCAAAATGCCGGAATTTCTACTATAAATGCAACGAATCTTATGATAACCAGCCAGTCAGGAAATATCCGCCACATAATATAAGCTAATACAGGAATACTTAAACACAGCAAAAACGGAGGCGTTGTAAAGCCTGCAAAGTCCCTGAATCTGCTTTTCAGTTTATTATAAGGATTAATATGCTCCGGCATAAGAATTTTCAGAGAATTGTTTACCTCTCTGTTTGTAGTTACAGGAAGCAAAACAGCTATTTGACGCATTCCCTTTCCGTATCCGGCACAGTCTATGTTGACCGAGCATATTTGAAACATTCTCATAAAGAAGTTCTGACGTACATCAACAGAATATATCTTATCACGCATAATAACGCTTTCCCGGTTTGTGATGAATCCTGACTTAATTATAATACTGTCACCCTGTCTTACCGTTGTAAAATTCCAGTGTCTTAATAGGTTTACTGCGAGAGAATAAAGCCAGCCGATAACGATGATTGACGCTGCCGCAATGGCAATAGGTGGGAGATTTATAGTAAGAAAGTTTTGTATTCTTTGGTTTACTATTATCAGGTATTTCTGCTCAAGCTGCCTGCCTATAATTCTGGAAACCTGAATCATTAAAGTCGACAGAAGTATAACCCCTGAAAGAGTTGATGAGAAAAGCAGTGAAAAAATTATCAGATGAACTTTCTTCGGGGTATAACTGTATTTGACCTTTCCAATGTTTTTTTCTTTTAAAATATTAGTAAGATTTTGAAAATCGGATTTTTTTAGAGTCAGTGTTATATCATGACCTCTTCTTATAAAATTAGCATTGGTGTCAATGCATACTTTGTAGCATCCGAAAAAACGATAAAAGGGACCTTGACTGCACGTTACGGAACAAATTGTATTGAAATTGATCTTTGATTTTATAAGACCGAAATATCCGGTACCTGTTCTTATAGAGTCCTTGTCAATGGCAAAGGTTATAAAGAACCATCTTAAAAAAGCAAATCCGAAAATAATAGAGATAATAATAATGTCAAGCCAGTCGCCTTTGAACCATTCTGCAACATTAAAGCTTAATCTGTAAAGCTTTCTTGCCAGCGGGATAAGCAAGAGCCAAAATCCGCTTGTTGTATATGTGAAAATCTTTATCGGATGCTGTCTGGATTTGAAAATATACGAAAAAATATGATTTTCAAGCATTATTATCCCGCCTTTCTGTTTTATTATTATAATTGTTTTTACACATTATTCTTTATAAACTCGTCAAGATGAGAAGAAATTTCAAGTGTTTCTTCCCTGTTTAGAAAACAAAAAACCATTCGCCCTCCCCATGCGTTTACAATAATAAAGTTTAATCCTGTCAGTTTTGAGAAGGGAGTGATTATTGTTGAAATATATTGTATTGACCGCATCTTCATAAACTGCTTTGAAAAAAACAGCATACCTGTCTTTTTTCTGATATCTGTTTCAGAAATATTATAGACCGTGTTTCTGAAGTAAATAGGAATGAATATAAATCCGTATAAAATAGCAGTTCCCCAGCATACGAAGATTATAATCCACATAATAATAGTATAGTTGTTTAAGAATATATAGCTGATTACTGTAATGGCTGCTGCCAAAATTAACATAATAAACCTAATTGAAATTAAAGCCGATTTGGCGGGAACATATCTTTTCATAGTATGATTATGCTCTTTAGAGAGCATTCCTCCTATTGTTATATTTTTAATCATATTGATATTTGCTCGTCGAACAAGAAAAATCAGTTGTTTAATAATCAGTTCTAAAAATCAGGAGTGAGCAGTATGAATCTGATTAATGATATTAGCGGGAAAATAAATTCTTTTGTCTGGGGACCCTTTACGCTTAGCGTGTTTTTATTTGCGGGCATTTATTTTACGCTGAGGTTAAAGGGTATTCAGTTTAGTAAAGCAAAATTAATCGTAAATAAAACTTTACTGTCGCTTTTTAAAAAACAAACTAGAACATCCTCCGGAAAACATAGTCTTTCTCAGCTGGGAAGCTTTTCTACGGCTTTGGCTGCAACAATAGGCACAGGCAGTATTGTCGGCGTCGCAACCGCACTGACGATCGGAGGAAGCGGTTCGATTTTCTGGATGTGGGTGTCTGCTTTTCTGGGAATGGGAACAGCTTATGCAGAAAATGTTCTCGGAATCCTGTACCGCACAAGGGATAAAAACTGCAATATAACCGGCGGTGCATATTCATACATAGAAAAAGGTATGAAAGCAAGATGGCTTGCAAAATTATTTGCACTGTTTTGTGTGCTTGCATCGTTTGGTATGGGGAATATGGCACAGAGCAATTCAATTTCCGCATCGCTTTCTCAAAGTTTTAACATACCCAAAGTTTATTGCGGTATAGCGTTATTTGTTCTTATTACAATAGTTATGCTCGGGGGAGCAAAACGTACGCAAAGCGTATGTGAGCTTATAGTTCCCTTTATGACGGTTTTCTTTTTAGCAGGTGCAGTTATAATATTATTTATTAATCGTCAAAGACTGCTGCCTGAGCTTTTATCAATTTTTAAAAATGCATTTTGCTTTAGATCCGCAGCCGGAGGTATAGCCGGCGTAGGAATAAAAAGAGCAGTTTCTATCGGAATACGCCGAGGAGTGTTTTCAAATGAAGCAGGTCTTGGCTCAACCGTAAGTGTTCATTCCTCCTCAAATATCAAAGAACCTGTTGAACAAGGGTTCTGGGGTATATTTGAAGTGTTTATTGATACCATGGTAGTTTGTACAATAACAGCTCTTGTAATTCTTGTAAGCGGCACTCCCTTACTTGAAGATGAAGGTGCAGAAATAGTTGTAAAGGCTTTTGAAAGCGGTTTTGGCAGTTTTGGAGGATATTTTGTTTCTATATCCATTGTATTGTTTGCATTAGCCACATTGATAGGCTGGTCCTTTATCGGCGAAAATGCCTTTTACTATCTGTTTCCAAGAGCAAAAAACAGAGTTTATAAAATTATATTCTGCATATTCGTTTATTTGGGAGCAGTTTTAAGCCTTGAATTTGTATGGGAAATCTCGGATACTTTTAACGGACTAATGGCGATACCTAATCTGACTGCCTTACTTGTGCTGTCAAAAGAGGTAATAAATGAAACAAACAGATATTTTAACAAAAACAGCAAAAGTTAAATTATTCCTCTAAAATAAAGACCTCTTGTAAATTCCGAACTGTATGACGAGTTATTTTTATATGCTTTAATAATATTGTTTATCTCGTCGCTTGTTTCATCATTAAAGTAAAGCGTGTGAAACGATACATTTTTAAACTCATTCAGCTTATCTGCAAGATATAGAATATCTGAATTTAACAGTTCGTAATAGCCGTATCTTTTATTGCAGCGAACTTTAAATCTTCGACCTGTACGGTCATATAAATAAGATTTACAGCCTTTACAGCCGACCTCGGATTTTATAGGACAGTTTACGCACAGCATAAGCGGAAGTCTGCCGTAAGATATTATACCCATATTCATAGGGCTTTTAAGACGATTTATTTCGCTTGCTTTCAATTCAAATGAAACAATGGCATCTTTTACATTATATTCAGTCAATGTGGTTAAAGCCAAAGAATTTGTTATATTCAATCCGAATCCTGTATGAATTTCAAGATTTAAGTCATTCAGAGTTTTTAAATGAGCCAAATTAGTTGCCTCAAATTTATAAAAGCCTTTATCTTTTAGACATTGAATTTCATCTGTTACTTTCTTCTCATTATGCATATATCTAGGCAGGGAAATGCATATTTTTTCTTTAAGCTTTTTATCAAATTCGTAATCAGCATCTATTATTTCAGATATAGGTATTGTAACAAGCGATATATCCGACAGATCAATGTTTTTAATAAGGTCTATTTTGCTTAAGGAAATTCTAAGTTCAGGAATAGCAACAAAACCAACAGATGATAATTTCAAATCAGAAATCACTTCAGCCGCTTTTTCTTTATCAAAAGACTTTATTTTTGTGTTCTTTTTAATTATGGCTTCGTCCAGCGCTGAAACAGCATCTCTTCTAAGCTTGTTAAGCAGCGATACCGGGACCATAACACCGTTTCCTATAATTGAATTTAAACTGCCTAGTTCATATTGGCTTCCTCCAAGTTTTGAAAGCTGCCTTGCAACATATTCAGCGTCAGCTGCACGGTTTATTGCCGGCTGGGGAGCTTTTTCTGTTACCTTGACCTTACATTGGTTTGCTTTTGCGGTAAGTGTTATCGGTTTATTAAGTTCAATAGTAATATCAAAATCTATTTTGTATTTTTTTAATTCATCTTTATACAAGTTTTTGATATCAGGAAGAACGCTGTTTGCGGATATAACGTCCTCTTTTTGCCTTGTTCCGAACATATTTTTACCAATTCTGCCTGTATAATATCCATCGGTAAATCCGCTTCTTGAAAAAACCGACCTCAAAAGCCCCATATCGTAAGATTTACCATCTAAAGCTTTTTTGCACTCATATACCGTTGCAGCCGTATATTCCGGACGTTTCATTCTTCCTTCAATTTTAACTGACGAAACACCCATATCTTTTAGTTCTTTAATATGACTGATATATGACATATCCTTGAGAGATAATGCATAGTTGTTTTTGTTTTTATCAGCGGAAAACGGAAGCCTGCATGCTCCTGCACAGAGTCCTCTGTTGGCACTTCGTGAGCCTATCATTGCGCTGAGATAGCATTCTCCCGATACAGACATACACAGAGCGCCGTGAATAAAGGCTTCTATTTCTGTATCGAGTTTACAAAGCTCAGACAAAACTTCTTTTGAAACTTCCCTTGATACAACGGTTCTGCAAAATCCAAGCTCACTTGCAAATATAACGCCGTTTTTAGTATGAATAGTCATTTGTGTTGATGCGTGAACAGGCATTTCCGGACAAACTTTTTTAATAAGTTCAGTGAGGCATAAATCCTGAGTGATAAGTGCGTCTATTCCGACCTTACAAGCAAACTCCAGTTCATTTAAAAGTTCACTTAGCTGATAATCCAAAATTATCGTGTTTATTGCCTGATAAATTTTAACTCCGTGCTTGTGACATTCCGACACGGCGGCTTTAAGCTCGTCCCTGTTAAAATTTTTAGCGTTTTGTCTTGCAGAGAAAGCTTTAGAACCGACATAAACTGCATCGGCACCTGCACGGACAGCTGCTATAAGCGCTTCATAGCCGCCACAGGGGGCAAGTATTTCTAACATATTGATCACCATGCTTTTGCAGTGCAAAAGTTTACAAATCTGTTCCGATAACGGAATTATCGCAATAGTTTTGCGGTAAAGACTGAAAATGTGAATGTAAATTTAACTTTATGCTATTTATCCTTATTAAAAAATGAAGTTTGTCCGTTCTTATCCGGAACGAAGGTTGTTTTGTCGTCCTTTGGTTCATTAACATTTTTTGTGTATCTTTCATATTCAGGATTAGGCTTTTGCTTAACTGTCTGACGTGACGCACCTTGACGGTTTAACAATCTGTTTGCTTCTTTAAGTTCATCTTCAAGCTTAACGATCTTAGCAGTGAGCTTTGAAATTTCTTCATTAGACTCTTTCAGCTGTTCAGCATATTTTGTTGCCTCATCAACCGAGTCCTTTATCTGACCTCTTATCTTATCTATGTTAATGTCGGCTTTTAGCGATCTGTCCAGACAGTCAAGGGCAACCAAAACAGCTCCGTCAACAGGAGTCATGTTAGAAATACCCTGAACAATTTCAGAAAGTTTTTTGTTAAGAGTGTCAGCAAGTTTTTTTGTGTATTCTTCAGATTCTTCAGTCTGAATGCTGTATTCTTTATTGAAAATCTTTATCCTATATACTTCAGCCATTTGAAACTTTCCTTTCATTAAAGTTAAAATTTGTGTTTTACAGTTTCATTATTATACTATAAATGACTAAAAAACGCAAGCAAAAAAACAGACGCTCTAAATCTTGAACGTCTGATAACAGTATATACTATATCTATGGATTATTAGTCGTAATCATCAATTTTTGAATTGCTTGATTCATCAACAACACCCCAGTCGCCGTTAACCTTTGCGACAATGAGGTATTTCCTGTCTGATTGCGGTTCATCACTGCCTTTAATTTCTGCAGTTATTTTAACTTTAACTTCATATGCCTTTGAAACCTTTATTTTATCATCAACACTATCTTCATAATCGTCCTGAAGAGATTCTTCAAGTTCGTCTAACTGATCTGAATCAAATTTTTCTTTATCTAAAATTTCATAATCAATGTCTTTAACAAGAGATGATAACTCTTTCAGTTTATCGTTGTAATCATCTTCCATTTTATCTTCATCGCCGTCATATTCATCTTCAATTACAGCGTCTAAAATTATGTCGGGAGTAGCATCTACAAAATTATCATACCCGCCCTCTGTACTTGCCTTTATATAGCTTTTAACTGCACTTTTATATCCGCCGCCGAATATAAGTGAAAAAACGATACAGAGAACAACTATAATTACAATTCCGATAGCAGTAAAACCGATGTATTTATCACGGTTAGGGCTTGTTTTAAATGCCTCATATTTATCTCCTACTTTATCCTTGGCATAGGCAATGCCCTTATCAAGAGGTGTTGCCTCAGCTGCCGGCTGTGATGCTTCAGCTGTTTCTTCATCTTCTGACGCATCAGCTTCAGTTTCTTTAGCCGATGTATCTGAAACGTTACTTTCGGTTATTTCTTCTTCATTTTCTTTTACTGCTTCTTTAGCAGGCTCATTTACTTCCTGAGTAATTGGTGTATTTTCAATTGTCGATTCCTGCGTATCGGTTACTTTAGCTCCGCATGAATTACAGAACAAAGCGTCGTCACTTAACTGTGAACCGCATTGTGAACAAAATTTAGGCATTTTAAAATCCTCCAATATGTATTTTTCCTTTATATATTATACTACTTTTAATAAAATGTCAATAGAATGTTATAAAAATTGTTTAAATTTAATACTTTAAAATTGCTGTCTGTTTACCATTTTCATAAATAACTCTGGGAACACGTCTTGAAATATTGCATATGATCTCATATCCGATAGTTCCGCCTATATTTGCTATATCGTCAGCGGTAATGGTTTCATTGCCGTCAGTGCCTATAAGAGTTGCGATATCTCCTGCTTTTACATCAATTCCTGTTACATCGCACATAATTTGATCCATACATACTCTGCCTACTATTTTTGCTCTTTTTCCGTGAATAAGAACTTCCCCTTTATTTGAAAGAAACCTTGGATAGCCGTCTGCATACCCGATCGTGATGGTTGCGATCTTAGCGGGGCTCTCGGTCTTATATGTTCTTCCGTAGCTTATAAAGACGTCTTTGTCTACCTCTTTAACCATAGCTACGCAGGCTTTAAGATCAAGTGCAGGCTCTAGTTTAAAAGGAATTTCTAATGAAGAATCCGGTTTTAGTCCATACATAACTATTCCAAGCCTTGCGAGAGTGCTTTTACTGTTTGAATGATAAATACCTCCGGCTGAATTTAAAAAGTGTATTTGATTTAAAACAACAAGGTGTTTTTTAAGCTCGTCTGCAACGGATATGATTTTTTCAGCTTGCATTTCAGTGTATTTGATATCATCTTGATTATTGCTGTCGGCAGCGGCAAAATGAGTAAAGATACCCTCTAGCTGCAGCCCTTTGAGTTTAGAGATACGCTCAATAGTATGGCACGCCCTTTCGATCGTGCTTTCATACACGCCAATTCTTGTCATACCAGTGTCAAGAGCGCAGTGAACTCGTATTTTATTGCCGAACGGAGTAAAATTTGACAGCTTTTCAGCATAATTTTCCTCAGTTATTGCTTGTATAATATCATATTTTATAAGTTCCCTTGCATATTCGGGAGGAGTGTATCCTAAAATCAATATTTCCCCTGAAATGCCTATATCTCTTAAATGCATTGCTTCTTCTATATTAGATACTGCAAACCAGTTTACATTAAGCTCATTTTCAAGATAAGGAACGATAGCGTCGTCGCCGTTTCCATAGCAATTTGCTTTAACAACGCATAAAAGCTCTGTTTCAGGTTTAAGATATTTCTTATAATTTTCCACATTGTTTTTAATTCGATCCAAATGGGTTTCAGCCCATGCTCTTTTAAGGTATGACATAAAAATTCCTTTCTTTTGCCTGCGGCGCATAGCCTGTTTAAAAATTATCAGGGAGGTTATCTTCTCAAATTTTATCTAAATAAAATTGCTGTATGATGAAATTATATAAATCGCTATTGATAATTTTCGGAATTTGTGATATGCTATATAAGGATACGCATATATAATAATCATTTATTACAAAACGGTGTTAGAAGGGGAAGCTTTGACATTAAACACAATATCAAAAGATGGATTTGACATAAATAGTACTTGCTGTTTTTCCGGACACAGACCCGAAAAACTTTCTCAAAGCGGCAATGTAAATTCTCCGCAGATAAGACGGCTCATCAGTATGCTGTATCTGGAAATTGAAAATACTATTGAAAACGGTTATACAAATTTTATTACCGGAATGGCAAGAGGTATCGACCTTTGGGCGGCAGGGTATATATTTGAAAAACGCATTAAAAATCCTAGGTTAAAGCTTATATGTGCTATTCCGTATAAAGGACACGGAAAAAACCTTAAAAATGCCGAAAAGTGGGAATACGATAATATTGTTGCTTCTGCCGACAAGGTTTATTATTTAGAAGAAAGATATACACAGAACTGTATGCAGAAGAGAAATCACTTTATGGTCGATAATTCTTCAAAGGTCATAGCTGTTGTAGACAATTATCGGAGCGGTACGGGTCAGACAATACGTTATGCACTAAGCAAAGGTATTGATGTTCATATTATTGATATAAATAAAAACGCACCGGTGTTGAAATAAATATTAATAAACCTATTTTAGTTTACACCTTTACAAGTTAAGTTTCAAGTATAAATATCTTTTTTGAAATAAAAAAGTATAAAATTTTATATAAAAAAGGGATAAAACACTTTTCACGCAGGAAAGGAGCCTTTGATTTCAAAGGCATGGTGAAAAATTATGGCGAAGAATAAGAAAAAAAGAAATTCTCAGGCACCCATTGCACTTGTTTACTTTTCAACTATGGTTGTTTTCATCATCATTTTCGGCGCAATTGCAATAGGACTTATGAATAAAATGGTGATAGAGCCGCAAGGTTCATCATCTTATTCTGTTGAAGACAGTTCTCCGACAGAAAAAAATAATCAGACCTTTTTCTATATGGTAAAGGACGATAAAAACAAGTTGGAGACAGCTATGATTGCAAGGTTTATGCCTGTTGACGGTAAAATTCTTCTGGTTCCTTTGTCACCGTATACCACAGCTTCTGCTGACAGTACAGCTCAAACTATAAGTCAGATTTTTCAGTCAAACGGTGCGGCTGAAACCACAAAAGCCGTTTCAGAAGTTTTGGGTATAAGTATTGACAGATATATGTCAATGAGTCAGGAATGCTTTGAGAATTTATGTGATAATATCGGAAGTATTACATATGAAATTACAGAGAATATGTATTATGTTGATAAAAATTCCGATGATATAATAAATTATTCAAAGGGAGATAAGATATCACTTCAAGGCTCTCAAATAAGAATGTTTATAACATACCCGAAATACAAAGACGGCAAATCACAGAACGTATTGGTTGCGGGGGGATTTATGAAGAGCTTGATCAACAGCGGTTTTAAGCTTCAGACAACAAGAGATAATCTTGATTCCATATACTCTAATCTGATGAAGGAATCATCTGAAAAGAACTTTAACGTAAATGACTTTGAGGAAACAAAAGAATTTTATTATTACGTTATGGATAATTTCGATAATCCTGCCGATATGCTCACTCCTACCGGAACATGGTCTGAAAAGCAAGACAAGTTTACATTTGATGACGCATTTAAAACGCAGATAAAAACTGCATTTAAAGTAGAGCAATAATCATTGTTTGTAAGTATAAATCAATTATGGAGGATATGGACTTATGAAACTTATGGTTTTGATACTCAATAAAACAGACTCGCTTGAATACCTGCTGGAGGGGTTATCCGCAGTCGGAATAAGCGGTGCTACAATATTTGAGTCATCAGGACTTGTTATGACGCTTTCTAAAATGGAATCAAGCTTTATCAGTTCGTCTATACGCTCTCTTTTTACTGCAAACGGAGTTGACGATGACAATAAAACTATAATTTCTGTTATTAAAGACGATCAGCTTGATATTGCAAGAAGGGTTGTATATAGTACAGTTGGTGATCTTTCAAAACCCAATACAGGCATACTGTTTACTATTCCTATTGATTTTGTTGAAGGAACAAAGAAAAAAGGAAATCTTGAAACAAAAAGGAACTCGGAAAAAGAAAATATTTATAAAGACAGATTAAAGCATAGATTTTTAAGTCATGAAAAGAAATAGAGCATTAATACTGCAAACAATTTTGTTTGCGGTATTTTTGTAATTTTTCACAAAAATACCGGTAAATTTTCTATATTGAAGCAATGGTCTTTTGATAGACAATCATCATAAAATAAAGTATAATAATAGTGTATATAAATTTTGAAAGGACGTATTTTTATGTATGAGGATATCAAAGAGCAGATAGTTGATGTCTGTCACAAAATGTGGCAGCAGGGTTGGGTTGCGGCAAATGACGGTAACGTAACCGTAAAGGTTGCCGAGGGTAAATACCTTGCTACTCAGACAGGAGTTTCAAAAGCGTTTATCACTCCCGATAAAATCGGTTTGATAGATGATGAGTTTAATATATTGGACGCAGCAGAGGGCTGGCGTCCGTCGTCTGAGGTCAAAATGCATTTGAAATGCTATCACGACAGACCTGATGTGGGCGCAGTAGTTCACGCTCACCCGCCTACGGCAACAGGCTTTGCCTGTGCACAGCTCCCTATGGACGACTATTGTATGATTGAAACAGTTATAGCAGTGGGTTCAGTTCCGCTGACGCCTTACGGTACCCCTTCAACATATGAGGTTCCTGATGCGATAGAGCCTTATTTGCAGGAGCATGACTGTATGCTTTTAGAAAATCACGGTGCATTGACAGTCGGGGCTGATTTGATTACAGCGTATTACCGAATGGAAACTTTGGAACTTCAGGCTAAGATTTCACTTGTGGCAAGACTTCTTGGCGGAGTTAAAGACATATCAAGAGAGAATATAGACAGACTTATCGGTATGCGTCCTCAGTATGGGGTTACAGGAAAGCACCCGGGATACAAAAAATATTCTAAATAATTGAGGGATATTAAATGAGCGTAAAAAAAAGAGTATTGGCATTTGATTTCGGTGCTTCAAGCGGACGAGCAATGCTTGGTGTATTCGACGGAGACAGGATCGAATTATCAGAAATCCACAGGTTTTCAAATGATCCTGTATCTTTGAACGGAATTCTGTATTGGGATACGCTGAGACTATTTTACGAGATAAAGCAGGGGCTGACCAAGGCTAAACTTGCAGGCGGATTTGAAAGCATCGGAATAAATACCTGGGGCGTTGATTTCGGACTTATCGACAGTGACGGCGTTCTTTTGGAAAACGGAGTAAACTACCGTGATAAAAGAACAGCGGGAATGGTTGACAGGGCGAAAGAGCTTATTCCGCTTTCAAATCTGTATAAGCAAACGGGAAATCAGATTATGGAGATAAATACTGCGTTTCAGCTTTTATCTCTTAAAGAAAACAGACGAACATTACTAGACCGTGCTGAAACTATGCTGCTTACTCCTGATTTGTTTAACTATTTTCTTACCGGTGAGATAAAAACCGAGTACTCAATTGCTTCGACTACTCAGCTTGTTGATCCGAAAACCAGAGATTGGAACAGAGATGTGATTGACGCTTTGGGGCTTCCTCAAAAGTTGTTTGGAGAAATAGTTCCGAGCGGAACAAAGATAGGCGAGCTGCGTGATGATTTGTGTGAGGAATTGGGACTTCAAAAAGTCCCTGTAATAGCAGTTTGCGGACACGATACACAGAATGCGGTTGTAGCTGTTCCGACCCAGGAAAAGGATTTTATATTTGTTTCATGCGGAACGTGGTCGCTTTTGGGAACGGAGACCGATGGTCCTATCGTATCAGACAAGGCTTATGAGCTTAATCTCACAAACGAGGGCGGATATGGTGGAACAACTAATATCTTAAAGAATATAATCGGACTTTGGCTGATTCAGGAAAGCAGACGGCAATGGCTAAGAGAGGGGAAGGATTATTCCTTTGCCGATCTTGAAAAACTTGCACTTGAAAGCGAGCCGTTTAAATGTTTTGTAGATCCTGACTACCCTACTCTTACGCCGCCGGGTAATCTTCCTAAGAGGATTCAGGAATTCTGTAAAGAAACAGGGCAGTATGTACCACAGACGGTCGGTGAAATTGTCAGATGTATTTATGAGAGTTTGAGTTTGAAATACCGATATGCGTTTGAACAGATAAAAGAGCTTATGGGTAAGGATTATAAAGTTATAAATGTTGTCGGAGGAGGAACAAAAGACGGTCTTTTATGTCAGATGACTGCAAATTCCTGCAACGTTTGTGTTACAGCAGGACCTGTTGAAGCGACTGTGTTCGGCAATATAGCGGTTCAGCTTATGTCGGACGGAACTGTTTCAGATACAAAATCGGCAAGAGAAATTATTGCAAAATCGGATAACATAAAATACTTCAAACCTGATGAAAGAAGCGTAAAAGCTTTTGAAAGGGCATATAGTGACTTCAAGAAAATAATAAAAATTAAATAAATCGGAGGGAACGAGAATGTATTACAAAATAGGAATAAGACCTATAATCGACGGAAGAAGAAAAGGTATTCGTGAAGGCTTGGAAGACCAGACAATGGATATGGCTAAGATTGCGGCTGATTTGATTAGTTCTAAGGTAAGATATTCAGACGGTACGCCTGTTCAGTGCGTTATTGCGGATACAACAATCGGCGGAGGTTATGAGGCTGCACTGTGTGAGGAGAAATTCTCAAAAGAAAATGTTATTGCAACTCTTTCCGTTTCACCTTGCTGGTGTTACGGAACAGAAACCACGGACAACAATCCTACTACGATAAAAGCATTATGGGGCTTTAACGGAACAGAGCGTCCGGGAGCTGTATATTTAGCAGCAGCTATGGCGGCTTATGCACAGAACGGTCAGCCTTGCTTTGCAATTTACGGTCACGACGTTAAAGATATCGGTGATAAAGAGGTTCCTGCTGATGTTGAGGAAAAGCTCTTGCGTTTTGCGAGATGCGCTGTTGCAGTCGGGGAAATGAGAAACAAAGCATACTGTAATATTGGCGCTGTTGCAATGGGTATAGCAGGTTCATACTGCAATGTAGATTTCTTTGCAAAGTATTTGGGTCTTCGTGCCGAGTGGGTAGATGAAGTTGAAATTTTAAGACGTATGGAACTCGGAATTTATGATGAGGAAGAGTTTAAAAAGGCTCTTGCTTGGACAAAGGAGCACTGTCCTCAGGGAGATGATAATGTAAACGACCCTCCTATTGTTCAGGGTGATGAGAGAAGTGAGAAGGATTGGGAGTTCACTGTTAAGATGACTCTTATAATCCGTGACATAATGCTTGGCAATCCAAAGCTTGCCGATATGGGCTGGGTTGAAGAATCCTGCGGAAGAAACGCTTTGCTTGGCGGCTTCCAGGGACAAAGACAATGGACAGACTATAAACCGAACGCAGATTTCTGTGAGGCTATGTTAAACTCTACTTTCGACTGGAACGGAAAGAGAAAGCCTGTTATTCTTGCAACCGAAAACGATGGATTAAACGGTGTTTCAATGTTGTTCGGACACTTGCTTTCACATACCGCAAGTATTTTTGCAGACGTAAGAACATACTGGAGTCCTGATGCTGTTGAAAGAGTTTGCGGTATAAGACCTGAGGGAAAGGCTGCAAACGGATTTATCCACTTAATCAATTCAGGCGCTGCCGCACTTGACGGAACAGGCGCTGCTGAAGGCATGATGAAAAAGTGGTGGGATATGACAGATGAGAATATTGACGCTTGTTTAAAGGCTACTGACTGGCGTCCAGCAAATTTAGGTTACTTCAGAGGCGGCGGATTCTCATCTCACTGGAAGACATTAGCAGAAATGCCGGTTACAATGATGAGATTGAATATTGTTGACGGACTGGGTCCTGTTTTACAGATCGCAGAGGGATATACTTGTGTTCTGCCTGACCAAATACACAATACTATCGATAAAAGAACAGACCCAACATGGCCTACTACTTGGTTTGCGCCCAGACTTACCGGAAAGGGTGCGTTTAAAGACGTATACAGTGTTATGGCTAACTGGGGAGCTAATCATGGTTCTCTTTCATATGGACATATAGGCGCTGACCTCATTACTCTTGCTTCAATGCTGAGAATTCCGGTTTCAATGCACAATGTTCCTGATGATGACATTTATCGTCCTCATTGTTGGAGTGCATTCGGCACAAAAGATTTAGAAGGCGCTGATTACAGAGCCTGCAAAAATTACGGACCACTCTATAAATAGTTTTAATCAGTCAAGGGGTGCATTTTAAGTGTGTCCCTTGCTTTGTTTAAATAATTGAATTGGGATTTTGTCTTTTGATTAAAATCTGCTGATAAGGAATAGTGATCAATATGGTTAAAAAATACGTTTCTATATGTTTGGCAGCGGTAATGTCTATGTCAATGTTATGCGGATGCTATTTTCTTCCCGATGAGGAAGAGATTCTAGAGGCTCCGAATGTCAAGGCGAGCGAGGTAAAATACACTACTATTAAAGCGAAAAAAAGCGACCTTATCAAGCAAATTATCTATTCAGGCAAGATCGAGTCATTGAATACGGTAGAGCTTTCATATGAAAATCAGGGCGGAAAAATCAAAAAAATACATGTTTCCGCCGGCGATAAGGTTACAGACGGTGACTTGATTTGTGAGCTTGATACTGGAGATTTGGAATTTCAAATAAAGGACAAAGAGCTTCATATAAAAAAAGCACAGCTTCAGAAAAAGATTTTAAAGAAGAATAAAGCGTTTCAGGCGGAGATAGATAATGCACAGGTGGAAATTGATATTCTTGAAAATGAGCTTGATCAGTTAAATGAACAGTTGGATAATTCATTTCTTTATGCAGACGGTTCGGGGACAGTTTCATCTGTAACTTCACTTTCAGCAGGAGATGAAATATCAGCAGGAGAAACTGTTGCGTCAATAGTTGATCCGGAAAGCTTATTTTTGTCGATTCAGCCAAGTCAGGACAATTTGACCAGATATAAAATGAAGCAAAAGCTGAAAATTAAATATAATAATAAATATTATTTGGGAAAAGTTTATATGATCCCATCCAAAATTCCAGAAAAAAGCAATCAAAAATTTGAGGCGGACCATGTTTATATTAAATTTACAGGGGGAAATATACCGACAAATGCAATAGGTAATATTGCCGATGCCGTTTTAATTCTGGATAAAGCGGAGAATGTTATCAGTATTCCTTCAAGGCTTGTAAAAAAGGTTAACGGGCAAAGTATTGTATATATTATCAATCAAAATGGAGAAAGAGAAGCAAGAGAGGTTGAAGTAGGGCTTGAAACGGCAACTGCTTCTGAAATAAAATCGGGACTTAAAGAGGGCGACGAGATAGTTGTCAGATAGCAGACTATAAGGTATAAGAAAGGGAAGGAATTTATGTTTACCCTGTTGTTAAGGAAAATGCAAAACACCAAGTGGATGGTTATATGTCTTGCTTTGGGTTTTATAATGGCATCAGCAATGATGAGTACTATTCCTATATATATGAACGCTTCTCTTCAAAGAATGCTTGTCAAGGATATGGAATCATATCAGTCAGAGAACGAGGAAAATCCGGGGTTGTATTCTGTTGAATATAAGCTTCCGCTTGATATTGACGCAGATAAACAGACTGAAATAGCAAAAAGTATGACAAAGTCTTTTGAAGATAATTTTGATAATTTGGATTTTCCGACAACAAGCGTGAAAAGAACGATCACCGATACATATCTGTATGCAAAGAATACTGATGAATCATCAACTTCAGCACCTGCAAGATTTTATCTTACAGGAATGACTGATATTTATCAGCATATTAAAATAAAAAGCGGACGGTTTCCTGACACAAGCAGAAACGACGGGGTTTTTGAATGTGTTATGACAGAGGATTCTCTGCAAAATACGGGGCTTGATTTGAATCAGGTATATACTGTCGCAAATGCTTTTAATGAAAACACAACTGCTAAATTTTCGGTAGTGGGAATGTTTGATGTAAAGGACGAGAATGATCCGTATTGGTCTGAGGGTCTTGACGATGCATATGTAAGCACTATGTTTCTCGATTATGATCTTATGCTTTCTAAGGTCATAAAGACCAATGCTGTTTCAATAGTAAGTATGTCTGCACATTATGCGATAGATTACCGAAATATCAATATGACCTCTTTGTCAAGCGTTACGGAAATACTTTCAGAGCAGGAAAAGGTTTATGCGTCCTCCGGGGTAACGCTGACTGTTCCCGCTTTGGATATACTTAAGAATTATGCGGACAGATCCTCTCAACTTAAGCTGGTTTTATGGCTAATACAGATCCCCGTTATGCTTATGATACTTTTTTATCTGTTTATGGTTTCAAAGCTCAATGTTGAAGCAGAGAAAAATGAAATTGCAGTATTTAAAAGCAGGGGAGCGTCACGGATTCAAATAATGCTAATTTATGCACTAGAGTCAATAGTTCTTGGCATTATAACCGCAATTATAGGTCCGCTTTTAGGACTGGCTCTTTGCAAGATCTTGGGTGCTTCAAACGGATTTTTGGAGTTCGTCAACCGTACCGCTTTGCCGATAAGATTATCAGTAGAGGCATTTTTATATGCATTGTTAGCCGTCTGCGTATTCTTTTTTACAACTCTTGTTCCTACATACCCTGCTACAAAAACAACTATTGTTGAGCATAAGGCTTCAAAAGCGGCAAAGAGGAAAATTCCGCTTTGGAAAAAGCTCGGTGTTGATATAATACTTATTGCAGGCTCAGTTGTGTGGCTGTATTTTTACAATAACACTCAGCAAAAGCTTATAAGTCAGGGAGTTACCGATACAACTGCAACGGTAAACCCTGTGCTTTTTGCAGCGTCTACGGCGTTTATTCTAGGAGCAGGATTGTTTGTTATAAGGATTTATCCGCTTATTATAAGATTAGTATATATGATCGGAAAAAGATTTTGGACGCCTGCGCAGTATGTTTCTCTCAACAATATAGGACGTTCCTCAACAGGGCGAGAGGGTTTTATTATGGTGTTTTTGATTCTTACCATATCGCTCGGACTGTTCTTTGCAAACACAGCAAGGGCATTAAACCGTAACGCTGAGGAGAAAACTTACTATTCTATCGGCTGCGACGCAGTTATGGCGGAGGAATGGTATAACAGTTCAAATGACTCAACAATAACAGAGGAGCAGGCGACTTCAATGAGCTCTTCCGCTGAAACGGAGGAAGAAACAGAGGAAAGCAGTCAAACGGACGCGTCAACTCTTGTATATATTGAACCGTCATTTGAGAGGTTTGAAAATCTTTCGGGAGTAAACAGGGCGGCGAGAGTATACAAAAACAGTATTACAACCATAACAAGTAACCGCACATATGTAAAAGAAACAGTTATGGAAGACCGTGAATTTGATAAAAGAAACGGTCAGGGAGGCGGAGTAAGAACCAAAAGCGAAAGAACAAACGCTATTGAAAACATAAATCTTATGACAGTTGTTCCGAGCGAGTTTTCAGATGTTTGTTGGTTTAAAAACAGTCTGCTGCCTATTCATATAAATAACTATCTAGACGCTTTGGCTAAATATAATAACGGAATAATACTTTCATCATCATTTAAGGATAAGTACGGATATGAAAAGGGCGATGAAATCAAGGTTTCGTGGGGAAGCAATTCAGAGTTTAATGCAACCGTTCTGGCGTTTGTTGACTATTGGCCGTCTCTAAATCCTCTTGAGGAGAACGATGACGGAAGTACTAAGGATTTTGCAATTATGAACTTTGATTATGTTCAGGTGCAGGCGGCTATTGAGCCTTATGAGGTCTGGATTGATCTGGACGATAATGCGTCTGTTTCGGATTTTTACAAGTCTATCGAGAAATCGGATATAGAGCCTACTAAGCTCAACGTAGCGTCGCAGGAGGTCATAGCAGAAAAAAATGACCCTATGCTTCAGGGCTTGAACGGCGCGCTGACGCTTGGGTTTATCATAATAATGATAATGTGCATAATAGGCTTTTTGATTTACTGGATATTGTCTATAAAGGCGAGAACTCTCCAGTTTGGAATACTGAGAGCAATGGGAATGACATTCAGAGAAATAATAGGAATGTTATTCTACGAACAGCTTTTGGTATCGGGAGCGGCGATAGTGGTTTCAATAGTGATAGGCGGAATAGCAAGCGACTTGTTTGTGCCTTTGTTCCAGTCGCTGTTTAATTCATATGACGCAGTACCTCCGTTCAGCGTTGTTCCGCAAAGGAGCGATTATCTGAAAATTTATGCAATAGTAGGTATAATGCTTATCATATGCTTTGGAATTCTGGGAAGAATAATTTCTAAGATAAAGGTTTCGCAAGCACTTAAACTGGGCGAAGATTAAAGCGGTGATAAAATGAATACTTTTGAAAAAATATACGAGGTAGTTAAGAGAATTCCCAAAGGCAGAGTTGCAACCTATGGGCAGATTGCGGCTCTGGCAGGGAACAGACGTCTTTCACGGGTCGTGGGCTACGCACTTCACGTCAATCCCGACCCTGAGAGCATTCCATGCTATCGTGTGGTAAACCGCTTTGGCGAGGTATCAAAAGCGTTTGCCTTTGGCGGAGAAAATATGCAGATCACCCTTTTAAGAGCAGATGGGATCGAAGTTTCAGACGAGGGCAAGGTCGATCTTGATACTTACCTTTGGGACGGGAAATAGTATATAATAAAAAGGTCGGCAAAACTGCCGACTTTAGCCTGTCGAAAAAGGTTTTGCATAATCGACTAAAAGTTTTCGGTCAAGCCTTTTTCAAAAGGCTTGCGGGTCAAGGGCAGAGCCCTGTCGCTGACGGCTCGTCAGCGAAATGTTTTACGGAGTGCGTTCCGCATAAGGGTGTAACCTAAAACTGCTTCGCAGTTTTAGCTAAAAAAATAGTCCAGTGGACTGTTTTTTTATGGGCAAATAGACGTTAGTCTATTTTTTAGCTGAAAATGCTATGCATTTTCAGGTTAAGCCCTGCAAGAGAGGGCTGCCCCTAAAAATATACTTTATATACACCCTGAGGTCGGCAAAACTGCCGAACTTATAGTATATATTATAAGCGGTCACATTCGGAGTGCTGATTGAAAGACTGCGTACAAACTACTTTTTTATGGCAGAATGGACAGGTAGCTGGAACTACGGCATTGTCAGAATAATGAATCCAGAAACGTTTATACCATTTCAGCTTAAATCTTTTTCCGCATTCCGGACAGCCCCAGACAATCTTGGCTGATGTTAGAGCTGTTACTATAATAGGAACAATAATAGCTAAAAGTAAGATAATTATAGTAATTGTAATTCCAAAACCTAATGGAATTTTAAAAGATTCATCAAACCAGTTTATTGTCATAATATCACCCCGTTTTTCACTTATGTTATACTACTTGAAATTCAAAAAAGCAATGGGCAAAGTGAACAATATTATATAATAATTATTGGTATAAATGACTTAATCTTCTTTATATTTAGAAAAAGAAAAGAGCCGCATTTGGTTAGGATGCAGCTCTTTTTCCGTGTAAAAATTTTGGAGAGGATGAAATGAACCGTGTGACACGGTCAAATCAAATTAACTTTTACGTTAATTAAATTTCCTATGATTATTATACTCTCAGGACAATGGCGTTTGCAATAACAAAGCAATTACGAATTGTAACAAAATAATTACAATTAATCCTATTGAGTAACAAAATGATGAAATAGATTGATGTTCAAGCACTATATTTAGTGGTTAAAACAGCAGATGAAAATTTAGCACTTGAAATTAAATAAAATTTAGTGTATAATCGCATTTATGAGAATGCTTATTCTTAAATTTTACTTTTGGGAGAAGTGTTATGGTTTTAACTGTTGATGTTGGAAATACAAACATAGTATTGTCGGCTTATAAAGATGACAAGGTAGTATTTACGTCAAGAATTGCAACTGAAGCCTCAAAAATGGAAGATCAGTATGCGATCGACATAAAAAACATCATCAGTCTTTATAACTGTAACGGCGAGACTTTCGAGGGAGCGATAATTTCGTCAGTAGTGCCGTCGATAGTACCTGCTCTTAAATCGGCTATAAAAAAGGTGGCAGAGGTAAACGCCTTTGTTGTCGGTCCGGGTATAAAGACGGGTCTTAACATCAAGCTGGGAGACCCATCAGAGCTTGGCGCAGACCTTGTTTGCGGAGCGATAGGAGCTTTGGAAAAATACAGTGCGCCTTGTATCATTATTGATATGGGAACAGCCACTACTATAAGCGCTATCGACAAGGACGAAGTTTTTCTTGGCGGCTCGATTTGTCTGGGAGTTATGCTGTCTCTTGAGGTTCTGGCTAGCAAGACGGCTAACCTTCCTCACATAAACCTTGACGCAGCAAGCAATGTAGTTATCGGTGCAAACACAAAAGACTCAATAACTTCGGGAGTTGTGTTAGGAGCGGCTTCTATGCTGGACGGTATGATAGACAAGTATCGTAAGATACTTGGAAACGACACAGTCGCCGTAGTTACAGGAGGTCTTGCAGGGGGCATAGTAAAGCATTGTAAGGCAGAGAATATTATTGTCGACGCTGATGTTGTCTCAGACGGACTGTATGCCATTTACAAGAAAAATGCAAAGGTAAAAAATTAGTTTCGGCATTCTTAAATTTATACACTGTATCAAAACAAAGGGTTTGAACAGTAGTTAGGAGAATTTTTATGTCAAACACAACAAAGAAAATCGTAGGAGTAGGTCTGTTTACAGCTATTGTAGTAGTACTTCAGGTTCTTGCTGTGGTAATTAGACCGACAGGTGTATTCAACATTTCACTGGTGCTTGTACCTATTGTAGTAGGCGCGGCAATGTACGGCTATAAGGCAGGAGCATGGCTTGGCTTTGTATTCGGCGTAGTTGTACTGCTAACCGATGCATCAGCGTTTTTGGCAGTAAACATACCCGGAACGATCATCACCTGTATTTTAAAAGGCGCACTTGCAGGACTTGTTTCAGGGCTTGTTTACTTAGCGTTGGAAAAGAAAAATCAAATTGTCGCAGTTTTTGTATCTGCAATAGTTTGTCCCATAGTTAATACAGGAGTATTCCTGTTAGGATGCAGGATATTCTTTATGGATACTATTAATACATGGTCAGCGGCAGCAGGATATGAAAATGCAGGAGCATATATGATTGTAGCTTTAGTTGGAGTTAATTTTTTGATTGAGATGGCAATAAATATCGTACTTAGCTCGGTTATAGTTAAGATTATATCTATCGGTAAAGCAAAGAAAGCAGTTGCGGAAAAATAATTCATAAATATAAATATTAAATAGTTAAGGCGGCAGTTTTGTCGCCTTGAATTTTTGAATAATAGGTCATCGGAGAAGAAATACTATGGAACTATCCCTTATTCTTTTAAAACAAGTGTCAGTTATGCTTATACTTATTTGCATAGGTGCAATTTGTTTTAAAACTAAACTCGTGTCTTTAGAAGGCAATAAAAGTCTTACCAATCTTGTATTGTATATTGTAAACCCCGCTGTTATAATTGTTTCATATCAGCAGGATTTCACTATGCAGCTTTTCAAAGGATTGGGGTATGCGCTTTTGCTTTCTGCGGCAGGACTTTTACTGTTTATAGCTGTTTCGTATATCTTTTTAAGAGGAAAAGATAAGGATATAGGTATAGAACGCATTAATGCTTCCTACTCAAACTGCGGTTTTATGGGAATACCCCTTGCACTTGCCCTTTTCGGTTCGGAGGGAGTTTTGTACATAACGGCAATAAACACGGTATTTAACATAATGGTCTGGACACACGGAGTTTTGACTATATCAGGGGATAAGTCGGAGGTTTCATTAAAAAAAATAATAACAAATCCCACAATACTTGCTACGGTTTTAGGCTTTTTACTCTTTGTATTTCAAATCAGAATACCGGGACTGCTTTTTGATACTCTTTCTTATGTAAATAACATAATAACTCCGCTGGCTATGTTTGTTGCAGGTGTTACTATTGCAAATTCAAGTCTTTTAAAGGCTTTAGGAAAACCAAAAATATATTTTGTATCCGCTTTAAAGCTGATCATAACTCCCGTAATTTTGATTTTACTTCTATATTTCTTCCCCTGCCCTAATGAAACAGCGAAAATTACTACAATAGTCGGACTTTCCTGTCCGTCCGCAACGATTGGGACAATGCTTGCGATAAGGTTTGATAAAAACTCTTCATATTCGTCTCAAATGTTCGGACTTTCAACAATACTCTCAGTAGTTACTTTGCCTATAATCGTATATATTGCAAAGACAGTGGGGAGTTTATTTTAATTGAACATATAATACATATAAAAGAGCATAATCCAAAAGGATTATGCTCTTTATAGTTATTTAGTAAAGTATAAAAACGGCATATCGTTTTTCTTATCCTGCTCCAGCTCGTCGATCCACAGTTTTGAAACTGCGTCGCTCGGCATTCTCCAGTCCCCTCTAGGCGAGAGAGTGACCGTACCGATTTTTGCTCCGTCGGGCAGGCAGGAACGCTTGAACTGCTGTGAGAAAAATCTTGAATAGAACTTTTCTAACCATTTTAAAATAGTGATATTATCATACTTTCCGTCAAATGCGTATTTTGCAAGTCTCAGCACCTTTTTCGGAGGGAAACCCCATCTTATTGCGTAGTATAAAAAGAAGTCATGAAGCTCATACGGACCGACAATATCTTCGGTTTTTTGAGTAATGTTCTCTTTACTTTCATCTGTCGGCAAAAGTTCGGGCGAGACAGGCGTATCGAAAATATCGTAGAGAACATCTTTGACTGCATTATTTCCGCAGGTATCGGCATAATATTTAATTATGTGGCGAACGAGCGTTTTAGGAACGGAGGCATTTACTCCGTACATAGACATATGGTCTCCGTTATAAGTCGCCCAGCCGAGTGCAAGCTCTGACAAATCCCCTGTTCCGACTACAAATCCGCCAACCTGATTTGCAATATTCATCAATACTTGTGTTCGTTCTCTTGCCTGTCCGTTTTCAAAGACAACGTCATGGTCGCTTTGGTCATGACCTATGTCTTCAAAATGCTGAAGCACCGAGTTTGTTATGTCAACCTCTCTGAATGTCACGCCTAGAGTATTGCAAAGAATTTCAGCGTTTGAGCGTGTACGATTAGTTGTGCCGAAACAAGGCATAGTAACTGCAATTATATCCTTTCTGCTGCGGTTGAGCAGATCCATAGCGTTTACACAAACTAAAAGTGCAAGAGCGCTGTCAAGTCCCCCTGAAATTCCTATAACTGCCGATTTTGCATTAGTGTGAGAAATTCTCTTTTTCAGTCCTTCCGACTGCATCCGCAGGATAAGCTCACATCGGTTGTTTTTCTCAAATTCATCATATGGTATAAATGGCGTTTGCGAGTAGAATCTAGTAAGCTGCGTATCTTTAAGTTTAATTGAAAAATCCACTGTAATATAACCGCTGTTATTACTTTCAGGAAAAGTTGACAGTTTTTTTCTTTCTGCTGCGAGCTTTTGCAAATCTATTTCAGAAACGGTCATTTCGTTTTCAAATAATCTGCTTTGTTTCAAAATTGCTCCGTTTTCGGAAATGATATTATGCCCTGAAAAAACCATATCCTGAGTTGACTCACCTTCACCCGCTGAGCAATATACATATCCGCAGATTAGTCTTGCCGACTGGTTTTTTACAAGTTCTCTTCTGTATTCGTCTTTTCCTATGACTTCGTCAGAAGCTGAAAGATTGCCTATAAGAGTTGCTCCCGCTAAAGCGTGCTGATTTGAAACTGGACAGGGCGCCCACAGATCTTCGCAGACTTCAACTGCATAAATAAGTTCTTTCATTTCCTTTGCTTTAAATAAAATTTTTGAGCCGAACGGGTAGGTTTTACCAAACAGCTCTATTTCCTCATTATTTTTAGGGGCGGCAGCAAAGTGACGCATTTCATAAAATTCATTATAATTCGGCAGGGAGGTTTTAGGTACTACGCCCAAAATATCTCCGTTGTAAATTACTACGCCGCAGTTGAAAAGCTTGCCGTTTTTAATGATCGGACATCCTACCGTACAAATTATTTCTTTGCCTTCGGTGGACTTTACGATCCTTTCAAGTCCGTCCAATGCCTTATCAATAAGAAGGCTTTGATTGAATAAATCCTGACAGGTATATGAAGTTATACAAAGCTCAGGAAAAACACAGAGCTTTATTTCTTCTCTTAATGCTTTATTTATATCAGAAATAATACTGCTTACGTTAAAGTCTACATCGGCGACCTTGATTTCAGGGGTTATTGCCGCAACCTTTAAAAATCCGTTTTTCATAATCTACTCCATTCTTTACAAAACCTTATTTTAAGTTCCTTTATATTATCTTCAATTTTAAAATAATTATATATGATTTAATGTTTATTTGCAAGCAGATATTGTATTTATTTAATTAAGCACGGCTTGTTTATTTTAATATATTTATGACAGGAGTTTATAGTATTTTTGTTTAACTTTACAGTTGACAGGCAATATAATTAGTTATATAATTTAAGTATAAAATTTATTGTCAATATTTTGTTATATTTGTATAACAAAATATGAAAGGAAATGAGTATAAGCATGAAAAGAGTAATCAGCATATTAATGTCTGTGGTTATGGTTATAAGTCTTACTGCAATAATGCCGTCATCTGCCGCAGATTTTACGAACAGTTCAATATTAACGGCTATTCCGGTTAGTTTCGGAAAAAACTATACAATTTCTTATTCCGGTGATATGTCATATCAAGCAGATTATTATGTGAAGGTTACAGTTCCGAGCAGAGGATATATAACTATCAATTGCGAAAGACCTGTTGTAGATCAGCAATTTGAAGATATGAATTTATATGTATATGATACCCGTGGAACAGAAATTGCTAAACAAACAACAAATATTCAAGCGTCAAAAAATCTTACTTTAAAGCTTGCTCTTAATAAGGGTACATATTACATCAACATAGTCAATGACTTTCTAAACTTTTCAGATGTTGCTTTTACATCATCATTTAATATAGCGTTTACTGCAAACAACTATTGTGAGATTGAACCTAACAACGGAGTTGTAACTGCAACGTCTATGACATATGGTAAAACATATACAGGATTTGTAGAGCCTGACTCATCATATTATGATTACTATAAATTTGTTGTGCCTTCAGCAAGAAAAGTAAGGATTACTATCGGAAATTATGCATCACTGAAGAACACTGCAACAGGTTCAACTTATTTTAATTTGTTTAAATCGACAGATACTAGCGAGTATTCTTTAGAGTATTATAACGGCGGTTATATATATAAGTCACCTGTTTATGAGTTTAATACTGCACATAAAACTGTAAACATAACAAACAGCGGCAGCGGTTACATAGATAAATATCTGACAGCCGGAACATATTATTTTAAAGTTTCTTCTTTTCATGATTTTAATGATGCATACACAGTAAATATATCAAATATGCCTACAACATCAGCTGCAAAAACAACAAAGAAGTCAAGCAAACCGGCACAGGTTAAAAATTTAAAATTGAAAAAAGGCGGAAAGAAAACAGCTAAGGTTTCTTGGTCAAAGGTAAAGGGAGCAAAAGGATATCAGGTTCAATGGGCAACCAACAAGAAATTTAAGAAAGCTAAAAAGAAATTCACAAAGAAAAAGACAATTACATTAAAGAAATTGAAAAAGAACAAGTACTATGTAAGAGTCAGAGCTTATAAAGTAGTAAAGGGCAAAAAGGTTTACGGCAAATATAGCAAAATTTTAAAGCTTACAAGAATAACAATAAGAATATAGTTTAAAATGTAGTATATTAAATATGCAATCCTTTATTTGGATTGCATATTTTTTTAAATGGAATTGTTTTATGCCATATTTGTTGTTTATACATCAGTTATATAAGTTTTTTCATATCAGGCGGAAGCTCGCTGTCTAACCTTATTTCCTGTCCCGTTATGGGATGCAAAAATCTAATCGATTTGCAATGCAAAGCCTGACGGTTAATATCAGAGCAATTCCCGCCGTATAGATCGTCTCCGGCAAGCGGATACCCTATATGAGAAAAATGCACACGAATCTGATGTGTTCTTCCAGTTTCAAGAGTAATCTTAAGGAGCGTATATTTTCCGTTATCTGAATGCTTTATCGGTCTGTAATGTGTAACTGCCCTTTGCCCTTTATCTGAGATTTTTCTGGTAATAATAGAGCCGTCAACTCGTCCGATAGGAGCGTCAATAATTCCCTCTTTGTTTATTGTTCCGCAGACTATTGCATAATAGGTTTTTTCAAGTGTTTGCTGAAGCAATTTTGCGGCAAATGCATTTTTGGCTACTGCACATATACCTGATGTATCTTTGTCCAGCCTGTTTACAGGACGAAAAGATATTCCCTTGCACAGATAAGAAAAGTAGTTGCCCAAAGTATCTTTTTGATGCTTTATAGATGGGTGGACAGGCATATTGCAGGGCTTGTCAAAGACAATTAAATCGTCACAGTCAAACAACACGGGGACATTAAGCTTACTGTTGCTTTCAAGCGATTTTTTATCATCCAGAGAAATTGTAATACGGTCGCCTTTAAACACCTTGTCAATAGTACGCACTTGTTTTCCGTTTATCGTTATGCCGCCGCTTGTTTGTTTTAGCTTTCTTATAAGCCGCTTAGATACGTTATTGGATAACAAGATATCTAAAACGGTTTCTTCACACTTTGCCTCAAAGCTTATTTTACGCATTATATTATCCGCCGTCGTTTTATTTAAAATAATGTGTTGTCATATGCCTGCTCGCCGTCATCATAAATATATGGAAAGCGTCCTAAAATCTCAAACGCTGTTGACCTTTGCCACATTGCGGCGGATATCATAACTTCAAAGCCCTCGCCGAAATCACATGCAAGATCATTTGGATTGTATTTGGGAACTCCAAAGCAGGACAGCATATTCATAATAATTCCTCCGTGAGTAACAACAGCACAGTTAGTCATTCCTTCTTGAAACATTGAAGATACTATCTTTTCCATAGCGGCAACGCATCTCTCAACAACTGCACGCATACTTTCTCCGTTCGGCGGAGGATTGTCAAGACCGCCTTTAAGAAAGCTTTTATATTCGGGAGTATTCATAAGATCTTTTGCCTTTTTATTTTCAAAATCCCCGAAATTCATTTCAATAAGTTCAGGGATCTCAACAGTAACTGCTTCAGGATAAAGAATAGCGGCAGTTTCCCTGCATCTTTTAAGAGGACTGACAAAAACCTTCTGTACAGAGCCGTAATGAGTTTTTTCAAGCTTTGAATAAAGCTCAGCCACACCCTCAGCACAGAGAGGAAGGTCAGTTATGCCAATATATTTTCCGTCGAGGTTGCCCTGTGTTATTCCGTGACGAATTACTTTTAATCTGTATCCTTTCATAAATTTCTCCTTTTTATGATATTATTTATAAGATTTTAACTTTACTTAATGTCAAAAATGTACTATAATATACACAGATGTGTTATATATCGACAAAAAACTCGTTTTTTTTGCTGTATTATATGTTTGTAATGCTTTTTGTCTGGGACGGCAGACATTACAATTTGTAATAAGGTACGGTGAACAAAATGAATAAAGATTTCCCAAGAATGCTGAATCTTTTGCGAACAGAAAGCGGACTGAGTCAAAAAAAATTAGCAAAAGATCTTAATATATCACAAGGTTTATTATCTCATTATGAAAACGGGAAACGTGAGTGTAATCTTGATTTGCTTGTTAAAATTGCAAATTATTTCGATGTTTCATGTGATTATCTTTTAGGAAGAACAACTATGCCCAAGCCGGACAAAAGAGGAATAACAAAAAGGAAAAATAAAAATCCTTTTAATGCTTTGGGCGAACAGATGGATAAAATTAAACATGTCTTATATGTTTATTATTCAATGATTGCAAGCTATAAAAATCCGGAATTGATAAAAAGCTCTGACGCTATTTTGTCTATATCGGTATATTCAATGTTTCGCAGTGCTTATTTAGCAAACCCTAAAAATGATGTAAATTATTTTTCAGTAAATAAGGATAATATTTTTCCTGCATTTGCTCTTCTGTCATCTTCATTAGAAAGGAAGTTGAGCAATATGCAAATAAATGCACCTAAAACATCTTTTGTTAAATTATATAATGAATTTCCGCTTGAATATAAATCTCTGGATGATATAATTATCTTTAGTGAGGAATATATAAAGAAGCTTGACGATTAAATTATGTATACATTTTAACATTTTTCATTTAAAAATACAATACTAAAAAAGAGCGCAGATTCAAGTGAATGGATTTGAAAATGCTGAACCGGTTAGATGTTAAATTTGGCAGTCGGCTTTGCGACGATGAATGATTGGGCTCTGCTCTTATTGAAAAGGCGGAATGGGTTTGATAGTAAAAAAATCTGCAATTTTAATATGTATTATTTCAGCAGTTGTGATAATTCTTACAATATATAAAATACAATATAATAATGGCGATTATAAAACTAAAGTATTTACAGCTATGGATACTGCGGTGAGCATTTCTATTCCGGAAAAACAATTTAACGATACGATGTATAAGAGCATCAAGGCTGAAATTAACAGGCTTAATAGCCTTTTTGATTCTTATGATGAAGGCGGAGAAATATATGATCTCAATAAAAATAGAAAATTAGAATGTTCAGAAAATACGGCAGATATAATATCAAAGACCTTAGCTTTGCAGAAAAAATACAAAAATGTAGATATTTCATCGGGTAGGCTTATTTCACTTTGGAATTTTCAGTCGGAATCCCCGAAGGTTCCGAAAGATGAGAACATAGTCGATTCACTGAAAACAATAAATTCCGGAAATATTCATATAGACGACAATTGTGTTTCTATTGAAGGCGACACAAAAATAGATTTAAGCGCTGTTGCTAAAGGCTATGCTTGCGATATAGTAAAAAACGAGCTGAAACGATCCGATATAGGCTGTGCGGTTATTTCATTCGGCTCATCTACTCTTTTGTATGGTGAAAAGCCCAATGGCGGGAAGTTTTCTGTTGCTGTACGTGTTCCTGAAAGTGACAGTGAACAATATGTCGGAAATTTGAATACTAAAAGCTGTATAATTTCCAGTTCAGGAGGTTATGAACGTTATTTTAAAGCTAATGGTAAAACATATTCGCATATTCTTGATTTGAAAACCGGATATCCTGTTAAGACTGATTTGGCTTCGGTAACGGTAGTATCTCAAAACGGACTTTTGACAGACTTTTTGTCAACTGAAATATATATAGGCGGAACCGAAAATATAAACAGTTATCTGAATAATAAGAATTATTCTGTTATTGCAATATCAGATGACAATAAAATTTATATATCAGACAGTATAAAAAATAGTTTTAAAATTACGAACAGTGAGTATTCATTCTATTAAAATCTATGTATGAAAGGGTGATAATTTTGGCTCTTAACTGCATAAAAATACAGCATAAAAAATTTACCGAAAATTGTAAAACAAAGAGATATCCTGTACCGGAGAAAGTGTCAATACCAATGTCACAGCATATGGGTGTGCCCTGTGAACCTTTGGTGTCGGTGGGAGATGAGGTAAAGGTCGGTCAGAGAATAGGTGACAGTGACGCATTTATGTCAACGCCTGTTCATTCAAGCGTATCTGGAAATGTTGTGGAGATCGAGAATTTTTTATCCTCTAACGGAAGGGTATGCAAAAGTATTGTTATTGAATGTGACGGTAAACAAACTGTAAGCGAAGATGTAAAGCCTCCTGTGATCACAGATAAATTATCATTCATAAACGCAGTCAGGGAAAGCGGCTGCTGCGGTCTTGGCGGCGCAGGTTTTCCTACTCACATAAAACTTAAATATGATGAAAATAAAACCCCTGTTGACAGTCTTGTTATAAATGCCGCAGAGTGTGAACCATACATAACCAGCGATTATCGTGAGATGATGGAAAATCCGGATGACGTGTTGAACGGAATTAAAACTATTCAGAATATCCTTAATATAGAAAAGGTATATATTTGTATTGAAAAGAATAAACCTAAGGCCATTGAGCTGTTAAACAATATGTCTTTAAACGACGATGCAATAAACATTGTAAAGCTGTCTTCCCTTTATCCGCAGGGTGCGGAAAAGGTTATTGCTTATAATGCGACAGGCAGAACAGTAAGAGAGGGCGAGCTCCCTTTAAATCAGGGCGTTATAGTAATGAATGTATCAACTGTCGGATTTTTAAACAGGTATTTTAAAACAGGTATGCCGCTTACCCGACGTCGTATAACTATTGACGGGGACGCAGTTAAATCTCCTTGTAATGTAAAAGTTCCTATCGGTACGTCTGTTGCTGAACTTTTAAGGTTTGCAGATTGCGAGGAGGATAAGGTGTCAAAGGTTCTTGCAGGAGGACTGATGATGGGTATGTGTATTTATGATCTAAACACTCCTATTGTAAAAACAAATAATGCAATACTGGCATTAAAGAGTGATAAAAAAAGGATTCAGACCAATTGTATACGCTGCGGAAGGTGTATTAAAGCTTGTCCTGCCGGACTTATGCCTACTGAGCTTGAAAAGGCTTATAATCAGAGAGATGCTGAAAGATTGAAATTGCTCAGAGTTAATCTTTGTATGAATTGCGGAAGCTGCTCATATGTATGTCCTGCAAAGAGAAATCTTGCGGAAACAAATCAGTTGGCAAAAATATTTGTAACAGACAATAATTAAGAAGGAGAGGAATGATAAATGAAAAAGCTGATTGTTTCTCCGTCGCCTCATGTGCGCTCTGAAATGACAACACAAAAAATAATGCTTAATGTTATTATTGCTCTTTGTCCTGCTGTAATAGCTTCCAGTATTATTTTCGGACTTCGTGCGATATTTTTGATTCTGGTTTGTACAGCCACATCGCTCGTCTGGGAAACGCTGTTTAATATGATTACCAAAAGACCTAATACAATAAGCGATCTTTCGGCTGTTGTAACAGGAATTTTGCTTGCGTTTAATCTTCCTCCGACGCTTCCTTTCTGGATGGCGTCAATCGGAACATTTGTGGCGATTGTGATAGTAAAATGTTTATTCGGAGGATTAGGGCAGAATTTTGCAAATCCTGCAATTGTTGGAAGAATTGTATTGATGCTGTCGTTCACAGGTGCTATGACAAACTGGACGGTTCCTTTAGGGCTTCAGAAAACAGACGCTGTAACAGGAGCAACTCCTCTTGTCAGCGGAAATGCAGAGTACTTAGATCTGTTCTTGGGACGAACAGGAGGATGTCTGGGAGAAACTTGTGCGCTTGCACTTATTATCGGCGGAATATATCTTGTTATAAGAGGGATAATTTCACCTATTACACCCTTGTTTTTTCTGCTGACGGTAGAGGTTTTTTCAATTGCGGCAGGCGTAGATCCGCTTTATCAAATTTTGTCCGGCGGAGTATTGTTGGGAGCAATATTTATGGCTACTGATTATGTTACCACACCGATTACTATGTGGGGAAAGATTATATTCGGAATAGGCTGCGGAATAATTACCTGTGTAATAAGGTTTTATGCGTCAATGGCTGAAGGAGTGTCCTTTGCTATACTGATTATGAACATATTGACTCCTTATATAGATATGGTAACAAAGGCAAAGCCAATAGGTGCGCTGCCGATAAGAAAAAGGGAGGATTAAAATGAGAAAATATATTGTTCCTCCATTGGTGCTTATGATAATAAGTTTTGTTGTGTGCGGACTTTTAGTAGGTACATATAAACTTACATATAAAGATACAACAGGAGTTATGACAGATGATTTGAAATCGGCATGCGAAGCTATATTTACCGGTTCTAGAGGTGACGATTACGAGATACTGCTTGACAAATCTAAAACTGAAAAAACTCCGATGACCTTTGAAAATGAAAAAGTAAACTCAATAATTTTAAGCAGTGATAAAAAAAATTGTCTTATTGAGGTTACAGCCGATGGCTATGCTAAAGGCGGAATACATATTCTTGTCGGTATAAATGATAAAGGTGAGCTTGCCGGAACAGAGTTTATTAGTTGTGGTGAAACTCCCGGACTAGGCACAAAACTGCGTGATGATAAATCTATATTCAGCGATAAATTTATAGGTTATACAGCTGACGACAGCTTGGATAATATAGACAATGTTACCGGAGCTACATATTCTTCAAAGGGAATGAAAGATGCTGTTAAGACGGCTCTTGAAGTTTTCAGCAGTAACAAGGAGGCGATTTTAGGTGAATAGATTGAAGGATCTTACTAAAGGCTTTATAAAAGAGAATCCTGTGCTTGTTACTTTGCTTGGAATGTGTCCTGCATTGGCTGTAACTACAATGGCTTCTAACGGGATTGGAATGGGACTTGCAACAACATTTGTGCTTGTCGGATCAAATATTGTTATATCGCTTCTGAAAAGAGTTATTCCTGATTCAGTCAGACTTCCCTGTTATATAGTTATCATAGCAGGATTTGTAACACTGATAGAATTTCTTTTAAAGGGTTATATTCCTGCACTTTATGACAGTTTGGGAATTTTTCTTTCGCTTATAACGGTAAATTGTATAATTTTAGGACGTGCTGAGGTTTTTGCTTCTAAAAACAAACTTATACCTTCAATTCTCGACGGTTTGGGAATGGGGCTTGGTTTTACTCTTGCACTGTTTTTAATGGGCGCTGTACGTGAAATTATCGGAACAGGCTCAATATTCGGAATAAGTATACCTTTTATTTCACAAAACCCAATGAGTGTATTCATTATGCCCGCAGGAGGATTTTTTACACTTGGAGTAATCATAGCCGTTGTTAATAAATTAAAAAATAAAAAACCGCCGAAAGAAATAGGCTGTAAAGGCTGTCCGAACGCACATTCCTGCTCCTTCAAATCAGAGGAAGGAGGCGTTGAGTAATGCTAAAGCTGGTAATTATTATGGTGTCAGCAGTACTTGTTAATAATATTGTGCTTTCGCAGTTTATGGGGATTTGCTCATTTTTAGGCGTTTCAAAGGTTATAAAAAACAGTTTGGGAATGGGTGCAGCGGTTATATTTGTTATGCTTTGTGCAACTGCTGTTACATACCCTGTGTATAAGTATATTCTTATCCCTCTTGAAGTTGAATATCTTAAAACTGTTGCATTTATACTTCTTATTGCAATGTTTGTTCAGCTTGTTGAAATAGTTCTCAAGAAAACTATGCCGCCGTTATATAAGGCGCTGGGAGTTTATCTTCCTCTCATTACAACAAACTGTGCGGTGCTGGGTGTTACTATAACAAATATTGATGAGGAATATACATTCATTCAATCAATTACAAATGCTTTGGGAACCGGTATAGGTTTTACTGTTGCTATTTTACTGTTTTCCGGTGTGAGATCAAGAATTGACGCCGCATCGGGAATACCCGAAACATTTAAGGGCGTTCCGTCTACTTTGATAGCTGCATCAATTGTTGCCCTTAGCTTTATGGGCTTTGGAGGTTTATTCGGATAATTAAGAGAGGGGGAAAAGCTCCTGACGGAGCAGTTATATAATGATCAATTATATTTTACCAATGCTGATTTTTGCAGGTCTTGGCTTGTTAGCAGGTGTTTTGCTTACGGTTATTTCAAGGGTATTCTCAATTAAGGCTGATAACAGACTTGAAGCTGTACAAAATGCACTTCCTCAGATAAATTGCGGAGCCTGCGGATTTTCTGGCTGTAATGATTATGCTGACGCTATCGTGAACAAAGGTGCTGATATAAATAAATGTAATCCGGGCGGAGAAGATACCGCTAAGAAAATCGGTATTATAATGGGTAAAGAGACAGGCGATATTCAGTCTGTCACAGCATTTGTACATTGTAGGGGAAACTGCGATGCCGCTCCCCGCAAATATGAGTTTGACGGGATAAACTCATGTGCGGCGGCTAACAGGTTTTATAGCGGTTCAAAGCTTTGTACAAGCGGTTGTCTTGGTTTGGGGGATTGTTTGTCGGTATGCTCAAAGGGAGCTATAAAAATTTGCAATGGCGTTGCGATTATTGACGAAGATCTTTGCGAAGGATGCGGACTTTGTGCAAAGGCTTGTCCGAAAAACCTTATTTCTATCAGACCTAAAAGTCAGCGTGTCGATGTTGTATGCCGCAGCAGGGACTTGGGTAAGATTACAAGAAAATTGTGCAAAAACGGCTGTATAGGATGCCGGATGTGTGAGAAAGCGTGTCCTTCGGGAGCAATGAAGGTCGAAAACAATTATGCAAGCATTGACTATGATAAATGTACTAGCTGTGGGGCTTGTGCGAGTGCCTGCAAAATGGGTGTCATTAAACTCAAACAATAATAAAAACCTGAAAGTCAAAACGACATTGGCTTTCAGGATTTTTTTATTTAGTTTTTCAGTTTTATAACAATTTTTTGTGTAAATTTTAGACTTTTAATAAAAAGTGTCGTTTTTCGTACAATTGTTGAAAACTTTAAAAGATGTTGTTTAAAACGTAGCCGAAAATAGGGAGTTTCTAACACTTTCAACAGAGTTTTTAACAAACAAGTGCGGTTTGGTGTACTTATTTGCCCGGTTTGTTTATAAATTGTTAACATAATTTTTGAAAAAAAATAAGATAATTTGCACATAAAAAATCTTAATTATTGTATAAATAAACTATTGACAAGGACACTTGATTTTATCTTTAAGTACAATAAAATTAAAGCCATATTGAAGCTAATCAAATATGGCTTTTATTCATAATAAATATTTAATTGAATAATACAAACACATCTTAACTAAATACCCGATTTGGGTATAGAAAACGTAAATTGTGTATATTTATCTTTGACGCTGTCAACATTGATTTTTCCATTGTGTATGGATATTATTGATTGAACTATATTCAATCCCAGACCGACACCTGACGTATCACTGCTTCGTGATGAATCAGTTTTATAGAAACGGCGGAATACTTTTTCTTTTTCATTGTCAGAGAGCCCCTCGCCATTGTTTTTAATGGAAATATAGTCATAACTCTCATCACTTTTGAAATTAAACTCAATATAGCCGTTTTTCGGTGTAAACTTTATTGCATTTTCAATCAGATTATATAAAACCTGATAAATCATGTCCTTATCCGCAAAAAGAGTTATAATGTCTGAATTAAGATTGAGTATATTGAGACCTTTTTCATTTATTTTCTTTTCAAACGTGTTGAGTATATCTACAATAATGCTTATGACATTTATATTGCACATATCGGGTTTGCACTCGCCTGATTCAAGCCGTTCCAGATTAAGCATAAGCCCTATCATTTTTGATAGGCGTTTGATCTCTTGAGAAATCAGATTTAAGTAATAAGACTGCTGATCTGTTGAAATTGTTCCGTCAAGTATGCCGTCGACAAATCCGCTTATAGATGTTAGCGGTGTTCTCAGTTCGTGGCAAACGGTTGAAGCAAACTTACTGTTTGTTTCACGGCTTTCCTGAACGGCTTTGCATAATTCGTTTAAAGCAAGTTCAAGCTGATAGAGTTCTGATATTCCCGATATAGAGATTTCATTTAAAATTTCGCCGTCTCTTATATTCTCGACAATCTTTGTCATCCTGACAAGTGTATTTGAAATACGTTTATACATAAAATATAACACTAAAGCGATTATAAGAATCAAAAATATAAAAACAGATAGTATTATAAATATTTGATTTTTCGCAAATATTTTGTTTGAAGAAATAAGCAGTAATACCCCTGAAACGGCAACTGCGCTTGTGAGCATTACTGCTGATAATATCAAAAAATATTTTTTAAACAAACTTTGAGTTTTAATCATTAGTCTTCATCAACTTCAAATTTATATCCAACGCCCCATACGGTCTTTAATTCCCATTTATCAGATACACCGTCGAGCTTTTCACGAAGCCTTTTAACGTGTACGTCAATAGTCCTTGAGTCACCATAATACTCAAAGCCCCATACTTCATCAAGAAGCTGATCACGGGTATATACCCTGTTTGGATTTGAAGCAAGATGGAATAGAAGCTCCAACTCCTTAGGAGGTGTATCAAGGATAGTGCCGTTTACTTTAAGCTCATATCTTGTCATATTTACAGAAAGCTTATCATATTTAACTTCTTTTACTTCTGATTTTGTAGATACTTGTCCCACTCTTCTGTAAACCGCTTTAATTCTTGCAATTACTTCCTTAGTATCGAACGGCTTTACAACATAGTCGTCAGCGCCAAGTTCCAATCCTAAAACCTTATCAAAGGTTTCACCCTTTGCAGTAATCATAATGATAGGAACATTTGATTTCTTTCTGATTTCACGACATACCTGCCATCCGTCAAGACCGGGAAGCATTACGTCAAGAAGAACTATATCAGGTTTTAACGCATTGAATTTAACAACAGCCTCTTCGCCGTCATGAGAAATTATTGCATTGTAACCTTCTTTTTCAAGATAAAGTCTAAGCAACTCGCAAATGTTCTTGTCGTCGTCAACAACTAATACTTTTCCCAATGACATAATTAATATTCATGCTCCTGCGGAGCATTTCCTCCTTTCGAAGTTTTCAGCAGTTCTGCTAATGAAAATCCGCACTTTAATATCTAAAATATCTAAAATTTACATACTATGTAAAGATTAAAAAGCATTAATAAAATTCTAGAGTAACCAGAATCATATTTATCAATTTTACAAATTGATGTTAAAATTAAACAGAACGAAAACAAAAAATAAATTTTATATAATCATTATAACAAATTCATAACTGCAAAAAGTGTACGGTTTTTGTATAAAATATGTACAAAAAGAAAATTTTATAATATCGAAAGATTTTGTTATATTTTTATTCATAAATATTCATCGCTTTAGTGCGATGAAAGTCGTTTACAAAGAATTAATGAAGAAAAAAGTTTAACAAAATAAACTTGTGTAAACATTACTAATATGCATAAAAAAGTTAATAAAATTTAGTTAATATTACAAAAATAAAAAAAGTTTACAGTTTGCTCTTGATTATTAAAAAATAAATGGTAAAATGTATTTAGCACTCATAAAGTGAGAGTGCTAAATACTGCTGAATTAATTTTATAATGTATTTAAGGAGGACTCAATATGAACATTAAACCATTACAGGACAGAGTTGTTATCAAAATGCTTGAAGCTGAAGAAACAACTAAAGGAGGAATCATTCTCTCGGCTGCGTCTAAGGAAAAGCCTCAGGTTGCTGAGGTCGTTGCAGTAGGTCCGGGCAAGGAAGATGTTAAAATGGAGGTTAAAGTCGGAGACAAGGTTTTGACCAGCAAGTACTCAGGTACAGAGGTTAAATACAACGATGATGAATACACTATCGTTAAAATGGAAGATATTTTGGGTATTGTTGAATAACCGCGTTTAAATTTTCTATAAAAAATAAACATATAATATAATTTATAAGGAGAGATTATCATGGCTAAACAAATTATATACGGCGAAGACGCCAGAAAGTCACTTCAGGCAGGTATTGACCAGCTTGCTGACACTGTAAAGATCACACTTGGTCCTAAGGGACGAAACGTAGTGCTTGACAAGAAGTTTGGAGCTCCGCTCATCACGAACGACGGTGTGACGATCGCTAAGGAAATTGAGCTTGACGACCCATTCGAGAACATGGGTGCACAGCTTGTTAAAGAGGTCGCTACAAAGACAAACGATGCTGCGGGCGACGGAACAACTACCGCTACGCTTCTTGCACAGGCATTGGTATGCGAGGGAATGAAGAACATTGCCGCAGGAGCAAATCCTATGATAGTAAAGAAAGGTATGGCAAAGGCTGTTGACACTGCTGTTGAAGAAATCGCTAAAAATTCAAAGCAGATAAACGGTTCTGACGATATTGCAAGGGTTGCAACAGTTTCTTCTGCTGATGAAAACGTAGGAAAGCTCATAGCAGAGGCTATGGAAAAAGTCACAAGCGACGGAGTTATCACAATTGAGGAGAGCAAAACGGCTGAAACATACAGCGAAGTTGTAGAGGGTATGCAGTTTGACAGAGGTTATATCACTCCTTATATGGTAACTGATACAGAGAAAATGGAAGCTGTTATGGATGACGCTTACATTCTTATCACTGACAAAAAGATAACAAACATTCAGGAAATTCTTCCGCTGCTTGAGCAGATTGTAAAAGCCGGTAAAAAGCTTGTTATAATTGCTGAGGATATCGAGGGCGAAGCGCTTTCAACTCTTATTCTCAACAAGCTGAGAGGAACATTCCAGTGCGTAGGAGTTAAGGCTCCGGGCTTTGGTGACAGAAGAAAAGAAATGCTTCAGGATATTGCAATACTCACAGGCGGACAGGTAATTACAGAGGAAATCGGTCTGGAGCTTGCAAATACAACGATTGAACAGCTGGGACGTGCTAAGCAGGTTGTTATTCAAAAGGAAAATACCATTATTGTTGACGGTGCAGGCGACGCAAGTGCTATCAAGGATAGGATCGGTCAAATCAGATCTCAAATCGAAAACACGACATCAGACTTCGACAGAGAAAAGCTTGAAGAAAGACTGGCAAAGCTTTCCGGAGGTGTTGCTGTGATCAAGGTCGGTGCCGCTACTGAAATTGAAATGAAAGAAAAGAAGCTTAGAATAGAGGACGCTCTTGCCGCTACTAAGGCAGCAGTTGAGGAGGGTATCGTTGCAGGAGGAGGAACAGCTCTTATCAACGCTATGCCTGCTGTATCTAAGCTGATTGAAACTCTCGACGGCGATGAAAAGACAGGCGCACAAATCGTATTAAAGGCACTTGAATCTCCTGTACGTCAAATTGCCGCAAACGCAGGGCTTGAAGGCTCGGTAATAATTGATAAGATAATCAGTTCTGGTAAATCAGGCTACGGCTTTAACGCTTATGATGAAGAATACGTTGATATGATTTCAGCAGGTATTGTTGACCCTACAAAGGTTACACGTTCGGCTTTGCAGAACGCTTCATCAGTAGCGTCAATGGTTCTTACAACTGAGAGCCTTGTTACAGACATCAAAGAGGAAACTCCGGCTGCTCCAATGCCTGACGGCGGAATGGGCGGAATGTACTAGACTAGAAGCAAGAAGTAAGACAAACGGTGACGTTGGATCCTCCGCTGCCTAATATAAGTTTACCTAATGTGTAACTTGGATAAACGGCAGGCTAGTACCTAGAGACAAGAATTTTAGAAGCAAGAGGCAAGACCAACGGTGACGTTGCACCGGCGAGCCGGCAGGGGGTGACCCCTGCACGCAGTGCTGCCTTTGGAAAGTTTGCAAAATGTTTTACAATGTGCAACGGCAGGTCAAACTTTATAAAAGGTAAGATAACGTATATAAAATTGTTAAAAATGAAAAGACTGACAGTAAAATGTCAGTCTTTTTTGTTATTTATAAAATTATTCTAAAACTATTGACAAAACTGTATAAACTGTATATAATACATATATACAGTTAAAAAAGAGGTGATGGTGTGAACATATTTATCGACAATAAAAGCAGCTCTCCTATTTATGACCAGATATATTCTCAGATTAAAAGTCAGATAATAAGCGGAGACTTAAAGGAAAACGAAATGCTCCCGTCTATTCGGGGTCTGGCAAAGGATTTGAGAATCAGCTTTATCACTACAAAACGGGCATATGACGAGCTTGAAAAGGAAGGTTTTATTTATACCATTCAGGCAAAGGGTTGTTTTGTTGCACCAAAGAATGTTGAACTGCTCAGAGAGGAAAATCTGAAAAAGATTGAGGAACATATCGAGGAAATAATAAAGCTTGCCGCTTCATGCAATCTAAGCAAAGAGGATATTATTGAAATGATTAAATTTAATCTGGAGGATTTATAATGAACGCACTTGAAATAAAAAACCTGTCGAAAACTTTTCCCGGCTTTAAGCTGGATAATTTAAGTCTTACGTTGCCGAGTGGGTGTATTATGGGCTTGATTGGAGAAAATGGTGCGGGAAAAAGTACCGCAATAAAACTGATTTTAGATATGCTTCACAAAGACAGCGGAACTATAAAAATTCTTGGCAGAGATAATCAGGAAAATATTTATCTAACAAAAGAGGAAATCGGCGTTGTAATGGACGAGGTCGGGATACCTGAATGTTTGAATGCAAAGCAGGTCGGGAAAATTATGAGTTATACTTTTCATAATTGGAATGACGAAGAATATGCAAACTATCTAAAAAAATTGTCTATTCCTGCTGACAAGCCGTTTAAAGACTTCTCTAGAGGTATGAAGATGAAACTCGGCATAGCGATAGCTATGTCTCACGACAGTAAGTTGTTATTGCTTGACGAGGCTACCAGCGGTCTTGACCCAGTTGTGAGAGACGAAGTAGTTGAGATGTTAAGCGAATTTACTAGAGATGAAAACCATTCTATTCTCATTTCATCTCATATTGTCAGCGACCTTGAAAAGATATGCGACTATGTGGCGTTTCTACACAAGGGTAAATTACTGCTGTGTGAAGAAAAGGACCGTCTGCTCGGTCAATACGGTATAATTCACTGTACCACAGAACAGTTAAGCGAGCTTGATTCAAAAGCAGTAAAGCATAAAAAAGAGACTCCTTACGGAGTTGAGGCGATAGTATTGCGTGATAATGTTCCAAATGATATGAAAATCAGTCCAGTAAGCATTGAAGAACTGTTTATATTTATGGTAAAGGAGGCAGAATAAGATGAAAGGATTGCTTTTAAAAGATTTATATATGATAAAAAAGTATTGCAGATTTCAGTTGTTGTTTGTTGCATTTATTCTTGCAGGTTCACTTGTAACAACTAATGTATTTTTTATTTTCTATCCCTGTTTGATTTCAGGTATAATTCCTGTAACTTTACTTTCCTATGATGAACTGAGCAAATGGAATGAATATAGTTACGCTTTGCCTTATAAAAAGTCGCAGATTGTCACTGTAAAATACATTATAGGTATACTTGCTCAGATTCTAGTGTTTATTATATCCGGCGTCATTCAGGCGGTCAAAATGAACATTGACGGAATATTCGTTCTGAATAATTTTTTAATTCTTATGGCAACTCTGTTGGTAATATCCTTTTTAATGCCTTCTATAACACTTCCGTTTATGTTTAAACTGGGTGCGATAAAGGGACGAATTGCGTATATTGTTATGATTTTTGTTTATTTTGCAGGCGTTGGTGCATTTTCCGCATATCTGGTTGACGGCTATATTAAAATCATATCGTTTAGCGGTATTATCACAATTGTATGTTTAGCTGTAATTGCATTGTATGCTTTTTCCTGGAGACTGTCGATTGCATTTTATGAAAAGCGGGAAGTGTAAAAACTAAAGGCGTCGCAAGGCGACGCCTTTTTATATAAGTCCTACTCATCTGTAACTGTTTTAATATGAAGCTCGTCTAACTGCTTTTCATCAACTTCAGCAGGGCAGGCGCTCATAAGCTCGCTTGCGTTCTGTACCTTAGGAAATGCAACTACGTCACGCAGAGACTCTGCTCCGCACATAATCATAGCAAGCCTATCAAGACCTATTCCCATTCCTCCGTGAGGAGGTGAAGCGTATTTGTATGCGTCAACTAAAAATCCGAATTTAGCGTCTATTTCTTCATCTGTCATACCGAGAGCCTCAAACATCTTTTGCTGTAATTCAAAATCAGTAATTCTCATAGAGCCGGAAGAAAGTTCAGTGCCGTTTAGAACTAAGTCAAACGCCTTTGCACGAACATTTTCAGGATCGGTATCAAGAAGGGGAATACATTCCTCCATAGGCATTGTAAACGGGTGGTGCATTGCTATCCACTCGCCTGTTTCCTCGTCCTGCTCAAAGAACGGCATTTCAGTGATCCATAGGAAGTTATATCCGTCAGGTATAATATTGAGCTTCTTTGCAACAAGCAGACGAAGTGCACCTAAAGTCGGCAGAACGACTTTGTTTTTATCTGCAACAATAAGTATTACGTCGCCCTTTTCAGCGTTTAGCTTTGATAAGATTTTTTCAAGCTCGCCCTCTTTTAAGAACTTCTTAAAGGAGCAGGAAGGCTCGTCGTCTATCCAGCGTATATATGCAAGACCCTTTGCACCTATGCCCTTTGCGTGTTCGGTCAGCTTGTCGATTTCCTTTCGGGTGTAAACGTCAGCCGCATTTTTTGCAACTATTGCCCTTACGCTCCCATTGTTATCAATAGCGTTTTTAAATACGATAAAGTCAATATCTTTAACAGCGTCTGATATATCTTGAATTTCCATTCCGAACCTTGTATCAGGCTTGTCCGAGCCGTATCTCGACATAGCGTCTTTAAAGGTCAGTCTGGGAAGCGGTAGCGGTATATCTACATTTAAAACATCTTTAAAGAGTTTTTTAACAAAGCCCTCGCCTATTGCCAGCAAATCGTCAACGTCAACAAATGACATCTCCAGGTCGATTTGAGTAAACTCAGGCTGTCTGTCGGCACGAAGATCCTCGTCACGGAAGCATCTTGCAAGCTGAATATATCTGTCAAAGCCCGAAATCATAAGAAGCTGCTTGTAAATCTGCGGCGATTGGGGGAGAGCGTAAAACTTTCCCTGATGAACACGGGAGGGAATAATGTAATCCCTTGCACCCTCCGGAGTCGATTTTATCATCATCGGAGTTTCGATTTCGATAAAGCCGTTTTCATAGAAATATTCTCTTGCACATTTAGCAATATTATGACGCATTATGATATTTTTCTGGAGCTTTTCGTTTCTCAGATCCAGATACCTGTATTTTAGCTTTAACTCGTCGTTTACTTTGTCTGTTTTAGAAATTTCAAACGGAGGAGTTTCAGATTTAGAAAGTACTCTTAGATCAGTTACTATAATTTCAATTTCGCCAGTTTTTATATCTTTGTTTACGCTTTCACGCTTTTTGACATCACCCTTAGCCATTAAAACATACTCAGCATGACATCCTGATGCCTTTTCAAATATTTCTCTGTCCGTTTCATCGTTAAAGGAAAGCTGAACGATTCCAGTTCTGTCTCTTAAATCAATAAATATAAGATTTCCTAAGTCTCTTATCTTCTGAACAAAACCGCATACTACAACTTCGCATTCTGTATTTGGAACCTCACCGCAGTAGTGCGTTCTTTTAAGTCCGTTCATAGTGTCTGTTTTCATATTTATTAATGCTCCTTTTTGTATTACTTAAGTCCTTTATTGTTTCAGGCATCTGAATTTTTATCCTGATTATCAAAGGTCATATTATATCTTTCAAAATACTCTTTAATTTTCTGAGGTGTATTGTTATCCCAAAAGAAGATATAAACCGCCAAACAGGTAATCGCTGTTAGTATAATTCCCGCTGTCAGGTTTTGAGTGAAGCCTATAATGGTAACAAAAAGCCAGAAGATAATTATTAATAAAGATACAATCAGATTTGATGTTTTTCGTTTAAATTTTCCTTCGACCCTTGTGCTGCTTTTGTTCTCACTTTTGCCGATAGACCCAACAAACATTGGGTTGTCGAGGTCACGTTTTCCGAACCTGTGGAAATGGATTTCAATAGTGTTATTGTTTCTTTTGCCGTAGTAAAGGTCGGTCAGGTGAAAATCCTTTCTAAGCTGACGGTATGTGTAGTCTTTTATTTCATGGTCGAACTTCTTTTTGAATTCAGAGTTAGTGTAAGGACACTCAAATTCATATTTCTTTGAGGTTATAATAAACATAATTTGTATGCCTTTCAATTTGGATTGATTGAGTTATAGTTCGTTATCTGCCAAAGCATCTTTGAACATATAATTCATAAGCTCGTTTGAAAATTTATCGCAGAACTGTTCATCAAGTGAAATGTCTGTTTCTTCGCCGGTATCCATTTGCTTTAGTTTTGCCTGTTTTGTTTCAAGCTCATTATCGCCCAAAACAAGGGTAAATTTAGCGTTGATTTTGTTTGCGTACTTCATCTGCGCTTTCAAACCTCTGCTCATAAGGTCGTATTCTGTGAAAAATCCCTCGTCACGAAGAGCCATTGCAAGCGAAGCTGCTTTGTTTTGCGCATTATCGCCCATTGACGCTATATATAGATCGCAGGTGTTCTTTTCTATGAACTCACAGTTTGAGTTTTCCATTGTGAGCATCAGCCTTTCAATGCCCGAACCAAATCCGAGAGCAGGCGTTGGCTGACCTCCCAAAGCTTCAACAAGACCGTCGTATCTTCCTCCGCCAAGAACTGTTCCTTGTGCACCTATCGCATTTGTGATAAACTCGAATACTGTCTTTGTGTAATAGTCAAGGCCTCTGACAATTTTAGTATCTATGACAAATTCAATACCCATAGCTTTGAGGATCTCTTGTAGTTTATTGAAGTGATCATTACAATCTTCGCAAAGGTAATCCAAAATAACAGGTGCGTCCTTTGCAATATCGGAGCAGATAGGTGATTTGCAATCCAATATCCTCATAGGGTTTTTATTCAGACGCTCTTGACAGGTGTTGCAAAGCTCCTCTTTTCTGGAGGAGAAGTATTCTTTCAGCACATTATGATACTTCGCCCTGCACTCTGGACATCCGATAGAGTTAAGGTGAAGTGTTACGTCTTTTATTCCCAGTCTGTCGATAACGCTTTTTGCAAGCGCTATAATATCAGCGTCGGCTGACGGAGATGACGGACCTACCATTTCACAGCCGAACTGGTGGAATTCTCTTAGTCTGCCTGCCTGCGGTTTTTCGTGACGAAAGCACGGGGTTATATAAAACATTTTTTGCGGTACTCCCTCGTTGAGAATTCCGTTTTCCAGCATTGCTCTGATAACACCCGCAGTTCCTTCGGGTTTAAGGGTAAATTCAGAATTCCCCTTGGCTGATACTGTATACATTTCTTTTTGAACAACGTCTGTCGTATCGCCGACAGAACGCACAAAAAGACCGGTGTCCTCGAATGTCGGCGTTCTTATTTCATTAAAGCCGAATTGCTCGGCAGTTTCTCTGCACACCTTTTCTATGGTTTGCCATTTGTGAGATTCACTCGGAATGACGTCCTGAGTTCCTCTTGGTCTTTGTACAGTTGACTTTGCCATAATTTTTCCTCCTAAAAAATAAAGGCCGCCCCAAAAGGGACGACCTTTTTAATCGTGATACCACCCTAATTGCTCAGAAAACTTCTGAGCCACTCTCACCTTTAACGCAGGTAACGTCCGCTCTTTTATTCAAGCGGAAGCTCATAGGTGTCTTTCATAAGACCTTTCAAAGGTACTTTCAGCAAACATACCCTCTCTGAGTTGAAATATCTTATTACTCCTCTAATCACAGCTTTTAATTTATTCAATATAATTTTAACACATATACAAAAAGCGTTGTGTTAATTTTTTATTAAATTCTTGTAGGATTAACAATGTTACGCCAATCAAGATCGCCGTTTTCAAGCGAGTGTATTAATGCTTCCGCAGTTGCTATGTTTGTGGCAACCGGAATATTGTGAACATCACACAGTCTTAAAAGATTAGCTTCGTTAGGCTGCGGGGTAATAGGATCTCTGAAATATAATAATAGATCTATTTCATTACATGAAATCCTGGCAGAAATTTGTTCGTCGCCGCCTTGATCACCGCTTAAATATTTTTGTATTTGAAGTCCTGTTGCTTCTGAAACCAGTTTGCCGGTTGTACCTGTGGCACAAAGGTTATGTCTGCTTAAAATTCCGCAATAAGCAATACAAAACTGCACCATTAGTTCTTTTTTCTTGTCGTGGGCTATTAATGCAATATTCAAGGCTGTTCCCCCTTAATTTTTTAGATTTAACAGAAGACCGTTAAGTACATTTTAACATAATTTGCGAATATTGCAACCGCAAAATTCAAAAAAAAATAAAATTGGTAATAATGGAATATAAAAAATAAAAAAATTGGCGAAGTTGCACAATCTTTATATAGTTGTTCGTATTAAAATAAATTATAGTTTTCTTTATTTCTGAAAGACTATTATATTATTTGTGAATAATATTAATTTTATTAAGCCTGATGAGAATTCTCATCAGGCTTAATAAGTTGATTTTTGTTTTATTTTTCCACCAGAAGTTTTTCGGCAGAAGCAATTTTAACTGCAATGCAGAAAATTTCAATTGCTTGTTTCAACTCGTCAACCGGAGGAAATGTGGGAGCTATTCTGATATTGGAATCATCAGGATCTTTTCCATATGGGAAAGTAGCTCCTGCATCGGTAAGAACAACTCCTGCATCCTTGCAAAGGGATACGATTCTTTTTGCACAGCCGGTCATTGAGTTAAAGCTTATAAAATAGCCTCCGTTAGGTTTATGCCATTCTCCTATTCCCAAAGGAGCAATTTCCCTTTCAAGAGCCTCTAAACAAACATCAAATTTCGGCTTAATGATTTCAGCATGCTTTTTCATATGCTCAACCAATCCCTCATAGTTTCCGAAAAACTTAACGTGACGAAGCTGATTGATTTTATCGAAGCCTATTGTTTGTATTGTCATAAGAGAGAGCAGATAGTCTACATTTTTCTTGCTTGCTCCCAAAACGGCAATTCCGCCTCCTGCGAATGAAATTTTTGATGTTGAAGCAAAGATATAAACCATATCCTCATTTCCTGCCTTTTTACACTCATCGAGAATGTTAAGCAGTTTATCGGGCGTATCAGTCAAATGGTGAATACAGTAAGCGTTATCCCAGAAAATCCTGAAATCATTTGCTTTTGGTTTTAAGTTTGCAAATCTTTTTACCACTTCGTCGGAATAAGTCGTTCCGGTAGGATTTGAATACATAGGAACACACCATATGCCCTTTATTGTTTCATCTTTTGCAACAAGTTCTTCTATCATATCCATATCAGGACCGTCTTTGCCAAGCGGAACATTGATCATTTCAATTCCGAAGCTTTCGCAGATAGCAAAGTGCCTGTCATATCCCGGAACTAAACAGATCCATTTTATTTTTTCGTAGTCTTTCCAAGGTTTATCAACACCGTTTACTCCAAAAATAATACCTTTTGCAATCGTATCATACATAAGATTAAGGCTAGAGTTTCCGCCTATGATTATTTCATCAGTTGAAACGCCAAGCATAGGTGCAAACAGTTCTTTAGCGTCGCATATTCCTTCAAGTCCGCCGTAATTTCTGCAATCGGTTCCATCGGACGCTGAATAGTCGGCATCAAAACTGTTTACGGAAGCCAGCATCTTTACAGCTAAATCAAGCTGCTGTGTGCTGGGTTTTCCTCTTGCCATATTTAATGATAAATTTTTTGCCTTAAATTCTTGTAACTTTAATTTGTTATCACAAAAAAAAGTTTCAAGTTCTTTTTTTGTCATATCTTTAAGCAGCATTTAAAAACCTCCAGTGAATTTTAATGTTATTTATCTCTATTATTTTATTACAAAAGGTCAAAAAATGCAAGTCGAACATAAAAATCTTGCAAAAAATTCACTTAATGCACTAATAAAAGCACAATAAAAATAAATTAATGGGCAATTAAAACAAAAATCCACCATCACAAATGTGAAAGTGGATTTCGGTAATAGGATATAACATTGTATAAACATATTAAGACAGTCAGTCTTATACTAATGGAGATTTAGAAAATGTGTTTGACGAATTTCTGTTTTGGGCTTTGAGCTTTAACGAAATCTTGTCGGTAATTAAAGCGATAAACTCACTGTTTGTAGGCTTTCCTTTTTCTACGTTGATCGTATATCTGAAAAATGAGTTTAGTGTTTCTATATCTCCTCTGTCCCAGGCAATTTCAATAGCATGCCTTATTGCACGTTCTACTCTTGATGCAGTTGTGTTGAAATCTTTTGCAACCGTTGGATATAAAACCTTTGTTACACATTCAAGCATTTCTCTGTTTTTAACCGATAGTATTATTGCATCTCTAAGATAATGATAGCCCTTAATGTGAGCCGGAACACCAACCTGATGAATGATTTCTGTTACAGCTATTTCAAGAGAAACATCGTCATATGATTTTGTAACATTGATTTCTTCGACAGCGGGAGCTTCTTCAACACCCATGATTTCATTTATGCGTTTTGATAGATAATTTATATCTACCGGCTTTCTCAAATAGCATTCAATCCCTTTTTCAAATGCAGTTTTCTCCAGATAAGGGTCTGCATATGAGGTACATACAATGAAATGCGGTTTTTTATATGGTGTGTGATTGAGCTTTTCCACAAGGTCAGCCCCATTAAGATTTGGCATAATAATATCCATGATAACAACATCTGGTGTTTCATTCTTGATAGCGTCAAATAAAATTAATCCATCCTTTGGTCTTGCAATTACATAAAAGCCTTTGTTTCTTAGCAGACTTGCGAAATTAACTCCGAAGTCCTTGCTGTCATCGCCTAATAGTACTTTAATCTTGCTCCTCATGCTTTTTCGCTCCTTATAATTTAATTTTTTTGTTTTGATTTGTAATGAGTTTTTTAAAAGTTTTGTACTGAGGTTTGTATCCGCTGTCTTTTGACAATAAGATACGTTAAGCTTTTCAAAGCAGATATAGTTTGTCTGCTGAAAAACTGATGGTTAAATGCTCTGTTCATTTTATAGGGATAGATGATTTTTATTAAATGTAACAGATAAATTTAGGATAGTGTTTAAAATATTTTAAATTAACTTAAAAATTAATGATTTTTTTGATATCTGTCCCTACTTCCATATATTAGCACAAAGGAAGATTAATATCAATAGGAAATTGCAAAAAAATACACCTTTTTATCGTCAAATTGGGAAAAACACTGACATATTAAATTATAAAATATTACAATTTGTATAAATATAACGAATTATTACAAAATGTTTTAATGTTCGACGGATACATCCGAAATAGTTTTAAATCTGTCAGGCATTGAGTTATGCAGCCTTATTGATACAGTTATTGCTGTCAGTTTTTGTCTGAGATTGAGAGATCATAGTCTGAGCAAAAATTCCGTATCCCATACAAGAATTATTTACAAAGACGTGAGTTACTGCGCCTATAAGTTTTCCGTTTTGAATAATAGGACTTCCGCTCATTCCTTGCAGAATACCGCCTGTCTTGTCAAGAAGATCTTTATCTGTTACTCTGATAACAAAATTTTTCGATTCAGGATCATCAATATTTATTTGTTCTATATTGATAGAATACTTTTGAGGTTGAGAGCCGCTGATTGTTGTAAGAATTTCAGCCTTTCCCTTTTTTATCTCATCATACTCTGCGATTTCAATTTCTTTATTGTCGCAGGGAGCTTCATCCAGAGTACCAAATACTCCGCTGTTTGTATTTTGAGTGACTATGCCTGTTTGACTGCTGCTGAGAAATCTTCCTCTGAGTTCTCCGGGATTTCCGTTTACGCCTTTTTTATACCCTGTTATTGAAACGTCGCATATTTCACCGCTGGATAATGGCATAAGTTCCCCTGTATCCGCATCGCAAATAGGGTGTCCAAGACCTCCGAAAACTCCGGTTGAAGGATCATAAAAGGTTATAGTCCCTATTCCGGCAGATGAATCTCTTACCCACATTCCGGTTTTATAGCATTTTTCACTGTTACAGTATTCCGGCGTAAGATTTACTGAAAGTTTTTCTCCTGATGCGCTTTTGTCGTCATATCCATTTCTTATAAGGATTACTTTTACTGTTTTTCCTCCCGAAGAAGAAATTGCCTTTGCTAAATCTTCATTTGATGTTATTTTTTCACCGCCAACGGAAATAATAATATCACCGACATGAACACCGGCTTTTTTTGCAGGACAGGAGTCTTTCGTTCCATTAATATCTGAAAGTCTTACAACCATAATACCTTCAGTAAGCATTTTTATTCCAAACGGCTGCCCGCATGGTATGACTTTTTTTACCGTGCTGTTTGCCGCAACAGCATTGTCTGACTGTGATTTAAGTTTTTCTGACAGATCTGAATTGCTTATTGCTGATAAAAATGCAGGAATTTGAGCGTCGTTAAAAGAGAAAAAGGTAATTGATGTCATTAGAAAAAATGAGGTCAGCAAAATAATGGCTATGCATTTTACTGTCTTTTTCATAACGTAATTATCCTTTCTTTGATACTTTTTGTATATTTGAATTTAAACGTCGGTAAATAGAGCTGTTTATTTTAAAATATCGACAATTAAATCCGTTAAGTTTGATGCCGCATCTTTATTATGTTTTGCAGAACGATCTCTATAATTCTATGGTTTTTTAAGAATTATTTGCTTTGGCTTTAATGTAAAATAGGGGTTGAGTTTTGTAGTATATTTATGTTATACTGATGTAAAATAAATTCTTATTTACGTTAAGGATTATAAATAGGACATTTTAAGTTCAATAAGGAGCATGGTATTATTTATGTCAAAATCTGCAAGACTAAAAAGGCTTAAGGAAGAAAGATTGGAAAATGACGAGGCTTTCAGAAAAAAAGAGGAGAAACGAAGAAACGCTTCATCAAAGACAGTTAAAAAATTTTTGAAAAAAGAATCAATATGGTTGAGGCTCATAAAATTTATAATGATTTTACCGTTTTTGTACTCAGGTTTTTTCTATGGAGGAATTACTGTAATTAGTATTTTCAAAAAAACCATTAATGTTGAGACATATGTAGGTACGGTAATTCTTATATGTCTTATTGGAATGCTTGCAGCGATCATTTTAGCATTCAAACGGTTTTATATCAGTAGCTTTGGATTTTCGATCGTATCTGTTTTGGTTTATTTTTTTATTACAAAAAAGTATTTTGTCGATTATGCGACCGGTAAAATTACCGAGGACGGTAATATTAATCCCCAATATAAATATATGATTTGGTATTATCCGATACTTCTTTTATTATTATGTTCAACAGTTCTTATGATTATAGCTTTGGTTCAAATCATAAGAAAAAAAATAAAGGAAAAAGCAAAAAGAGACAACGCTCCGACTAAGAGTATTATTGAATAAAAAAATAACTGCTGTAATATTTTACGGCAGTTTTTTTATATTATGACAAATGAAATACCGGACAAGTTTTTTTATTTGATTTACAATGATAAATGTAAACTTTTAATTAAATCTAAGATTATTGTTAGAAGTGATAATGCAGTAAATATCTGCATTTAATTTGTGCATATTGCTTAAATTAGCGTCAAATTTTAAAAAACTTTTATTAAAATTACGTGAATTATCTTACATATATTTTCTTTTAAGAGCGTTAATTATGCAAAATGCACAACCTATTGCCAGCCGATTTGTAGATTTGCACACAATAAAAAAAGAATAAATAAATTAAATTAACTAAAAGCTTGTTTCGATTGCCAAAACTTGATAATTGGCGGCGGGTAAACTATAATATTAATAATATATATATTAAGATATAAGTAAATTTAAAAACTATTTCTAAAAATATATATCTATATATCAAAAAGGAGAGTCCGGATATGCGAAAACGTTTTTTGTTGAAAAAAGCTTTATTGGTATTGCTTTCAGCAAGTATGGTGAGTACTGCTCTTATGTCGGGTTATCCTGTTATGACAGATGCTGCTAAGAACGACGACATTGTCAATCAGGATTTAACAGCCAGCGTGTTTTTACCTGACGAATCAACAAAGAAATCGGGAGATGTAATTCAGGTTACGGTAAATTCTACAAATTCAAGTCCAAACATTATTGAGGACGGAATTGTTTATATTGATTTTATCGATGAAGATGGAAATTATATAACCGATATTGATTTTTCAAACTTTGAAAATGACGGTGATAAAAAGGAATTTAACAGCAACGATTTTACCTCTGATATTACCTATCATGTGGTAAAGGACGGTGATAAGGTAATCAGAAAATATTTTACTATGACAGTCCCTCAAGGCGCTACGTTAAGCTATAACATAGGTATGTACTGCCAAAACGGATTGACTCAAAACGGCAAATCGGTTTTGGTTAAAGCAAGCACTGAAAACTTGGGCGATGATGCAGAAGGCATTGGCAAAGAAAACACCGTAAAAGCTTCATGGACTGCTGATTTTGGATGGAATAACGTAGTTAAAACTGCTGATACATCAAAGCTTGGTATAATAAACAAGGACGGAAAAAATGTTTTAAGCGGAGATATTAATTACACTATTTCAAACACTTCTCAGAATACCGAAAACTTCGGCGAGATTTGGACAAAGGAAATCAGTGTTACAGATGTGCTGACTCTTCCTTCAGGCATTTCGCTTCCGGAAGGTTCAAGGGTTTCAGATGACGGTACTGAGGTCATTGCTAAGGACGGTACTGTTATTGTAAGTGCAAAAGATTTAGACGGCGGTAATATAAGATTTGAGATTGACGGCAGTAAAATAAAATTCACATATACAAAAGCCAATCCTAATGATGATGGCGGAAAACTGACAGCCGAGATGCAGAATGTCAATATATCTGTAAATGTAAAGGCTTCAGAGCTTGATATAGATATAACACAATTTGATTCAGCAAAGACTATTGACAATAATGTTGAGTTTGAAGCTGTTTCGGTTTTTGAAGATAAATCAACATCAAACGATGACGAAAATGTTGAAATTGACAGAGACGCTAAAATTAAAATTACAAAAACAGCAGATAAATCGGATGTTGAATCAGGCGATGAGGTAACATACACTATAACCTTAAAAAATATTGGTACAAAAGATATAACCGATGATTTGGTTGATAAGCTTCCTTTGGGAATGACTTTGTCAAAGGAGCAAAAAAAGGCTCTTGAAGACGCAGGTGCAAAAGTAGAAATGGTTCGCAACAACAGTTGGGACAGCGAGCCTAACACATGGCAAATCACATGGCCTGATATAAAGCTTAATCCGGGCGAATCTGTTAGTAAAACAATTACTGCAACTGTAAAGTCTGCAAACGATATTATCAAGAATAACTGGTTTTATTATTTCGAGAATAATGCTGTTTATAATGAACAGGAGGCAAAGGCTTGGATTGATTATCACTATGGCAATGTAGGGATTGAAAAGACAAGCGATAATAACGGAGAAAGCTTAGAGGATGGCGATATTGTAAACTACACAATTACTGTAAGCAATTCTTCCGAATATGATTACAAAGACGAAGTTACTGTTACGGACACTCTTCCTAAAGGATTGGTTCTTGTAGATGACGGAGGCAGTCCGCTAGAAAACGGAGCTTCTGTTAATAGCGGCGGTATTGAAGGTTCTGTAACTGTTAATGACGGCGTTTATACGGTAGTATGGACTTTCCCCGACGGTATTAAAAAGGGGACAGAAGTTCAGCTGACTTACAAAACAAAGCTTGATCAGGGACTTATAAGCAAGGGCTTTGATGAAAATATAGTATTGACTAATACTGCCGGATTAGCTCCTCAGGGTAAAAATGACAGTACGGATGTTACTACGCATATTGATGGCGTTAAGTATGACAAAAAAATAATAGATAAGCAAGATAAAAATATCGAAAAACAGTCTTGTGAAACTACTGTCGGCGGAGCATATACATATGTTCTTAGAATTATAAATGATTCTGATAATAATTTGAGCAATATAACAGCTGTTGATACTCTGCCTAATCCTAACGGTAAATTCAACTGGACTGAAAGTTTGATAAGCATTGATACAAACGGTGACTTTGAAACACGCAGCAAGGGCGTTATAAATATTCCTTCAAATTCTGCTTGGTCTGAATCGACAATAATTTGGTCGGATCTTAATGTTCCTGCCAATACTACACTTGAACAGAGAATTACAATAACATGGCCTGAGGGCGAAAACGGAGCCGATTTCGGTGAATATTTCAATACCTTCAGCAATCCTAAAGTTGTAAGGAATTCATTCAGCGTAAACGGCGGAGAAAAGGTTCATGCCGACCTTATTTATAAAGCTTCGGGCGATGAAAATGTTGTAGTGCAGTCACAGAAGAATGTTTATGACATATATGAAGACAATACTAGATCCGGTCAGTATAGATATTACGACGGTGAAACAACTAAGATACAATATGTTTATGCGTTTTATAACACGAGTAAGGACGCGTCTGTAACAGTTGAAAAGGCTGTTGACCAGCTGCCGGCAGGACAGTCATATTTGCGTATGCATATGAACCAATATGACATGGGAAATGCTGAAGAGGTAATTACTGCAAATCTACACGGAATGGTTTATCTGGGAGACTATATACCTGAGGTTGAAGTAAAGGTAAAAGCTTCTTATGACGCTGCTTCAAGGAAAATTACATTTAATTTCTTCAATAAGGATACTGACGAACCTCTCGTTTTAAAGGCAGGAACAGGATTTGTGCTTTTATATGACTGTGAAGTTGACGCAGACATTGCCATGCTTAACAAAGTAAGCAGGAACTCAATAAAAACTAAGGTGATTTCAGATATTGAGCCGGAAACCGACGACAGATCAAATAATATGTATGATGGCAGAAATAATTACGGAAATGTCGGCAAGGCGGTACCTGATGTAGAAAATGATTTAAACGGCAATGAATACTGGTATGAATCGACCGTATCAGTTGAACCGGGAAGAATTATTCCGGGTATTGTAAAGGAATCTGTGGAATATAGGTCGGAAAACGGTTCGTGGCAGCCGGCATTCAGAGAAGCAGGCGGAAAGAAAGTTCCTATTACTTCAATGAATCCGGGCGACCAGTTCAAGTGGAAAATAACTATAAGAAATGAAGCCGACGCAACAGCTTCGCTGACGGATTATACTATTGAGGATACTCCTGACGCACCGTATATCCTTATGGATGATCCTGATTTTGGAATTACTGTAAATGGTAAAACAATTCCGCTGTCGCTGAGTGATGAAACTATCGTATCTTCAGTTAATAATAAAGACGGCACAATAACTTATAAATTCAAATTCAGCGGTTCGGAATATAAGATTAAGCCCGGAGAAACAGGTGTGCTTACTCTTGTTACTAAAAACGGCTCAAATGTTGAAACTATCGGAACATATTATAATGACAGCTACTTAATTCCTTCACAGGATTTTAAAAATAGTGAAGTAGAAAAAGGAACAGTAGTCGGAGATAAAATCAATTCAAAAGCAAGTGTAAATGCTTTTGGTGCATTTGGTTCATTTTCATATCTTACAATTCACGATAAAACGCAAACAGACAGAAACTGTTCTCCGCTAAATGAAAATCCTTATGAAACAGGTATAGGATACGATGGAAGCGATAACTACGTTTATACAAACTATCCTAAGGAAGGTCAGGACGCATCCTCGGTTGATTATACAATTCATATGATGAATGCGAGCAAGGTTGATTTCAATGATATAGTTATAATCAACAAGCTTCCTTATAAGGGCGATAACGGAACAGTAAACCTCAATAGTTACAGAGATTCGGATTTCAGTGTTAAGCTTGATCCGGCAAAAGATATAGTTATTAAAGTAATTGACGCTGAAGGAAACGAACGTGTCATTGATCCCGGAAATTATAAAATTCAATATACAAGCAAAGGCAAAGAGGGATATTCCGAGAATGACTGGAACGGTGAAGACAGTGCCGAGTGGAGAGATGAAATCACTTCTGATACTCTTTCATTCAGAGTAGTTTTTGCTGATGATTTCTCATTAAAGCCTGATGAGACAGTAACCGTAAACTTCCACGGAATTCTCGGTGATGATGCTGAACCGGGCAAGTATGCGTGGGATTCGTTCGGGTATAGATATTCAGCAACCACTAATAAAGATACAGATTTTGCCGTTACACAAACACTGACGGCATCGCCTGCTAAAGTAGGACTTCGTATTCCGTTCAGTACGTATATTAAAAAGATTGTTAAATCTGGATCAAATGAGCTTCCTGCAAATGATGACGTTAAATTTACTTTTAAACTTTATGAAGTAACTGATGAAAACGAATATGTATTCAAACAAGATATTGTAGTAGCACAGGGCTCTACATCTGAAATTAATACAGAGTATTTTTACAGCGACGGTGTATTTAAGCAGAATTCAAGATTTGTGCTTGTTGAAGTTCCTGTTGAGGGATATGAAACAGAATTTGAGAGTACGGTTTCGTCAAGTGAAATGAAGCAGGCAGTTATTGACGGTGTAACTTATGAAAAAGCTTATTTCTTCGATTTGAATGATAATGATGATATTTCATTCACCTGTACTAATACATTGAAAACTGTAACTGAAACAGTTTCAAAGTCTGTTGAAAAGGTTTGGTCAGACAGCAATGATCAGGACGCTGTAAGACCTGACAGTATAAGAGTTCAGTTATATGCAAACGGAATTGCAATGGGTGACTCAGTTGAACTTAAAGCTTCAAATGGTTGGAAATATACGTGGACAGAGCTGCCTAAGTACGACAATAATCATGCTGAAATATTATACACGATTGATGAGATTTCAATTCCGGACGGATATGCAAAGAGTATATCAACTGACGATTATGGCAAGGTAACTATCACAAATACACATATTCCTGAAAAAACGTCATTCTCTGTTGAAAAAGTATGGCTGGATAATAACGATCAGGACGGAGGCAGACCTGAAAGTGTAACGGCTCAGCTTTATGCAGACGGTGTTGCCGTTGGAGGAATGACGGCGGTTCTAAATGTCGGAAACGGATGGAAACACACTTGGACAGAGCTTCCTAAGTATAATGGCTCGAAAAAACCAATAGTTTATACAGCTAAGGAAACAGCAGTTCCCGGCGGATACTCGGATTTATATGAAAGCACGGATGAAAAGACAGTTATTACAAATGTCCACAACACGGCTGTTACATCCTTTAAAGTTGTTAAGGTCTGGAGCGATTATGATAATCAAGACGGAATCAGACCTGACAAGATAACTGTACAGCTTAAGAAAACGGTTGGCGGAGTAACAGAAAATGTCGGTGGGGAGACAGAGGTAAAGGCTTCTGAAAACTGGACATATGAGTGGAAGGGTCTGCCTGCTAAAGAAAACGGCGAGAACATAACATATTCTTTAGATGAAACCGAAGTAAGCGGTTATATTACTGAATACAGCACAGTCGGCAACACAGTTACGGTAACAAATACGCATACTCCTGAAAATACAGAGTTCTCGGCAGAGAAGGTGTGGTCTGACAACAATAATCAGGATAGCAGCAGACCGACAAGCGTAACAGTACAGCTTTATGCAGACGGTGCTGCCGTTGTCGGAAAGACAGCAGTTCTCAATTCTGAAAACGGTTGGAAATATACATGGGAAGAGCTTCCTAAGTATAACGGTACAACAACGCCGATAGTTTATACAGCCAAAGAAACAACGGTTCCTAAGGGTTATACAGACAGCTATCAGAATTCAGCGGATAAAACGGTTATTACAAACAGTTATAATCCTGAGCTGACTTCTTTAAGGGTAGTCAAGGTATGGGAGGATTCAGATAATCAAGACGGAATTAGACCTGACAAAATAACAGTTCAGTTAAGAAAAACCGTTAACGGTTCAATGGCAAATGTAGGCGATGCCGTAGAAGTAAAGGCGTCTGAAAATTGGACATATGAGTGGAAAAACTTACCTGCAAAAGAATACGGAGAAGAAATACTGTATTCAGTAGAAGAAACTTCAGTTAAAGGTTATATTGCAGAGTACAGCACAGAGGATAGAACAATTACTGTTACAAATACGCATACCTCTGAAAAAACAGAGTTTTCGGCAGAGAAGGTGTGGTCTGACAGCAATAATCAGGATGGCAAACGACCGACAAGTGTAACAGTACAGCTTTATGCAGACGGTGCTGCCGTTGTCGGAAAGACAGCAGTTCTCAATTCTGAAAACGGTTGGAAGTACACATGGTCAGAGCTTCCTAAGTATAAAGGTACAACAACGCCGATAGTTTATACAGCTAAAGAAACATCAGTTTCTAAGGGTTATACAGACAGCTATCAGAATTCAGTGGATAAAACGGTTATTACAAATAGCTATGCACCGGAAAAGACAGAGTTCTCAGCAGAGAAAGTATGGTCTGACAGCAATAATCAGGACGGCAAACGACCGACAAGTGTAACAGTACAGCTTTACGCAGACGGTGCTGCCGTTGTCGGAAAGACAGCAGTTCTCAATGCTGAAAACGGTTGGAAGTATACATGGGAAGAGCTTCCTAAGTATAACGGCAAAACAACGCCGATAGTTTATACAGCCAAAGAAACGTCAGTTCCTAAGGGTTATACAGACAGCTATCAGAATTCAGCCGAAAAGACGATCGTTACAAACAGCTATACACCGGAAAAGACAGAGTTCTCGGCAGAGAAAGTATGGTCTGACAGCAATAATCAGGACGGTAAACGACCGACAAGTGTAACATTACAACTTTACGCAGACGGTGCTGCCGTTGTCGGAAAGACTATAACTCTCAACAGTGAAAACAATTGGAAGTACACATGGACTGAGCTTCCTAAGTATAACGGCAAAACAACACCGATAGTTTACACAGCTAAGGAAACATCAGTTCCTGAGGGTTATACAGACAGCTATCAGAATTCAGCCGATAAGACGATCGTTACAAACAGTTACAATCCTGAACTGACTTCTTTAAGGGTAGTCAAGGTGTGGAAGGATTTAGATAATCAAGATGGAATCAGACCTGACAAGATAACTGTACAGCTCAGGAAAACGGTCGGCGGAGTGACAGAAAATGTAGGCGAAGCAGTTGAGGTTAAGGCTACTGATAACTGGTTATATGAGTGGACCGGCTTACCTGCTAAGGAAAAAGGCAATGATATTATATATTCAGTAAAGGAAATAGCAGTGAACGGTTACAGCGCTGAATATAAAACAACCGATAATACTGTCAATATTACTAACAGTCATATTCCTGAAACAACAAGTGTTTACGTGCAGAAAGTTTGGGACGATTCTTCTGATAGGGATAAAATAAGACCTGATTTTGTAAAAGTACAGCTTTATAAGGGCGAAGAGAAGATAGGAACAGAAGTTGTATTAAATGACAGTAATGGATGGAAGGATTCATGGGATAATCTGCCGATGTACAGTAACGGTTCAAAGATTATTTATCAGGTTAAGGAAGTGAATATTCCTGCCGGTTACAGAGTTAGCTATGAGAATGACGGAACTAAGATCAAGATCGTCAATTTACATACATCGGAAACTACAAGTCCGACTTCAGAAACGACAACTACCGAACCGACAACATCTAAAACAACAACAACTAAGTCTACTGCGGTTAAAACGACAACGACTAAGGTAACGGCTAAAACAACCACCGTAGTTGAGACGGATAAAGTTACTACGACGGTAACATCAACTACGTTGATCAATGTACCTGATAACCCGACTCCTGAACAAATCAGAAGAACTCTTGCATATATTAATGAGCTATTGAAGAGGAGTGATTTAACTGATGAGCAAAGAGAAGAGCTTACTCGGTTGAAAAGAACACTTTCGCTAATGCTTGATAATGCAGTGGATACAGGTACGGAAGATGGAAAGGCAGTTCCTTTATGTGCAGGAGGAATATTGTTGCTTATGGCAGGATACAGTTTTTTGTCGAGGAAAAAGAAATTTTTTGAAAAATAGTTTTATTATCAATAAAACTAAAAAGAAATAAGGTTTCCCGAATAATTTTTGGGAAACCTTATTATGTTTTAGGTGATTTCTCAGCACAAATGTTAAGTTTCTGTAAATTATATTTTTTATTATTTTTAAATATACTCATAAAACAGATACGATTTTTTGTTAATTTATTTGTAGAATTACTACAATTTATAGCGTTAGTCATGTGCTATTTACACAAAAACCAGCCTACAAAACAACAATGTTTTAAGGCTATGGTATAAACAATAAATAAATCAAACGTGATTAACTAATTGTGGGCATATTGACTTTTTATTTTATATTTTATAGTATAATTATGTAACCAAAAGCTAAGGAGATAGTGATACTGTTAAAGCTATCACTTTAATGATTTGCAAAGGAGATGATTATTTGAAGTATGCAAGGAAGGTACTTAGCGGTTTGACAGCGTTGCTTTTGTTTGTAAGTATATCAATGCCTACATTTGCAACAAGCATTTCTGAGTATGAATATGACTCTGATTTGCCGCTCGGCATCGCAACAGGTTTCCATATGTTTATACACAATGATGCGGCTATTAATGCGCATTGTTTCGGTAACATAGCTGTCGGAAATCTGACTAGCGCCAATAGTACTTTCGGTCAGGCACTTTTGAAAGATGCCAAAGGCAACGGTATTCGTAAGAATAATATGGTAAACTACGTTGAAAAGCTTTCAACTAATCTGTGTGTTACTTTCTATGGCGATCCGTTCGTTTTCGGAAAGGGTGCTGAAATAGTTCTAACGGATAACGGTAATAAGAATAAGGTTGTTATGAATGGTTTCTTAACAACTGAAATGCCATTTAAAGACTGCACTATGTATGTTGAAAATGGTTCAAAACCGTTTATTGATCTTGATAAAGAGTTCGATAATCTTAATGATTTATCAAAAGAGTATGTAAATGCTAAAAACAGCAGCGATGTTCAGACAAAGTTTGAAATGAACAGTGCAGAAATCAAGGCGTTAGCTGAAGGCGTAAATGTGAAAAACCTGAAATTCAAAGATTCAATTGCTCTTTGCAATAATGCAATTTTAAATGTTATTTTAGATGATACTGAAAAAACTACTCTTATTGTAAATGTAGATATGGCAGGAGCAGGAAATGAGGTTTGGGTTCCGGTAAGAACCAGATTTAACGGACAGGGTAATAAAGAAAGATATGATTCTGAGAATTCAAAAATTCTTTGGAACTTTTATGACAGTTCAAAAGAAAATCAGGTTTATAACGGTACATTGAACTTCCCGAATGAATGGGTCGGAAGCGTAATGGCTCCTGGTGCAAAGGTTAATTTTTATTCTAACTTTGACGGAACATTAATTGCAGACAGCTGCTCTATAAGCGGTGAATCTCATTCTTGGTATTATTCAGGAAAGAATACCGATGAGAAAAAGACTACTATGGTTACAACTAAACAAACTACAACTACTACAAGTAAAGCTACAACCACATCTACGTCAACGACAACAAGCAAGGTTACAACCACATCTACATCAATGACTACAAGCAAGGTTACGACCACACCTACAACAACGACTACAAGCAAGGTCACAACCACGCCTACAACAACGACTACAAGCAAGGTCACGACCACACCTACGACAACGACGACAAGTAAGGTAACAACCACGCCTACGACAACGACTACAAGCAAGGTCACGACCACGCCTACGACAACGACAACAAGCAAGGTCACAACCACGCCTACAACAACGACTACAAGCAAGGTAACGACCACACCTACAACAACGACTACAAGCAAGGTTACGACCACGCCTACAACAACGACTACAAGCGAGGTTACAACAACCACACCTACGACAACGATTACAAGTGAGGTTACAACAACTACGCCTACGTCTACCGCTACAAGTGTGGTTACAACAGTTACACCTACGTCTACAACTACAAGTCAAGTTACAACAACTACACCAGTATCAACGGTTACTACACCGGTAACTACAACTAGTGAAGTAAGTACATCGACAGTTGCTACAACGACCGGCGTAGTTACAACTACGTTGCCTGTAACAAGTAATGCTACTACGGTTACAAGTAAGAGAACTTATGCAACAAGAGTTCTTGCAAGGGTGGTAGTTAAGAAGTCTGACAGACATTCATCAGAGGTTGATTCTGATGATACTCCGACAAATAAGCAGGTATTGGCTTTGACTGTTGATAAGACAGCAGATATGCCTGATACAGGTACTGAAGACGGAAAGGCATTGCCTATTGTACTTGGCGGATTGTTCTTAGTGATGGGTATCTATGGATTTGTTAACAGAAGGAAATTACTGAGCAATTCGGAAGACGAGTAAAAACTTGTAAACAAATATAAAGCAGACGCATTTAATATGCGTCTGCTTTTCTTTTATTTATGTTTGATTTGCAAAATAAAAAACACATACTTTAATTAGTACGTGCTTTGTAATAAAGATTAGCCGCTCTGGAGCTTGTGGCGTGACTCGAACACGTGACCTGCGCATTACGAATGCGCTGCTCTACCAACTGAGCTACACAAGCAAATCAACTTAAATAAGTTTATAGGCGCTATAAACAATAAAACAATTGCTAAATGCTATTATATCATACGAAAAATTTATGTCAATACCTTAGTCATAAAATATTACTTTGAAAAAGTCAGAGTTCAAATAAATAAAAAATAGAATAAATTATATTTTTTCGTTGAAAAATATAAAAAGGTATGTTATAATTGTTATGTAAAACTTTGTAGACTCAAAATTTAGGAAGGGATGTTGCTTTTATGGGCAATAAAGAAGTAAAAACTTCTCCGTTCAAGGTTTTCGGGATAATATTTTTGATTATATTGATTATTTCATGTTTATTTGTTGCACTGGTCCATATTGCATTTAAAAATGAAAATGTTACACCGAGTATCGGAGGATATAGTCTTTATCTTATTCATGATGATTATATGTCCCCAAATATTAAAAAGAATACTCTGATTCTTGCGACTAACGGCACTCCTGCAAAGGAAGACGCCGGCAAGGTGGTTATTGCCGACGACGTTTCCGGAGCAAACGGAATAACTTACGGAACAACTGCCATGCGTCTTGTGGATTTAGTCGTTGAAAACGATAAGCTTTACTATGAGCTTAAGTTTGATAATTCAATGGATACTACTATGGTAAAAGGCAATAAGATCGTTGGAATTGCAAATTATCAATTTGAATGGTTAGGAAAAATAATTATTTTAGCTAATTCCACAGTCGGATACTTTGTCTTCATTGGTATTCCTGCTTTGCTGATGATAATTTTCCTTGCTTTAAGCAGACACAGCAAGAAAAAACAAATAATCAATCGTGAAAGAAAAAGGGAAGAATATCATAAAACTATTGAAGATAATGAAGTTGATGCTCAGTCATCATTTGATGAATTTGTAAGCGAAAATGACAGATTAAACAATGATGAGAATGATAATGAATTTGAACAATTCTCAGACGGAAAAGGCTCTGAAATTCTAAATGAGCCGCTTATTGAAGAGGGAGTCAATAAAGATGATCTTGTCGAGATGAAAGAGGATCTCACAAGACCTACAAATAATGCAATAGAAGAGCTTATGAAGATACTTGAAGAGGAAAACGCTAAGTTAAAAGAGTTGGAGCTTCCAAAGGCTGAGAAAGCTGCTAAGGAAATTCATGAAAGTTCGATTAATAATAATTTTGATTCTTCGGATAAAGAATAATAGTATGTAAAAGGCTGTATTTTTACAGTCTTTTATATTTTTACAGGTTATAGGTTAGTTGCGTTTTAGGAAGTGCATTGTTTAAATTATATACAATAAGTTATTATTAGCGGAGTTTAATTATTAAAATTTATATATTGAAAAAATAAGTATTAAGCTCTTGACAATTTGTCCAAAGTAATATATAATATATAAGTCGCTGTTATAAACAACTGTTGGGAGCATAGCTCAGCTGGGAGAGCATCTGCCTTACAAGCAGAGGGTCACAGGTTCGAGCCCTGTTGTTCCCAC